>CALAMB010000306.1 GCA_937925645.1 uncultured Acidobacteriota bacterium
CCCTCGCGCCGCTCGCTGCCGCTCGCGGTACCTCCCGCCTGCCGGCTGTTTGATCTTGCTCATGGCTTCAGTAAAATAATCCTGCCAAAAATTGGCAGAAAATCGGGAGTAGCTGAGTAATCGTGATCGGAATCGTATTCGTAATCGTGATCGATGCTCGGGTCTCGTTCCCGTCCGGTCGGCTGTTGCCCGTAATCGGCACCACCCGGCCGTTCGCCGGAGCCGCTTTGCAATCAGGGGCGCACTCAGCGACCTCTCGGCCGGAAGCCGCGAGGAACCACAGGCGGAACGCCTGCACCACCGCAAAGTCGCGGCCATCGGTCGCGGGGTACAACGGGCCGCGTTCGTCGAACGCGGCGTACGGACGATGAAGCGGGACGGGAAGATGCGGTTATCAAACCAGGGCGTAAATGATGAAAACCACCAGGGCCAGATTGATGGACACGATCCAGCTGTGGAACAGGGGTCCTGTCCTACCGGTCTCCGCCCGAGTGATGGCTCTGTACCGGCTGAGATAGCTGGGGATCATCATCCGCAACCAGATGAAGCTCACCCGCTCGCCGCGCCGGCGCAGGGCCTCGTAGATGCACACGGCCGTCCCGACGGCCCAGAATACGCTGGCCAAACCCAACAACAGGATAATTTGTTGCATCGTCATGGCGGTCCTCCTGCAAGCCGTCTACCGTCACGGCGATAGTTTGCATAGAGCGGCCCGGATTTCAAAAGTCGGCTAATAGACGAAATTGGGTCTCGAAATCGGGTTTGAAATCTGGTCGGACCTCGGCATTTGGCTGATAATGTGAGCTTTGGTGCAAATATCGGGTTCAATCTGCTGCTTAAATGGCGTTTTTGACCGTAAAAACCGTTTTTTGGCACCGTCCGCCGCGTTCCGCGCGGAATGGAAGCGGCGCCGCGCATCGGCGTCTCCCGAAATCGGTCAAAGATCAGGAACCGGTTTACGTGGGACCCTGGCCGTGCTTGCGGCGCCAGGCCCTGTGGATCATCCAGAAGGTGACGCCGGCGAAGACGGCCATCAGGACGCGGGCGCCCCACAGATAGGGTTTGTCCGCCGCCGGCTTGCCCTCCATCAGCAGCTGGCCCACCGCCTCCTGCCAGGTCCAGGTCACAAGCAGCACCAGGATGTAGAGCGGGGTGACGTACTTGAGCACGAACTTGTAGATCCGGGGCACCCGCAGGTCCGCGCCCTGGTGCATGTCGGCCCAACTGCGTTCGATGCCGAACACCCACGAAAAGAGCACGATCTCGATGGCGGTGAGGACAACCAGGAAGAACGTGCCGGCCCAGAAATCGAGCTCGTCCAGGAAGCCGTGGCGGAAGAAGGCGACCACGAGCAACGTGCTGGAGACGGCGATGCCCATGACCGTGTTCACGGCGCGGGGGCGACGCCAGCCGAACTCATCCTCGAGGAAAGCCACGGCCGGCTGGGCCAGGGCCACCGATGTGGTGATGCCGGCGATGAAAAGCAGGCCGAACCACAGCCCGCCGAACAGCTGCCCCATCGGAATTTGCTGGAAGATGACCGGCATCGTCTGGAAGCCCAGGTTGTAGGCGCCCTCCCGGGCGATGACCTGAGTTTCCGCCAAGCCGAAAAAAGCCACCGCCACCGGAATGGCGATGGTGCCGCCCAGCACCACCTCGGCGCACTCGTTCGTCGAGCCCGTGCTCAACCCGTTCAGGGTGATGTCGTCCTGCTCCCGCAGGTACGATGCGTACATGTTGATGGTGCCCTGGCCCAGGCTCAGGGTGAAGAAAATCTGCCCGGCGGCGGCCAGCCAGACCGATGCCTGCCCCAGCCGGCTCAGGTCGGGGTTCCAGATGTAGGCCAGTCCCGTGGCGACGCTCCAGTCTGGCTGCGCCGGATCGGGCGCGCCCAGCGTGAGCACCCGCACCGCCAGGGCGATGCCGAACACGAAAAGCAGCGGCATGCCGATCTTGGCCAGCACCTCGATCCCCTTGGAGATGCCCCGGTAGAGGCAGAAGTAGTTGATGGTCAGGGTCAGGGCCAGGAAGCCGAGTGCCGTCAGGATCGACGGGAAGTCGGCGCTGGCCTCCACACCTTGGAAGCCGCGGAGGAACTCCCCCATGGCCGCGCGGTCGGTCTTGCCGGCGTAGCGGCCGGTCAGGGAGAACCATGAAAACGCCATGCACCACGACTCGACGAACACGTAGTAGACGAGGATGGTAAACGGAGTCATGATCCCGAGAAAGCCGAGATATTTGGCCGCCGGGTGCTTCCACATCGCGGCGAACATGCCGGGCGTGGTGCCGTGGCCGCGGACTCCGCCGTGGCGGCCGATGGTCCATTCCACCCACATCATGGGAATGCCCAGCAGCAGCAGAGCCAAAAAATACGGAATCATGAAGGCGCCGCCGCCATTGCCGGCGGCCTGGACCGGGAAGCGCAGGAAATTGCCCAGCCCGACGGCGTTGCCGGCCATGGCCAGGATCAGCCCCACCCGGCTGGCCCACCGGTCACGATCAGGATCTGCCCCGGCGGAGAGCGTGCGCCGGCCACCGAACAGAACGCGGGAGAAGCAGTAAACCACCAATGAGATGATGGCGCCCCATCCCAGGCACAGGAACACCCAACCGGCCGTGGTCAGTCCTTGGGCCATGAACCTTCGCCTCCGCGCGGAATTCTCCCGATGTTAGAGTTTAGAAATGATAAATCAGCTTGTTGTTCTCTTCCGCGAGCTTGTTCTGGACAAACAGAGAGTCGATCACCGTGTTGACCGTCGTCTCGTTCTCCTTTTTGAGAAAGAGCCCGTGGATGTGCTGATGGAGGGTCTTGCGGGTGCGGGGGCGGCGGTTCTTGTCGATTTTTGACAGGTTTTCCATCACCTTGGATACCAGTTCGTGGTTGAGGGGCAGCAACTCGCTCCGCTTGGCCAGTTCCATGATGCTGTTGATCCGGCGGCAGGCGATGTGATGTCGCTTCACGTGGCGGACGAGCGGATCGAAGCCCGTGTCCTTGGAGAGAATGATGAAGGACGCCGCGTGCTGGGCGGCGGCGCTGAGCCGGCCCAGGTAGAATGCGATGTGGAAGTCCAGGGCGTTCTTGCCGCTGCCCTCGATCTTGACCCACTCGATGGAGCCCCCGAACTCCTGAGCCGACTGGACCAGCTCGAAGGGGATCTTTTGCTGGCTGTCGCCGACAAAGATCTTGATCTCGATGTCATGGTCCTTCAACGCCGGCAAGTCGATGTTTTGAATGTTCTCGAAATCGATGAACAACACGGTTTTGGCCATGGACCGGATCATACCATCAATTCGAAAGAAAGGCGAGTCGATCGGCGATGTTCATTCGCCGAAGCGGACAGCCGCGGCAACCGGCGGGTCGGAGCTATTTTTTCTTTTCGGCGAGCACCTGGCGGACGGTCTTGATCAGGTCTTCCGGAGCGACCGGTTTTTCGAGAAAATGGCTGACGGGGAGCCATTTCTTGTCTTCGTCGCGGGAGAATTTCCACTTGTCGCTCATGTATTCCCGTACGCACGTGAGCATGATCACCGGCACGCTGGGGAACTTGATGTCGATGTCGCGAGACAGGTCGAAGCCCGAATCGAAATCCTCCATCATGCAATCCAGCAGCATCACGTCCGGCGTGGATTGATGCAGAACCTCCCAGGCCTCCTTGGCGGAGTATGCCGGAGTGACGGTGTATCCCTCGGCTTCCAGGACCATGGTGGTGGCGACCACGAAATCGCGATCATCATCGACCAGCAGGATGTTGGCCATCAAGCCCTCCAGGTAGCGGTGTTTGTCAACATTCTAGCAAAACACGCCGATTCTGGCAATTTGAGTCTCAAGTTTCACCAAACTCGCGCCGGTCTGATCGCGGGGAGACACTGTGCCGATCCGCGTGCTGCCGGCGGTCAGACCGGCGGCCGGTCGAAGAAGGGATTCTTAGCCGTGGCGCTGAGCGGGATGCCGTAGATGATGACCGTGTCGGGGCCCAGCCAGCCCAGCTCCTTGACCGCCTGGCCGATGGTGTACATGACCCGGGTGTCCACCCGGTGGTCGGCGGCCACGCCCACGGCGGATCCCACGGCGATTCCCAGGTCGCCGGTGTTGAACACGCACGGCACGCCCGGATGCTCCGCCTTGGCTTCGCAGTTCGGAAATCCGCACATGCCGCAGATCTTGAGGCCGAACGGGGCGATCCGCGTGCCGAGCAACACGACCGCGTCGGCGTGGGCGAGGTTGTCCGCGTCCCGCTCGAAAAAGGCCACGCCGCCGCGCCGGCCTAAGGCCCGCATGGTGTCGGCCAGAACGGCGATTTCGTCACCGTCCACAACGGCGGCCACCAGATTGTCGATTCCTCGTCCCTTCGGGGCGGTGCGGGCGGCCACCAGCATGGCCCGCGCCGTTTCGAGCACGCGGGCCCGGCGGACTGCGTCATAGGTATGCAACGTCATGGTGCCTCCTTGCGGTGTTCCAATTCCTGATGTCTCCGGTGTGCCGGCGGTTCGTTCAGGGCTGCGGCGGTTTCGGCCGGAAATAATACGCCTGCCGGAGCGCTTCGACGAAGCGGCGGTCCACCAGTCCGCGGGCGTTCCCCTCGTACTCCAGACCGTGGGCCTTGCGGAACGCGTCCACCGCGTCCATCGCTTCGCCGTCGTACAGGGCGAAGGCGGTTTCGAACGCGGTCCGCCGCGCGCGGAATTCGGCCAGCCGCACCTCATACCCCTTCGGGTCGCTGGTGCGCAGCGACTCCGGGATGTCGTACCGCGGCGGTTCGGGGAAAGCGGCCAGTTCGCGGCGCCAGAATCCCAGCGCGTGGAGCATCCGCTTGAGTTCGACGACGTCGCTGCCCCGGATTTCGGAAAACTCCCGCCAGCCCAGCCGGCCGGACGTCCGGTAATAGATCCGTTTCAGCTCCACGACCGGTTCGGGATGCTCGCCCACCTCGATGGCCAGGCTGATATGATCGCCGCCGCGGCCGGGATGGTCCGGGTCGGCCACCTTGACGGCAGCGGACTGGAACAGACCCCGTCGCTTGTCGCCGCCGAGCGCCTGGCCGGCCTCCAGCGCCAGGATGAGCCGCTCCGCCAGCGGCATGCCGGTGCCCTCGGTTTTTTCAAAACTGTCGGCCACCGCCGCCACCACCTCCGGTCCCACCATGATGTTGGCCTGGACGGTGTAATTTTTCCCCTGTCGATCGCCGGCCCAGGCGCCGCAGGCGGCGCCGGTGAACGCGGCCGCTTCACCCTTCATGTTGATGAGGCCGAGCTGTCGCCGGTCGGCGCCGGCGTCGTCGGCGAGGAGGCGGCGGATCGCCTCGGCGGGCGGGACGCCGTCTTTGAGCAGGTCCAGCCCGCGGCGGCCGTATTCCACGACGGTCCACGACTGGGTGGCGGCGGCGCCGACTCCGGCTTCGACCCAAGGCACCGCCCGACCCACGAAGGGGACCCGGGTGGTCACCGCGGCGCCGCTCTCGCCGGTGGCCGGATCGATGGCGCAGATCGAGAAGGTGGCGAACAAGGTTTCATCCGCGGGACACGCCGGCGCCGGTGCGGCGGCGCACAGACCGAACAGCACGGCCCACGAGACATACAGGATCAGGGGGCGGGGAATCATGCGGCCTCCTTGATGGGGTTTCGCCCTTACCATACCCCGGCGGCGATTCACCGGCAAGATCAAACCGCGGGGTTCTGAGCGGGGCTGAAGGTTCCCCCGACGCTCACCTTGGGGTACAATCAGCCGGAGTTCCCGCTTGTCGGGGCGCGGATATTCCGACGGCTGAATCAGGCAGGAGGTGCACCATGCGCATGTCGGAGATGCTGGCCCGTCCGGCCAGGGAGGCGCCCAGGGGAGCGACCTTGGCGTCGCACCGTTTGCTGGTCCAGGGCGGTTTCATCCGCGAGACGGCGCCCGGGCTGTTCGTCATGCTGCCCCTGGGACAACGGGTGATGGCCCGGGCCGGTGAGCTGGCCCGGGCGGTCGCGGCGGGCCATGCCATGGTGGAGTTGGAATTGCCGGCGCTCCAGGACGCGGCGGCTTCAGCGGCGGATGGCGAAGGTTACGCCGTGACCGACCGCCGGGGCTTCGAACTGCGCCTGGGCGGCGATCCGACGGCGGCGCTGCTTCGGCTCGCGGCCCGGGAGATCAATTCCTACAAGCAGCTTCCCCGGCGATTCTTCCAGATCGGCGCCCGTTTCCGGAATGGCGGCCGCACCCGCTCCGGCTTGTTCGAAGCGCGGGAGTGCCGGGTGTTTCAATCCTGGAACTTGGCCATGGAACCGGCCCACCTCGACGCGGCGGCCGCCGCATGCCGCTCCGTGGTGATGGAGATGGTGAGCGCAGCCGCCGTGGAGGGCCGCTGGATCGAGGACGGGCCGGCGTCCGCCTGGATCATCGAGCTGGCCGGCGGGCCGGAGCGCGTCCTGAGTTGTCCGGCTTGCGGTTATGCCGCGCGGGCCGAAGTCGCCGAATCCCGGTTGGCGCGTCACCCGCAGGATGCCGACCCGCGGCCCATGTCGACGGTTTGCGGACCGGGGCTGATCCAGCCGGCGCCGCTGGCCGAATTCCTCGGCATCCCGGTCTGGCAGACCACCAAGCTCCTCCTGTTTCTGGCCGACGGCCGGCCGGTGGCGGTGATGGTGCGGGGCGACTGCGACGTGAGCGAGGCGAAGATCCGCCGGCGCCTGGGCTGCGCCCGGCTGGAACTCGCCCCGCCCGAGACGGTCCGGGTGCTCACCGGCGCCGAGGTGGGCTATGCCGGCCCCATCGGACTTCCGGCCGAGGTTCTGATTCTGGCGGACGCGCAGACGCGGGACCGCGTGAATTTCGAGTGCGGCGCCAACCGCACCGATCACCACTTGATCAACGTCAATTTCGACCGCGACCTGCCGCGGCCGGAATTCGGCGACTATGCCGCGACGGCGGCGGGGCACGGGTGTCCGCGGTGCGATGCCGGACGGCTGAGTGACACTTCCGGCGCGGTGATCGCCCGATTGGCGGGTTCAGGCGCCGCGCCGGCGGATCCGGCCGGACCGGCGTGCCTGGATCAGCAAGGGAAAACCCGGGCCGTCGGGTGGGTTCACCTGGAACTGAACCTCACCGCGCTCGTCGCCGCCGCGGTGGAGCAGCACCACGCTGCCACCGGCATCGTCTGGACCCGCGCCCTGGCGCCGGCCGCGGTGCACCTGGTGGCGCTCAACCTCGAGGACGCCGAAGTGTCGCAGGGGGCGGCGGAGCTGTATGCCGCGCTGCAGGCGGACGGGATCGATGTGCTGTACGACGACCGCGACGTCCGCGCCGGAGACAAATTCGCCGGCGCCGACCTGCTGGGCCTGCCGGTGGTCCTGACCCTGAGCCGGCGTACCCACCAGGCGGGGGAACTGGAACTGCAGTTCCGCGGCGGCGAGCGCCAGACATTCCCCCGCGAGGAGGCGCTGAGCCGGCTGCGGATGCACCTCGGCGCCTGAGAGGCGCTGGCCGGCCGGCAAAGAAAATCACCAAAGGGGCTGGTGATTTTGAAACGTCTGACGGATAATTGACTCTATTTGTGGGACCGAATCTATCGGGAGGAATATCCATGCGTGGTAAGTTGATCGTCGTCACATGCCTGATCGCCGCTCTCACCCTGACGCTGGCCGCCGCCGGTTTCTGGGAGAAGAAACCGTATACCCAGTGGTCGGAGAAGGACGCGCGCAAGATGCTGGAGAAATCACCCTGGTGTTACGTATTCAACTGGGGGCGACAGAGCAATATCGGTTCGGACGTGACCGGGCCGCCCCTCGGGACCATGTCTCCGCCGACCAGCACCCCGGCCGATGACAGCCGGGGCATCACCGACGCCGAGCGGGAATTCATCACCATCGTGCGGGTGATGCTGTTCTCCTCCCGGCCCATCCGCCAGGCCTACGCCATCCTCATCGCCAAAGGGGACAAGACCCGGCTGGGAAAACTGAAGGATTTTGCCGAGCGCGACTTCGGCGACGAGATCGTCATCGCCTGGGTGGTCGACTCCAAGCCGAAAGGCGCGACGTCGGTGTTCGACCTGGACCGCCAGCTCCGATCTCTGGCGGTGGGCGAGTTGGCCAACGACACCTACCTGGCCAGCAGCAGCGGCAAGAAGGTATACATCAAGGATTTCATCCCGCCGACCAACGACGGAACCGGCGCGAAGTTCGTTTTCCCGCGGACGATGCCCGACGGCACCCCATTCCTCACCGCTGCCGACAAGACGTTCCGGTTCCAGACGCGCAAGTTCAAGATGAAGGACGACGCGGTGGCTGTGGACGCCACCTTCAAAGTGGCAGACCTCCAACTGGCCGGCCAGCTCGAGTATTGAGCCACGGGACGCGTCCGCAGACCGCATCCGACCATTCACCGCCATCGGCGTCGGGCCAGCGTCCCGGCGCCGATGGCGCTTCTGCCCATCGACCGAAGCGTCGACGCCGCTGGCGGCGATCCGCGGTTTGTTGAATCCGCGCGTCACCGCCGGCCGTATAATGCATCTTAACCATGGGTGGGATGCCGCACCGTGCGGTTCAACCGTTTATAGGAGGAACATTCATCATGCGCCTGAGAGTTTTTATCGGGATGATCGGGCTTATCGCCCTGGCCGGCGCGTCATTGTCGGCCGCTGAATACTGGGAGAAGAAACCATACGCGAAGTGGTCCGAGAAGGAAGCCCGCAAGATGATCATGAAGTCGCCGTGGTGCGTGGAGTTCAGTTGGAGCAGCACCGGCTCCGGCGGAAGCGACCTCACCCAGGACGCTTCGACCTATGAACCTGCGTCGCCGGTGGGAACGGCGACCAGCCGGGGCGCCACCGATACTGTCGGCAGCGAGCGGGAGATCCTCACCATCGTCCGGGTCATGCTGTTCTCGTCACGGCCCGTCCGTTCGGCGGTCGCCGTGCTCGCCGCGAAGGGGGACGCCGGCCGGCTCCAGCGGCTGAAGGATTTCGCCGAGCGCGACTTCGGCGACGAGATTGTCGTCGCCTGGGTGCTGGACTCCAAGCCCAAGGGCGCCACTTCGGTTGCCGACATGGACCGCCAGTTGCGGGCTCTGGCTGTGGGCGAGCTGACCAACGAGACCTTCCTCGCCACCAGCAGCGGGAAGAAGGTGTTCATCAAGGACTACATCCCGCCCACCCCCGACGGCACGGGTGCCAAGTTCATCTTCCCGCGCTTCCTGCCGGACGGCACGCGGCTGATCACCGCCGCGGACAAGACGCTCCGCTTCCAAACGAAGAAGTTCCAGATGCGCGACGACGACATATCCGTGGACGCCACGTTCAAGCTGGAAAAAATGATCTTCAACGGCCAGTTGGACTACTGAGCCGGTTCCTCAGACGATCGGTCTGTGTCGGGAATATGACGGCCGGCTGAAGTCCTTCAGCCGGCCGTCGAATTGTCAGTCACCGCTACATCTTGTCCAGAAGCCGCTCCACCTCTTTGAACACCGCTGAACCAGCCAGTTCCAGTTCCGGCTTGAGAACCGTGCGCGCGTACTGGACGGCGCGGGCGGCATCATCGGCCAGCACGCCCAAAAAGTAGGCGGCCTTTCCCTTCAGCCCGTGGATCGTGTTGAACACGATCTCACTGTGGAAGAGCAGGGGGCGCGTGCACAGGATATCCACCTCGTTGGACCGCAGAAGCATGTCGGCCCGCAGGCGCTCCACCGCGTCAACGGGCGGATTGCGCTGGGCGATGACGGGTTGCAGCACCACCCGGACGGCTTGCAGCACTTCCTGAGTACGGCGGAGGTGACGCAGGCATTCCGCCCGGTGCAGGCTGAATTCCCGTTCATCGGCCGGCGGCGGCTCCTTGGCTTCCTGCTGGCCGTCCAGTTTGAAGATGGCGCGCAGGTGCTGGACGGTCAGCGGGCGATCCCCGAACATGGCGTACAAACTGGACAGCACCATCAGCAGCTCGCGCACGTTGCCCGGCCAGGCGTAGCCCCGCAGTTCGCTCAGGATGTCATCTGGGAGGGCAGCCGACGGATTGCGGGTGATTCGCTGCCAGAAGTGCTGGGCGAGCCGGGGGACGTCGTCGAGATGTCGGCGCAGGGCCGGCGTGCGGATGAGCATGCCCCGGAGGCGGTAGTACAGGTCTTCCCGGAATTCGCCGCGCTGAACCATGCCGAACAGGTCGCGGTTGGTCGCCGCCAGCACCCGGACGTCCAGTTGGACGGGTTCCCGGGCTCCCAACGGCAGGATGGCCTTGTCGTCCAGCACGCGCAGGATCTTGGCCTGATGCGGCACGGGGAGTTCGGCGACCTCGTCCAGAAAGATGGTGCCATGATTGGCCGCCTCCCATAGGCCGATCCGGTCGGCGTAGGCGTCAGTGAACGCGCCCTTCTTGAATCCGAAAAGTTCGGACTCCAGCAAATTGAGCGGCAGGGCGCTGCAATTGACGGGCACGAAGCGGTGTTTGCCGCGCCGGCTCAGAGAATGAATTTCCTGAGCGACGATGTTCTTGCCGGTGCCGGTGTCGCCGACGATGAGCACGGAGCATTCGGCCCGAGCCGCCTGGACAATGAGCTGTCGCACGAGTTCGGCATCCACGGATTGCCCGACGAACTTGGAGTCGAGAACCCTGGCCTCGGCGTGGTAGCCGATGAGCTGGATCAGCGATCCGTCGCCGGCCGCATCGGCGTCGGACCCCGGAGTGCCCGGCGGCGAGGCGCCGGGTTCCGGAGCGGCCGTCGTGGGGACGGCAGTCTCGCCGTCTGCGGGGTCGGTCCTGGCCATCGTCCACAAGTTGTCGAACAAGTCAGGCGGGACGCCTACGATGGCGCGGAAGTGCGGGATGCGGGAGCCGGTGTTCTTCAGAAAATCGCCGACGCTCCGTTGCAACTGGCCGGTGGATCGGTAGACGCCTTCTACGAGCGGGATCTTGCCTGCAGGGCAGCCCGTGAGGTAGGTCTTCAATCCCTTGTGGACGTTCTTGAAACCCCGGTCCACCACCAGGTCGGTCATGGTTCGGAAGCCGGCCAGATCCGCGTTGTCCACCAGATAGATCGCAGACTGCGACGGTTTCGGAACCTTCTCCAGGTCCTGCGCCCGGTTTCGCGGCAGGGCGCACCGGAACGGGCCTTCAGCCGGTCGTCCCGCCAGGTACTTCAACGCACGAGTATTCATTGGGCACCTCGTTGAGTTGATGAGCGATTGTACCCGGATATGTTGGCACAACTCAACCAATTATTTCATCATTAATGATTAGTTGATTAAAGGTTGAGTAGTGTGACGATATTAAAAATAACAATATGAATGGAATATATGAATAGTTCGCAAATCCGGCGGTGGTTTTTGGGTTTTGGGTTGAGTATGTGGGCGGGTATTCAACCATTTTGACCATTTGGCTGCATCGTACTCAATCTTTTTGGTTGAGAAGTGATTAATGTCAACAAAACAAAGCATATAGAAGTTTGGCATGCTCGGTGCATTGCCGAGGTGCAGAGCCGCCGAAACAGCGCTCAGCGGCTGGCCGACCGGGAGGTGCACGAACATGACCAAGCTCAACCTGAGTGGCGTGGAGTTTTGGAGCGGCAGCGCGGTTCATGACACCGTGCGCCAGCTGGCCGGTCTCTGCCAGCAGGTGATCCAGGCGTCCGTCACGATGGCGCCGGACGGCGAGGGGTTCGCGACATCGCCGGATGCGGCGACAAATCAGCGGGGCATCCTGGCGGTTCAGGGTTGTTACAAGCCCGATGATGACATCGTGGAAATCGTCGTCCTCCTGTTTGAGGGGCCGGCCCAGGCCCGGAGCGGCATGCCGGCGGTGTTTCAGAAACTGGCCGCGTTGTCGGACCGGGTGCACTGTCTGGAGCCCGAAATCGACAACGACCGCGTCGCGCTGCGGATGATGCTCAGCGTCAAGGCGGCGACGCTGTCGCTGAGTCGTCAGGAGAAGTTTCTGGACGAATTGAAGAAGTTGGAAGACCTGGCCCGCTTGCTCCAGGCGGAGATCCCGTCCGAAAAGACGGACCAGGAGTTGGCGGCGGCCTACCGGAAGGTGCGCGAGGTCCTCGAGCCGGTGCATCCGCTGGCTCAGGCCGAGGCGGAACTGGATCCCGCGCAGGTGGGGTGGGCCCGTGAGATTCTGGACTACCTGGGCGGCGCCGCGCCGGTGGCCGTCGCGACGCCGTCGCTGGCATTTTCGGATTACGCGCAGGCGTTGCTCGCCCGGGTGGCGATGAGCACGGGGGGGAGTCTCGGCCGGCTGGTGGTGCCGTCCGTCAACGCGCAGGGACTGGTGGAACTGGTGCGCCGCGCGCCGGGCTTTGTGGTGGTGCCGGTGGAGAGCATCAGTCTCGGCGCCAGCCGCTACGAATTGGGGAACGAGGTCCGCGCCCTGCTGGCGACTCTGGTGGCAGGGGGGAGGTCTCCGATCTTCACGGGGACCTATGAGGAACTCCAGGGGGTGTTCCACGGGGGGCAGGGCGCGGCCTCGGACCCGTTGATGCCGGTGGTGCGGCACGTTCCGGAGGTGGCGCTGCCGGCGCTGGCCGATGTGGCAGTCCAGGTGGCCTGCCGCTCGCACGGCGGATTGTCGCCCGCCCGACGGAAAGAACTGACGCGGCGGGTGCTGGCGGCCGTCGACGGACGGGGCGACGCCCAGCAGCGGCGGATCCTGCCGCTGGTGGCGCGCAAGGTGACGACCGACTACTTCACCGGGCGCTACCGCGGCCCGGACGCGACCGTCGCGTTCGTCGACCGCTCCGCCGCCCTGAGTGAGACGTTCGCTGGTCTGTGCGTCCGCCCGCGGGCGCAGCGCGTGGCGGAGGTACAGGCGGAATGGGTGCGGACGCTCGCCTCGCCGGAGCTGCTGGCCTGCTTCCACGAGCACCTGCTGGCCCAGGACCGGGCGCTCGAGGCGCTCAGTCGGCGGCTGACCATGGAGGTTCTGACGCGGCCGTTGCATCAGCCCCTCCGCTATTGCGCCCAGGGGACGCCCGGCACGGGCAAGTCGGAGAGCGCCCAACTTCTGGCGCGCGTGCTGGACGTGCCATTCGTGGTCATCGACGCCGCGAGCATGTCTGACGCCTACACCGTCACCAGCCAGTTGCTGGGTTCCAGCCGGGGGATCGTGAACTCCTACCAGCCCGGCCGGCTGGAACAGGTGGCCAAGCACCACCGCGGCGCCGTGGTGGAGGTCTGTGACATCGATCATGCGCCGCCGCCGGTCCAGTCCGCCCTGGCGGCGCTCTTTTTCCAGGTGCTGGAGAACGGCGAGGCGCAGAGCTCCGCCGGCGGAATGTTCTCCTGCGCCAACCTCATCTTCGCCTTCACGATGAACCTGCCGGGCGGCATGGACGAGGCGGTCCGCCGCGACGGCATCGGGTACAACAACGCGCCCACGGCCCGGACGGTGAAAAAGAAGATCGTGAACGAGATCAAGGGCATGCTCAGCGGCGCTTTCCTGAGCCGAATCGGCACGCCCATCCTGTTCGAACCTCTCGACGGCGACGCGCTGGCGGCGATCGTGGAACGCGCGGTGGCCGGGGCAGTGCACGCCGCGGCCGAACGCCTGGGCCGCCCGGTGACGGCGGTGACCATCGGCGCGGGCGTGGGCCGGGCGGTGCTGGCCACGCTCGAGGCCAGCGTCATCGCCTTCGGCGCCCGCGCCATTCTGGAGCACGGGCGCGCGCTGGCGGCGGAGGCGGTGCTCCGCTGGGAGGACGTGCCCGTCGCGGACCGGCCGGTGCGCGTCGAGGCGCGCGGCACCGGCGAGTTGGACATTCTGACCGATTGAGGAGGAGAGTCATGGCTGGCAACGTTTACAGCGTCTGCGATCCGGATCAATACCGGAAGGCGGGGCCCACCGACCTGGTGGAGTTGCTGCCGCCGCCGGGGGGCAATCCGCTGTACCTTCAGAAATGGCTGGTGGAGACCCTCGTGTTCGCCATCGTCCACCACGAATTCGTGCACCTGTCGGGGCCGACGGGAAGCGCCAAAAGCTCGCTCCTGGAGGCGCTTTACACGGTTCCGGAGAACTTCCACGGGGTGTGCGACGGCCTGGGCTGCGCGCCGCGGCCGCTGAAGCTGTTCCCCATCGAGATGGCGACCTTCGAGGCGCCGGGCGAGCTGTACCAGCGCCGGGCGCTGAAGGACGGCACCACCTACGACGAGCCGAGCCGGCTGGTGGCCGCCCTGGCGGCGGCCGCCCGGTGCGCCGGTCCGGCTTACCCGCTGATCTGGCTGCGCGAGATCGGGCGGGTGCATTCGTCGAGCGTCCAGGGCGGCCTGCTCAACCTGATGACACGGGCCGAGATCGTCCTGCCGGACGGCACGCACTTTCCGGGCCAGGGCATCGCCTGGGTGGCCGACAGCAACTACCAGGCCGAGCAGAGCGCCACCCACACCCTGGTCACCCTGGATGACGCCCTGAAGCGGCGGTTCACCATCAACCTGACCCTGGACTACCTGACGGCCGAGCAGGAGGTGCAGGTGCTGGAGCACATCTTCAACGCCAACGGCGGAGTCCCGGTGCCTGCCGAGCTCATCGTCAAGGTGGTGCAACTGGGCAACGTCGTCCGGCGGCATCGCAGCGAGGGGAACCTGCAGACGCTGACGCCGCCCACCATCTACGGCTACATGGCGTTTCTGAGAACGGCCCGGGCGCTGCCGCACCTGAGTCTGCAGCAGGTGGCGCTGGCCACGCTGCTCGGCAACGCCGGCTCCGACGACCGCAAGCACGTGGCCGGGGTGTTCAACGAGGTGTTCGGCCTGCAGACCGACGAGGAGGAAGACCCGACGATGGTGGGGAATCTGTTCTGATCGTCCGG
>CALAMB010000307.1 GCA_937925645.1 uncultured Acidobacteriota bacterium
AAGACCTCCTATCCCTGCTAGAAGTCCTGCTCCAGCAACCGCTCCCCCACCGACCAGGGCTCCCGTACTCGCCAATCCTGACATCACCCCAGGACCAGACAAACCCGCCACCGCGCCGCAGGACGAGACCACCTCGACAGCACCCAGACCCGTTGCTACCGAAGAACCTGCGGTTGCCACTTTGACGGCGCCATCGACCTGGTCGCTCGTGTGGATTCCATCAATGCACCACATCATAAAGTGTTCGCAGTTGTTGCCCCAGATCGAATAAGCATCTTCACCCAGGCGAGATCGAGCGCGTTCGACAGCTGCTTCGCAGGAGTATCGTCGGTTCGGGTGCTTCTTTACCTGAATCTGGCAGGATCCGGCGAAAGTGCTGAGCGAGACTTCGCAGATGGGTCCTGCTTCTAATCCATTCGAAAGGCCGGCATAGTGGATGACCTTTCCGTTGCCGACTCCCAACCCGTGGTGCGTATAAACGCCCTTGTCGATGTAGAGATGAGCTCCAAAATATTCGTCCATTTTGTACCTCCTTTCAAGGCACTCCGGATTTCCGACAAGATGCCCGCTCGGCCATGTCTCTCACTCCATCACAGACTTCTGACGTCCAGTTTAGATACCCCATCTCAACTAGATGAATTCAGCCCTATACATATGCTCAACGCCATCTGGCGATGGAAAGAGCGTGAGGATCACTAGACCTCAGATTCATCCCCGTTGATATTTCCGCAATAGGGGCAGAAGACATCATCAATCCATTCAATGTCCTCGCCGCAGTCGCTACACTGGATCGTTGAATCATCGGTGTAGGCGCAAATTGCGTCCTCCATTTCGACGATCAAGGAAGATTCGATACAGAATTCGCAGTCCTCGGACACTACTCCACAGGTGCCGAGTTGTTTGCGTGTCTGCATGCATAAATCAGACCGAAACCGATTGTCACAACGAAATCCAAACGGATGCTTCATCAGAGACTCCTTTCATTGACTTCCCAGACCCTTTTTTTCGTGAACACTACTCGTTTTCTATCGGGGACAAAGAAACCGTGGCTAGACTGATGCAAGGCGAGCCTGTCCGAATGCATCTGCTGATCAAGAGCTTCTTCCAGATGGTCCTTCTTCATGAGTCGGCACATCTACCTGCTTAGATATCCAGCTCGTGTGTGTATTCAATCCCAAGCTTCCTCAATTCTTCATAGGCCCTCCCAATGATGTCGGATGACCAAATTTGAGTGCCCATCTCTCCTCTCCCTGCTTCATCGAGCGATCCATAGACTCGGAAAGTGACCACATTTCTGACGCCATCGGCTCCTACTTGATCCTCTTGTTGATCCCAGAAAACGAAATTCCCTTTCTGTGTTGCAGCTACCCAAGTCTTTGTTCGCCTTGGATCATCCCGATCTACTTCCCCATCCAAGAGGATATGGCCCTGGAATGCGTTCACTCGAGCTCCGTAAAGCGGGCAATTGGATTCGTCAATGGTGGGGCGTACTTTGATTCTGCTAAAGGTGAAGATTCCTTTCTGGATCAGATCATTCTCAGCCAAATACCGGCGCAGCAAATCCTCAATCAGAGAGGAGATGCTTTTCCCAGAAACCACCTCGGCACGTTCCCATAAAGCGCGAGCCTCATCTCGAACGTAGACAGATTTTTTTGGTTGTGACATTGAAACCTCCTGTATTCGATTTCCAGTAAGGTGGTACATGCACCCATCACCATGCCACCTATATGCATGGTAGCATCTCGCCCAATCCCTTTGTCAAGCTAAAAAATCAAGTTGAAACAAAATGGACGGCGCACTCAATCTATTGTGCAAGCCAACCACCCTTCGTAACCTGTATTCTCATGGCAGTTCGGGCGATCATCTTGTAATTAACACACTTGTTCTTCCAATCACATGATTTGGCTGTAATGTGATCCCAATCACATTTTCCCAGTCTATCCCCTTGCAATCGATTTCCCTCGGATCTACCATCACCTCTTTAGGAGATTCACGCGATGTTCCCCATCCGGGACCGAGGCAGCAGGGGGGCCCTCGACTCCCGGCGGTATGTTTCCGCCAGGTGCCAAACGTCCTCGAAGTGTATCCATCGACTCAACCGTTCGGGCCCACACCGGATTTTGGGCCGCCTTAACAACCACAATTTGGGGAGAACTCGCGATGAGTAGGACCTTTGCGGATTTTGAATTTCGAATCGTTTGCGCCATCCAGCCGGAGCGAGACACCGCAGGGCAGATTTTGGAAGACTATCCGGAGCTTCGATTCGACAATCCCCGCAACTTGTCCTTGAACAAGTACGGGCGGGGACCCTTCTGCCGGTTTCGAATCCCATCCGAGTGGTCGGGGCGGTCGGGAGTCTACATTCTCACGCGGAACGGCGTACCAGTTTACGCTGGCAAGTGTGACGACTTGGCGGTTCGCTTCAATATGGGATACGGACAGATTTCCCCCGGAACTGTTACCAGGGGGGGCAGGAGACCAATTGCCGGATCAACGCCGAGATCCTCCGGGCCGTTCAGTCCGGCGCCCGGATCGAGCTATTTTTCCACTCCACGTCGAATTCTGCCGAGATCGAGGCGGCGGTGATCAGCCGCCTTCAAACACCTTGGAACCGGCAAATTCCAAGTCCGCCCTCAATATCCAGACCGGGCCTCAGTTCTCCAGTCAGGAGTTCTGCAGATACTCCTGTCGGCCGAGAAATTCCCGCCCCCTCGATGCCCCCTGCCTCGTTTGAGGATTTCTGGAGAATGCTGACCACGGGTCTGAGTAACCGGACTGTAATCCGGAATTGGACTGTGGACAAGGGGCATCTGGGACAAGGTGATTTCACGGCACAAGCGGCACGAGACTATGTTCTTTGCGACGCACCAGGTGCAGGGCATCTCCAACGAGTCCCGAAGCGTGACTTCGAAATGATGTTCGAACGATGGAACGCGTACCTGCATGGTGCTGTCCGCCGATCCGAAATGCGGGATTTCAGCCGCTTCACCAAATACACCATCAGCATTTTGCATCACTTTCTGGGCGGACAGGCGACACCATCCCGCAGATGAATGTCTAGCCTCGTTAAGAGCCGAGGCCCGGGCACTTGCGGGGGAATGATTTTGCGGTCTCTCGAATTGCGAAAACGATCCTGTAGGTAAGGATGAAAACTCCATGACACCAGTTGAACACGAGCAAATCCCTCGCCCGGGCATGTTTGCCACGGTGCGCAACCGCCGGGGAGTGATCGCGGCCGTAGAGCCGTTTGACGGCGAGGACGGCCGGCTCCACCTGGTGGACCTGGAGTACAAGGACGATCAGCACCCTCTTGAAGAGCGACTGCTCTGGGAGCTGGAGCCGCACAAAATGCTGCTGGAGCCGACGGCCCTCCCTGACCCGGCCCGTTCCGACGCCATGGCGGCCGACGACTTCGACGCGCTCCTCCGGGCGGCCCGGTGGAGCGCCGCCACGCCCTTCCTCGATCCCGATGGCGAGGGCCCGCTGGACAAGCTGCCGATCCAGAGCCCCTTCCACGGCGCCGTGCTCAGCGAGGACTTCCAGCTGGTGCCCCTCTTGAAGGCGATGCGGATGCCTCGCGTCAACCTGCTCATCGCCGACGACGTGGGCTTGGGCAAGACCGTCGAAGCTGGCCTGATCCTCACCGAGCTCCTCCTGCGCCGCCGCATCCAGCGGGTGCTCATCCTCACCCCCGCCTCGCTGCGCCTGCAGTGGCGGGACGAGATGTGGGACAAGTTCGCCCTCTCCTTCGACCTCGTGGACCGCGCCGAGACCCACGCCCTGCGCCGCCGGCTGGGGCTGGACGCCAATCCCTGGCGCGCCTTCAGCCGGATCATCGCCTCCTACCACTACCTGCGCCAGCCGGACGTGCTGGATCAGTTCCTGGTCGCCTGTCGGACTCCCGAGGGCTCTCCCCACCTGCCGTGGGACCTGCTCATCGTGGACGAGTGCCACAACCTGATGCCGTCGGCTTTCGGTGACGACAGCGACCTGTGTCGGATGCTGCGCCTGGTGGCGCCGCAGTTCGAGCACCGCCTCTTCCTCAGCGCCACGCCCCACAACGGCCACACCCGCTGCTTCACCGGCCTGCTGGAGATCCTGGACCCAGTGCGTTTCAGCCAGACCGACGAGCTCCGGTCGGCCGAGCGGGAGCGTGTGCAGCAGGTCGTGGTCCGGCGGCTCAAGCGCGACATCAACGCGCGCACCACGCCGCCGCGCTTCTGCACCCGCCACGAGCCGCACGCCTTGATCCTCAAGCTGTCCAAGGAGGAGTTCGCCCTTAGCGACGCATTCGATGCCTTCCGCACTGCCATCCGGCGGCTGATCCAAGCAGGCAGCCGGCGCCGTCGGCGGGCTGGCAGTTTCGCCGTGGAGATCCTCGGCAAGCGGCTCCTGAGTTGCCCCACAGCCTTCGCCGAGTCGTGGCGGCGCTGCAAGGAAGGCTTGGGAGGCGCGGAGGCCGCCTCCGACGCCGACGTCGAGACGGCGCAGAAATCCGTGGAAGGGGACACTGCCGACGATCGCGAGACCCAGTCCCGCGAAGCCACTGCCGCCGGGGTGGTCGGCGCGTGGATGAAGACCGTGGCCACCGAGCTTCGGGATGAAATCGCGCGAATCGACCAGGCCCTGACCGGCTTGGGACTGGATCTGCAGGCCGGAGATCCGGTCGCGCAAGATCCAGCGGCCGACGCCCGTCTGGACGCTCTGTTCGAACTAATCGAAAACTTTGTGCGGGCCGGCGGATCCTGGAAGGACGACGAGCGGCTGGTCGTGTTCACCGAGTACAAGACCACCCTGGACTATCTGACTCGCCGCTTGCGCGCACGCTACCAGGAGGAACGCATCCTCAACCTGTTCGGCGGCATGGACGAGATCGGGCGGGATGTCGTCAAGCAGGCCTTCAACGACCCGGTCCAGTCGGTGCGGATCCTCGTGGCCACCGACGCCGCGGCGGAAGGTCTCAACCTCCAGAGCACCGCGCGCTACATGCTTCACTTCGACTGTCCCTGGAACCCGTCCCGCCTCGAGCAGCGCAACGGCCGGGTGGACCGCCACGGCCAGGCGCGCGACGTGACGGTGTATCACTTCGTCAGCGATCTTGACCAGGACCTCAAGTTCCTCGACCACGTGATCCATAAGGCCCACGACATCCGGGACGACCTCGGCTCGGCCAATGAGCTGTTCGACGAGGCGACGCACCGCCGCCTGGTGGACGGCGAGGACGCCGCCTTGGTGCGCGCCGACCTGGACCGCCAGATCGAGACCGCCCGGGGCCGGGCTGCCGTCGACGCCGACGACACGGTCTCCACGGGCGAAGGCGAAGACGTGATCCAGGCGCAGCTCGACGCCCTGGCGGCCGAGCTGGACCTGAATCCCGACACGCTCCGCGGCACCCTCGAGACGGCCCTGGCGATCCGCGCCGGCCGTCCGCAGCTGGAAGGCCCCCTGCCGGACGGCACCTGCCGGATCCTCCGCCCCGACCTGGCTGGATGGATTGAGGTGGTGGACGAATCGCTCCGGCGGCCCACGCCCGGCGGGCAGCTCGGCCCGGTGGCCCGCCTCGCCTTCAGCCCCGAAGCGCTGCTGGTGGACGTGGGCGGCCGCCAGATCTTTTCCCCGCGGCCGGACGTGCAGCTGCAGCACCTCTCCCACCCCATGCTGCAGCGGGCGCTCTCGACGCTGACCCGCCGCCGCTACCCCGGCACCGGTGATGAGGTGTCCCGTTGGACCGTCCGCCTGGGGGAGGTTCCCGAGGGAACGGACGCCCTGATTCTCTTCAGCGTCGAGGAACTGGCCGTCAACGAACTGCGCGAGACTTTCCACCACTGGGTGCGCACCCTGGTGTTCCCCATCCGTGGCGACCGTTTGGATGATCCCCTGCCGCACCGTCCGGCCCGGGTGCTCAACCACTCCCGTCCCACCCACGAGAAAGCCGATCACGACCGGGCCAGCGAACTGCTCGGTGAGGTGATCCACGATCTCAAGCAAGTCCTGACGGCGCACGGGCAGGATCTCTCCCGCCGCCTGTTGCAGGAATTGCAGGAGGCCGGCGAGGAAGCCCGCCGGCAAGAAGAAGCCCGCTACCGCAGCCGCTTGGGCGAGGTCTCGTCCCTCATCTCCGAGAACACCCTGGCCAAGCTGGAGCGGGAGATCGCCAAACTCAAGGTCCAGCGCCAGCAGGGGCTCCTCTTCGACGCCGAAGCCCGCCTGGAGGCCATCGACCGGTCCATCGAGGAAAAGCAGGAAGAGGTCGACCGGCGGAAGAAGCACTACGAGGAGGTCCGCGGCCAGCTGGAGCGGGAGCGAGAACGCGTCCAGAAACGGCTGTTGCCCAAGCGGCACGCCATGGCCGGCCCCGCCCAGGTCTTTCCGGTCACCCTGGAAGTGCGCCTCCCGGGAGGTGCCTCATGAACGGCGTCACCCTTCCTGGCTGGGACCGGCTGCGGCACGGCGGCCTCCTCCTGGACCCTCCCCGCCTGCGCGGGCTGGAACCGCACATCCCCCAAACACTTTCATATTATCTCGAGCAGGAGCTGCGCCGGCGGACCGCGGCGGTGACGGAAGGGGAGGCTGAAGCCGCCGAGTTCGTCCTGTTCGTGTTGCAGCAAATCTGCGGGTTCGGTCCGGACAGCGGCGCTTGGCGGCGCGGCCCGCAACTGGGCGCCGAGTGGGGCCGCCGGGCGGTCACCGGCGAGACGGTCAAGCCCCGGGCCCTCTGGCAAGGATCTCACGGAGCCGTCCTCCCGATGTTCCTGGACACGGAGAGGCGGATCGGCATCGGCCGCGGCCGCAAGGCCCACAGCGGCGTGCTGCAGTGGCTCCGCGCCGGCCGCGAGCGGCTGGCCCTCCTCACCAACGGGCGCCAGTGGCGGCTGCTGTTCGCCGGCCTGGACTTCGACGCCTGGTGCGAGTGGGACGCGGAGCTCTGGTTCGAAGAAGGCGCCCTTTCCCCACAGGTGACCATCCTGCGCACCCTGTTCCAGCCGGCACTCTGGACGCCTCCGGCGGCGGACGAATCCGCGCCACTCCTGGCCGCCATCCTCGACAGCCGCAAGGGGCAGGCGGAACTCTCGGCGGTGCTCGGCGAGCGGGTGCGCGAGGCGGTGGAGCTGCTGGTGCAGGCCCACGGCGACGTGCTGCGGGACCGCGGCGCCGGCATCGACCCGGCCGACATCTATCGTGCCGCCGTGCGCGTGGTGATGAGGCTGGTGGTGGCGCTGTTTGCCGAGTCGCGCGAACTCATGCCCCGGGACAATCCTCTATACCATGGGAGCTACGGAGTCACCGGCCTGCTGGAGGAGCTGGAAAAGAGCGCCGCCCGCGGCGGCGGCCGCCTGGCCCGCTCCTGGAACGCCTGGCCACGGCTCCTGGCCCTGTTCTGCCTGGTGCGGCAGGGTTCCTGCCATCCCTCTCTCCCCGTGCCGGCGTATGGCGGCGAGCTGTTCGCCCCGGGCGATCCGGACTCCGCCGACGGACTGAGCCGAGCCCTGGCGGTGTTCGAGACCGCCTGCTTCCAGCACGAGGTCCTGCCCGACCGCGACGTCCTCAAGCTGCTGGAGCGCATCACCCGCACCCGGGTGAAGGTCCGGCAGGGCCGCGCCAGCACGTGGGTGCCGGCGCCGGTGGACTTCTCGGACCTCTCCAGCGAGTACATCGGCATCCTCTACGAGGGCCTGCTGGATTTCGAGCTCAAGACCGCCCCCGCCGGCGACCCGGTGGTGTTCCTGGCGGTGGGCAACCAGCCGGCGCTGCCCCTGTCCCGGCTGGAGGCCATGAGCGACAAGGCGCTCCAGGACCTCTTCGAAAAACTCAAGGACACCTCCAGCAAAGGCGATGAGTCCGAAGAAGAAGCCAACGAGGAAGAAATTGCGGAGGAAGCCGGGGAAGAATCGGACGCCGTTGGGTCCGAAGAGGAAGATCCTGAAGAGGCCGAAGAGCCGGAGGACGAACTCGGCGACGAGCGTCACTCCACGCGCACTCGGGCCGAGGCTTGGGCCCGGCGCGCCGTGGAGGTGGCCGGCCTGGCCCACCGCCCCCGCGGCCGCCTGACCCCAGAGCGCCAGCTGGCCCACGAGGCCGCCCTCACCCGAAAGGCCCGCCAACTTGTCGAGCGAGTGCTGCTACCGGGCGAGTGGTACCTGGTGCGCTGGGGCGGCACCCGCAAGGGCGCCGGCACGTTCTACACCCGGCCCGGCCTGGCCGTGCCCACGGTGCAGCGCACCCTGCGCCCGCTGGCGTATGAGCCCCTCAAAGGGCCGGACGGCGCCCCCGACCCGGACGCGCCGCCTTCATACTGGACGCCCCGCAAACCCCAGGAGATCCTGACCCTCCGGGTCTGCGACCCGGCCTGCGGCTCGGGCAGCTTCCTGGTGGCGGCGCTGCGGTTCCTGACGGAGGCCCTCTACCAGTCGCTGCACGCCCACGAGCGATTGAAGGAGGACCCCGGCCGCCCCTTGGACGTGATCCTGGGCCTGGTCCCGCCGGGGCCGGACGCCGAGACCGCCCAGGCGATGCGACTGCCCTGCCGGCCGGAAGACGAGGACTTCGAGCGGCGCACCCAGGCGGTGCTGCGCCGGTACGTGGTGGAGCGGTGCCTCTACGGCGTGGACCTCGACCCCCTGGCGGTGGAGCTGTGCCGCCTGGCCCTGTGGGTGGAGACCATGGACCGGACGCTGCCTTTCTCCTTCCTCGACCACAAGGTCAAGTGCGGCAACAGCCTGGTGGGCGCCTGGTTCGACCAGTTCCCGCACTACCCCGTGATGGCCTGGAAAAACCGCGAGGGGGGTGACAAGAACCACACCCACGGCGTGCACTTCGAGAAGGAAGCCCGCACCAAGGCGATCAAGGAGTTCGTCCGGACGAAGCTCACGCCGGACCTGGCGGCGGCGATCGCCGGGCAGAAGACACTGCGGGGGCTCACCCCGGCGCAGGCGGCCTCCACCCACGCCGATCTCAAGGCGCTGCTGGCTAGGCTGCACGAGTTGCCGGTGCAGGACAGCGCCGAGCGGGCCCGCCGCTACCGGGAGGAGCTGCTGGGCTCCCCGGCCTACCTCGCCCTGAAGGAGGCCCTGGACCTCTGGTGCGCCTGCTGGTTCTGGCCCGCGGACGACCTGACCCACGCGCCGCTGCCCTCCACCCTGTCGGCGCCGCCGGAGGAAACCCGGCAGGCGGCCCGACACATCGCCGCCGCCAAGCGCTTCTTCCACTGGGAGCTGGAGTTCCCCGACGTGTTTCACGAGGCGGGCGCGGGATTCGACGCCATCCTGGGCAACCCGCCGTGGGACACGGCCAAGCCCAACTCCAAGGAGTTCTTCTCCAACATCGACCCGCTATACCGCAGCTATGGGAAGCAGGAAGCCCTTCGCTACCAAGTGGATTATTTCGAGAGTGCCGAGGTGGAGCACGCCTGGCTGAACTACAACGCCGACTTCCGGGCCCAGTCCAATTTCGTGAGTTATGCCGCCAGCGCCTTTGGGGATCCGACGGAGAACGAGGGGCAGGACCGTTTCACCATCAGCCGGAGTAAGGACCAGAACGAGAAACTCCACGGCCGCTGGCGCATGGCTCGGGCCGGAAGCAAGGGATTTGCTGACCGGGATCATCCATTCTGCCACCAGGGTTCGGCCGATTTGAACCTCTACAAACTCTTCCTCGAACAGGCGCATGTTCTTCTGCGACCCGGCGGCCGGATGGGCCTGATCGTCCCGTCGGGCCTCTACTCGGACCACGGCACCGGCGCCCTGCGCAAGCTGTTCCTGGACCGCTGCCGGTGGGAGTGGCTGTTCGGGTTCGAGAACCGGGAAGGCATTTTCGAAATCCACCGGTCGTTCAAGTTCAACCCGGTCATCCTGCAGAAGGGTGGCCGGACGGAGGCCATCCGCACCGCCTTCATGCGCCGCAAGCTCGAGGACTGGGAGCGGGCCGAGGAGCTGGCCACGCCCTACGCCCGTGCCCAGGTGGAGCGCTTCAGCCCCCGCTCCCTGGCCATCCTGGAGATCCAATCGGCCCGCGACCTGGAGATCCTGGAGAAGATCTACGCCAATTCCGTGCTACTGGGCGACGAGGGGCCGGACGGCTGGGGGATAAAGTACGCCACGGAATTCCACATGACCAACGACTCGAAGCTCTTCCCGCCGCGGCCGTGGTGGGAGGAGCGCGGCTACCGCCCCGACGAGTACAGCCGCTGGCTCCAGGGCGACTGGCGGTCCATCGCCGAACTGTGGGCGGAGCTGGGCATCGACCCGACCCGGTCACGCCCCGTAGAGGTGGAGCTGGAAGAGTGGCTGTTCGAAGCAGGCGTTTCCCCGGAGGAGCGTGCCGCCCGGGCCCGTTTCGTCCACGGTCACTGGCTCAAGCCCGGCGACGTGCAGCGTACCGAGTGGAAGCTCCGCTGCGCCCAGCCCCCGTATGATCACTTGCCCATCCCCCGCGCCGACATCCCCCCCGGCATCATCCTCTCCCGCGACGCCGATGCCTGGATCCGGGAGGAACAGATTGATGACGTAGCCTTGCCGCTATACCAAGGTGGAGTATTGTCTCACTTTTCCCCTTTTGCACAAGGCTTCGCGGGTGGAAGCGGCCATTCCGTGAAATGGGAGCCGATACCTTTATCGAATTCTAGAATGGAACCACAATATCTAATTTCATATTCTGCTGCGTTGGACAAAGGTTGGCAACCAACAAGAGCACGAGTGCTGTATAGGTACATAGGAAGTGATACAAACTCGAGAACTTTCATTCCAACTCCGGGGTACGCTTCTCCTGCTGGCCATACAGTAGGGGTCCTGCATCTAAAAAATCAGCTTCAAGAAATCCTTTTATTAGCATCTGTTTTAGGAAGCTTTTGTTTTGATTGGTGTGTTCGAATCGGTTTTAGTGGTAACGGAGCCGGTGCACTTGATCCTTCGAAGATCGCTGACCGACCAGTCATAAAGAATATACCAAGAGGAGCTGCTTCCCACGTTTTGAGACTTGCAGGAATAGCCTGTTCGCTTTCAGATTGGTGGATTTCTTGTAGCTCTTCATTTGAAAACATGCCTCAACTTAAACAAATCTGGGCTCTCGCCAATAGTGAGAGGATCAGATTAATGAGCTGTATTGATGTTCTTGTCGCACGTTGCTATGGAGCTGATAATTCATTCCTACAATGGGTACTTCGCGAAACTGATAATCCTCAAGTGAACACGAGAGACCGCTTATTCACTCGCACTCTTTATCCAAAAGGTTTCTGGCGTATAGACAAGGACAAAGATCCCGAGTTGCGGCATACGGTGCTGACGCTGGTAGCCTTTCACGATTTGGAGGAAAAGATCCGCGCCGCGGGAGGGGACCGCGAAAAAGGCATCGAGGCGTTCCTGAACCAGAACGACGGCGAAGGCTGGATGCTCCCCGAGACGCTGCGGCTGACCGATTACGGCCTCGGCCACGACGAGCGGGCAAAGCACCCCCAGCCGGTGGCCAGCCGTCTCGGGCCCCGCTTCTACGACTGGCAGCTGGCCCAGACCGCCGATGAGTCCTGGCAGGAATGCCACCTCCATGCCCGAAACCTCCTGGGAGAGGAGGGATACCAGCAACTCCTCCGGGAAAGTATGAATCAAGGCAATCAAGATTCGAAGGTTGACCCAAAGGCGGGACCCGCCGAACCCCCGCAGAGCAGCGGCACCGCTCCGGCGAACGGCCAGCGCAAGCTCTTCTAGTGAAGGAGAGAATGTCCATGAAACTGGATGGTTCCCTGCTGCTGCTCGCCGCCACAGATCTGGCCAATCACCTCGCCTGCAGGCACCTGACGGAGTTGGACCGGGCGGTGGCCGAAGGCCGGCTGGGCGCGCCTGTGTGGCGGGATCCCGCCCTGGAACTGCTCCAGGAGCGGGGCCTGGCCCACGAACGCGGTTTCGTCGAGAGCCTGCGCGCCGGGGGCCTCGACGTCGTGGACCTGCGCGACGTAGAGGGCGCTTCGGCCGCCGAACGGACGCTCCAGGCCATGCGGCAGGGCGCGGGCGCCATCGTGCAGGGAGAGCTGTGCGAGGGCCGGTGGCGGGGCCGGGCCGATGTCTTGGTCCGGGTCGCCAGCCCCAGCGCCCTGGGTGATTGGTCGTACGAGGTCTACGACACGAAGCTGGCCCAGGAAACCCGCGGCGGGACCGTCCTACAGCTCTGCCTCTACTCGGACCTTCTCGGCCGGCGGCAGGGCCGGGCGCCTGAGTACATGCACGTGGTCAAGCCCGGCGAGGGCTTCCCCCGCGAGACATTTCGCCTGGCCGACTTTCAGGCCTACTATCGCCTGGTGAAGGGCCGGCTCGAGGAGGCTGTGGACCGGCCCCCTTCCGGCTCAACTTATCCGAACCCGACGAATCATTGCGACGTCTGCCGCTGGTGGCGCGAGTGCGACGAGCGCCGGCACGTCGACGACCACCTGAGCCTGGTGGCGGGGCTGGGCTCGCTGCACATCGGCGAGCTGCAGCGGCAGGGCATCGGCACCCTGGAGGAGTTTGCCGTCCGGCCGGAGCCGCTGCCCGAGCGGCCCGTCCGGGGCAGCCTGGAAGCCTTTGACCGCGCCCACGGCCAAGCCCGAGTCCAGTTGCAGGGACGTCGGGAGGCACGGCCCGTCCACGAGCTGCTCCCGGCGGAGGCAGGGCGGGGTTTGGCGCGGCTGCCCGAGCCCGACGCCGGTGACCTCTTCTTCGACATCGAGTCGGACCCGTTCGTCGACGGCGGAGGTTTGGAGTACCTGCTAGGAGTGGCATTCCGTGGCGCCGGCGGCACCCTGGAGTACCGCAGCTTCTGGGGGCTCGACCGCGCGGCCGAGCGGCGGGCGTTCGAGGACTTCATGGATTTCGTCATGGAGCGCTGGCGTGGGCACCCCGGCATGCACCTGTACCACTTCTCGCCGTACGAGCCGGCGGCGGTGAAGCGCCTCATGGGCCGGCACGGCGCCCGCGAGGCGGAGGTGGACCGGCTGCTGCGCGGGGGCCGTTTCGTCGATCTGTTGGCGGCGACGAGGCAGGGCTTGCGGGCCAGCGTCGAAAGCTACTCCCTCAAGGAGCTGGAGCAGTTCTTTGGCTTCGGGCGCACGGTGGAGCTCCATGCGGCGTCCGGGGCGCTGCGACGGGTGGCCTGCGTTTTGGAGCTGGCTACGGCGGAGGAGATCCCGCCCCGAGATCTGGAGATTGTCGAAGGCTACAACCGGGACGACTGCCTGGCCACGGCGGCGTTGCGGGAGTGGCTGGAGGCCCGGCGGGACGAGCTTCTGGCCACCGGAGCTTCGGTGGACCGGCCGGAAGCCAGCGATGACCAAGCCAGCCAGGCGATTCAGGTGTGGGAAGCAGAAGTGCAGGCCGTGTTCGATGGCTTAGTGAACGGCCTGCCGGAGGATCGCGCGGCGTGGGGCCCGGCGGAGCAGGCCCGCTGGCTGCTGGCCCACCAGCTTGAGTACTTCCACCGCGAGGACCGCTGCGCCTGGTGGGAGTACTTCCGCCTCCGCGACCTGGAGCCCGACGACCTATTCGACGAGCGCAAGGCTATCGCGGCTTTGGAATTTATCGGCGTCGCCGGCGGAACGGAGAGATGTCCTATTCATCGCTATCGATTTCCCGCTCAGGAAGCGGCTTTGGATGAAGGTAATGATCTTTGTGTGCCGGGTGGTGATCTTGTTGGAAAGGTGGCGGTGTTTGATCCCGTTCGAGGCATTCTGGAAATCAAGAAACGAGGAGATTCGGCTAGTATCCATCCAGCCGCGGTGTTTGTGAAAGATCGGGTTCCTCCTGGCCCCAACGCTCCCGCTATACTGGATGTGGGTCGCTCAATCGCCCAGAACGGAGTGGACGGCGAAGGCCCCTACCACGCCGTGCGGAACCTGCTACTGAAGCAACTCCCAAGGTTGTCTGGAGGGAGTGGGGGGGCACTCCGGAGGCGCGGCGAAGATGTTGTGGAGGCGGCGGTCCGGTTGGCACGGAACCTGGACCACGGCGTTCTGCCTATCCAAGGGCCGCCCGGCAGCGGCAAGACCTACGCTGGCGCCCGGATGATCGTGGCCTTGGCGCGGGAGGGCCGAAGCGTCGGCGTGACGGCGGTGAGCCACAAGGTCATTGAAAATCTACTCAAGGCGATCCATTCCGCCGCCACTGAGATAGGCGTTCCCCTCCGGACAATCCACAAGGTCACTAAACAAAGCGAAGTTGTGCCTCAGGGAATAGAAGAGGTGACGAGCAACGGTGCAGCCCAGGCCGGTCTGGCGCAAGGGGGAGTGGTGGGGGGAACCACCTGGCTGTGGACTTGTGAGGAAATGATCGGATCGGTGGACTACTTATTTGTCGATGAGGCGGGTCAAATGTCGCTGGCGCAGGCGCTAGCGGCGGGGAGGTGCGCCCGGAACCTGGTGCTGCTGGGCGACCCGCAGCAACTCGAGCAGCCGCAGCGCGGGGCGCACCCTGAGGGCGCCGAGGTGGCTGCCCTGGTCCACGTCCTCGACGGCCGCAAGACCATCGCCGACGAAATGGGACTGTTCCTGGACGAGACCTGGCGGCTGCATCCTTCCATCTGCGCCTTCACCTCGGAGCTGTACTACGAGGGCCGGCTGCAGTCCCGGCCGGGGCTGGAGCGGCAGGCGCTGACCGGCGACACGCCCTTCGCCTGCAGCGGCCTCTTCCTTGTCCCGGTGGAACACGCGGGCAACCAGAGCAGCTCCCGGGAGGAGGTGGCGGCTGTCGCCGCCATCGTGGGCGGGCTGACATCGGGAAGAGTCTCCTGGATCGACAAGGATGGCCGGAGCCATCCGCTGCAGGAGCGCGACATCCTGGTCATCGCCCCCTACAGATCGGAAGAGCGTCGTGTAGGGAAAGAGTGTAGATCTCGGTGGTC
>CALAMB010000308.1 GCA_937925645.1 uncultured Acidobacteriota bacterium
GAAGGTGGGGATGACGTCAAGTCATCATGGCCTTTATGTCCAGGGCTACACACGTACTACAATGGCCGGTACAAAGGGTTGCAAAGTCGCGAGACCTAGCCAATCCCAAAAAACCGGTCTCAGTTCGGATTGCAGTCTGCAACTCGACTGCATGAAGGTGGAATCGCTAGTAATCGCGGATCAGCATGCCGCGGTGAATACGTTCCCGGGCCTTGTACACACCGCCCGTCACACCACGAAAGTGGGCTGTACCAGAAGTCACTAGGCCAACCCGCAAGGGACGCAGGTGCCCAAGGTATGGCTCATGATTGGGGTGAAGTCGTAACAAGGTAGCTGTAGGAGAACCTGTGGCTGGATCACCTCCTTTATAAAGGAATAACGGGCACGCAATCCTGGCTTTGAGAGATCAACCCTTGGTCTTTTTATCGGGCCTATAGCTCAGTTGGTTAGAGCGCACCCCTGATAAGGGTGAGGTCGATAGTTCGACTCTATCTAGGCCCACCAGTTTATTGGAGCAGGCGGCTGGCCGCCTCTTCCACGCGAGGAATGCAGACCTCACCGGACATTCGGCTGGGGGTATAGCTCAGTTGGGAGAGCACCTGCTTTGCAAGCAGGGGGTCAGCGGTTCAAATCCGCTTACCTCCACCATATCTTGCTTTGCAGGGAATTCAGGCGGCGATCTGGATTCCCTGGAAAACAAGATTGATCTTTGACAATTGAGAGATGATGGGGTAACCGTTCTCTTTTTAGAACGACCATATGTAATTTATGGTCAAGCTACTAAGGGCACATGGTGGATGCCTTGGCGCAGGCAGCCGATGAAGGACGTGGCAAGCTGCGATAAGCCGCGGGTAGCTGCAAGCAAGCTTTGATCCGCGGATTTCCGAATAGGGCAACCTGTTATGCTGATCGCATAACATTCTCTCCTGAGTAAAGTAGGGAGAGCAAAGGCAACCCGGGGAAGTGAACCATCTCAGTACCCGGAGGAAAAGAAAGCAAAAGCGATTCCCTGAGTAGCGGCGAGCGAAACGGGAACAGCCTAAACCGGCGGGATGCAAATCGCGCCGGGGTTGTGGGGCCGGGCGTATAGGAGTTACAAATCAATTTGTTAGTCGAAGGCTTTTGGAAAAGGCCGCCGTAGGGGGTGATAGCCCCGTAGACGAAAACGAATTGACTCCTGCCTGGTACCCAAGTACCGCGGGGCACGAGAAACCCTGCGGGAATCTGGGGGGACCACCCTCCAAGGCTAAATACTCGCCTGCGACCGATAGTGAACCAGTACCGTGAGGGAAAGGTGAAAAGAACCCCTGCTAGGGGAGTGAAATAGTACCTGAAACCGTGTGCCTACAAGCAGTGGGAGTCCCGCTTCGGCGGGATGACCGCGTGCCTTTTGCATAATGAGCCGGCTAGTTAATTTATGCAGCGAGGTTAAGCGATAAGCGAGCCGTAGCGAAAGCGAGTCTGAATAGGGCGATTAGTTGCATGGATTAGACGTGAAGCCGAGTGATCTATCCTTGGCCAGGGTGAAATCCGGGTAACACCGGATGGAGGCCCGAACCATTGTCGGTTGAAAACGGCTTGGATGAGCTGAGGATAGGGGTGAAAGGCCAATCAAACTCGGGAATAGCTCGTTCTCCCCGAAATAGCTTTAGGGCTAGCCTCGGAAGGTCAATCCCGGTGGTAGAGCACTGAATGGACTAGGGGCCCAACAAGGTTACCGAATCCAATCAAACTCCGAATGCCGGACATTGTATTCCGGGAGTCAGACTGCGAGTGCTAAGATCCGTAGTCAAAAGGGAAACAGCCCAGATCACCAGCTAAGGTCCCCAAATACAAGCTAAGTGGGAAAGGATGTGGAGACGCTCAGACAACCAGGAGGTTGGCTTAGAAGCAGCCACCCTTCAAAGAAAGCGTAATAGCTCACTGGTCAAGCGGCTCTGTGCCAACAATTCAACGGGGCTCAAGCTTGTTACCGAAGCTGTGGATTGCCGCGCAAGCGGCAGTGGTAGGGGAGCATTCCAATCGGAGCGAAGTCAGACTGTGAGGTCTGGTGGACCGTTTGGAAGAGACTCTGCCGGCACGAGTAGCGATAAAGTCCGTGAGAGGCGGACTCGCCGTAAGTCTAAGGGTTCCTTGGGAAGGTTAATCCGCCAAGGGTTAGTCGGTTCCTAAGCCGAGGCCGAGAGGCGTAGGCGATGGGAAACAGGTTAATATTCCTGTACCACCCAAAAGACGTTATTACCGATGGGGTGACGCAGAAGGATAGACCACGCCAGGTGATGGATGTCCTGGTCCAAGCCTGTAGGAGGGTCTGCCAGGCAAATCCGGCAGACCATTACTCTGAGAGGTGATGGGGTGGCCGCAAGGCCGGAACCGGTCGATTCCATGCTGCCAAGAAAAACCTCTAGGGAGACTTTTGGGTGACCGTACCGCAAACCGACACAGGTAGACGAGTAGAATATACTCAGGCGCTTGAGAGAACTCTCACTCAGGAACTAGGCAATCTAACTCCGTAACTTCGGGAGAAGGAGTGCCCACGTTAGATGGCGGGGTTCGCCCCCAAAGTTGAAGTGGGTCGCAGAGAAATGGCCCAGGCGACTGTTTACTAAAAACACAGGACTCTGCTAAGTCGAAAACGACGTATAGGGTCTGACGCCTGCCCGGTGCCGGAAGGTTAAAGGGAGGTGTTATTCCGCCTTGTGCGGGAGAAGCTCCGAACTGAAGCCCCGGTAAACGGCGGCCGTAACTATAACGGTCCTAAGGTAGCGAAATTCCTTGTCGGGTAAGTTCCGACCTGCACGAATGGCGTAACGATCTGGGCGCTGTCTTGGTGAGAGACTCAGTGAAACTGAAATACCGGTGAAGATGCCGGTTACCCGCAGCTAGACAGAAAGACCCCGTGCACCTTTACTACACCTTGGCAATGGATTTTGGTGCGTTATGTGCAGCATAGGTGGGAGGCTGTGAACTGTGGGCGTCAGCCTGCAGGGAGCCAACAGTGAGATACCACCCTTAACGTTCTGACATTCTAACCTAGGGTCGTCATCCGGCCCAGGGACATTGCCAGGCGGGTAGTTTGACTGGGGCGGTCGCCTCCTAAATTGTAACGGAGGCGTTCTAAGGTGTGCTCAGGCTGTTTGGAAATCAGCCGTAGAGTGTAAAGGCACAAGCACGCTTGACTGCGAGACAGACAAGTCAAGCAGGTGGGAAACCAGGACTTAGTGATCCGGTGGTTCTGTATGGAAGGGCCATCGCTCAACGGATAAAAGGTACGCCGGGGATAACAGGCTGATCTTGCCCAAGAGTCCACATCGACGGCAAGGTTTGGCACCTCGATGTCGGCTCGTCGCATCCTGGGGCTGGAGAAGGTCCCAAGGGTTGGGCTGTTCGCCCATTAAAGCGGCACGTGAGCTGGGTTTAGAACGTCGCGAGACAGTTCGGTCCTTATCTGCTGTGGGCGTAGGAAATTTGAGGGGAGCTGTCCTTAGTACGAAAGGACCGGGATGGACGAACCTCTAGTGTACCAGTTGTCCCGCCAGGGGCATGGCTGGGTAGCTAGGTTCGGATGGGATAAACGCTGAAGGCATCTAAGTGTGAAGCCCACCCCAAGACAAGATTTCCCTGCCGTAAGGCACTAAAGGCCCCTGATAGACCATCAGGTTGATAGGCTGGGAGTGGAAGCGTGGCAACACGTGGAGCTGACCAGTACTAATCGGTCCGTGTGGCTTGACCATATTTTATTTCTCCATCATCTCTCTTTGTCTTTTTTGCCATCATAGATTTGTTCGGTGGCTATAGCGGTGGGGAAACACCCGATCCCATCCCGAACTCGGCAGTTAAGCCCACCCGCGCCGATGATACTGCTGTTTTAACAGTGGGAAAGTAGGTCGCTGCCGAGCATTATTTTTCAAAGCCCGGACCTCGTGTCCGGGCTTTTTTTTTCCCCGCCCGCCTCGTTCGTCAAACGCACGCCACTTCCGGAGTACCTCGCGCTACTGCCGTGCGCGAGTTCGGCCACGGCACGATCATCCGATTTGCCTCTTTATCCATCGCCGGTCAGGAGAATCTCTCCAAATCATTCACCAGGAGAGCGCGAGTAAATAGTGTTGCGCAATCCCTGGGCCTTGCGAGGAAGGCTTGACGCCGGGTGCTCCCACTCGCGGCATCTCCTGCGCGGCCGTTGATCCCGGGCGGTGAACCCTCGGCGACCGCGCCATCGTATACCTTCCGGCTCGATGCGTCTTGACATTCAATCGTTCGAATGGAGGTTCTGATGGCGAATCGGTCGGGACGGGGTTGGTGGTGGGCCGCGGCAACGCTGGTCCTGCTCGGCTGGGGCTGGTCCCCGGCCCAGGCGCCCGGCGGCGAGGATGTGCGCCCCGCGGGCGCGGATGTTTCCGCCGCCCTGGCCCAGATGTATGCCTACGATTCCAGCCGGCCTCTCGATGCGGCGGTGGTGGAAAACCGCAAGTTGGCCGACTCCCGGCGGGAGAAGGTGGTGTTTCGCGGGCCCGACGGCGAATTCGTGCCCGCCTACGTGGCGGTGCCGGCCCAGGGGGCGGGACCGTTCCCGTGCGTGGTGCTGATGCACGGACTGGGGAGCTCCAAGGAGGTCTGGTGGGATCCGGCCACGTCGGTCAAGTACCAGGAGCTGACCCGGCTGCTGGTGGCGGCGGGTTTCGCCGTGGCGGCGACGGACGCCGTGTACCACGGCGAGCGGATGGCCGGTAACGGCTTCGAGCCGCCGGTGGCCCTCATGTTCCGGCACGGCTGGCCGGTGAGCAGCCGGGAAATGATCCGCCGGACGGTGCTGGACGTCAGGCGCCTGTTGGACTACCTGGTCACCCGCCCCGACATCGACGCGACCCGGATCGGCGTGCTCGGCTACAGCATGGGCGGGATGATGAGTTACATCGTCACCGGGGTGGACACCCGGGTTCGGGCGGCCGTGTCGTGCGTGGGACCGCCCCTGACCGCGACGATGCTGCGGGTTACCGCCATCCCGCCCGCGGCGCTGGACTCGATGATGGTGGTGGCGCCGCAGGTGTTCGCGCCGGCGGTGGGCGCCCGCCCGTTCCTGCTGCTCATGGGACGCGTTGATCCCATCTACACCGAAAAACAGGCGAGCCAGCTGTTCCAGCTGCTCCCGGGATCCAACAAAGAGCTGGTCTGGTTCGACTGCGGCCACCAACTCCCGCCGGAGTTCGCGCCCCGGGCGGCGGACTGGCTGCGACAGCGCCTGAATCCCGCGGCGGCTCCGGAGTGAGGCTGGGAAACCATTTCATCGTCCCCGGCGGATGCCACGCCAAAGAATTTCCTCCCGTCTCAGGTCGATGGGTAAACCCATCGAAGGCCTTTCGGCGATCGGGGAGCGTTATGGCACCGGGCGATCGGGACACTCATCATCAACTCCAATCGATGGCTGTCCTGATTTGAAAATTGTGGACAGCCATTGAATATCCAAGTCACAACTTGTGCCCCTCCCCGTTTCTGTCGCCGCTGTGCGGCTCGGACACATCCCCAATCCGTTATGCACCCGGGCCTGTCGGCCCGGGCTACACGCCGCGGCCGCTGGTGCGGCCGGGTTACGGGCGGGAGTGATAGGCGGGAGAAAGAGGACACCCATATTCTCCCCAGATTGATGGCTGTCCCGAATTGCGATGGCTGTCCCGAATTGTGCGGAAGAGGACACCCACATTCTCCCCAAATCAATGGCTGTCCAAAACTGAGAATTGACAAATGAGGACATCCATTTTTTCCCACCAAATCCATGGCTGTCCCAAACTGACAAATGAGGACATCCATTTTCTCACTCCAATCCATGGCTGTCCCTAAAATGAGAATTGGACACCCATCATTTGCTCCGAACAATAATGAGAATTGGACACCCATCATTTGCTCCGAACAATGGCTGTCCAAAAATCAAATGGGGACTGCCATTTATTCCCCATTTCACCGCCTGTGCGCCATTTTTATCGCTGCTACGCGGCTCAATCACATTCTAATCGCCAGCTCACCCGGGCCTGTCGGCCCGGGCTACACGCCGCGGCCGCTGGTGCGGCCGGGTTACGGGCGGGAATGGAAAAACGGGACATCCATTTTCCCTCAATTTATGGCTGTCCCAAATTGCGAAAGAGGACACCCATATTCTCCCCAGCTCGATGGCTGTCCCGAACTGAATTACACGTCCTTGACGTACATAAATGGAAAAACGGGACATCCATTTTCCCTCAATTAATGGCTGTCCCAAATTGCGAAAGAGGACACCCATATTCTCTCCAAATTGCTGGATGTCCCGAATTGATTATCTTGCAAAACGGAACATCCACTTTTGCTGAGATATTGGCTCCATAATTCTGTCGCCGCAGCGCGGCTACGACACAACCATAATTCGCCGTGCACCCGGGCCTGTCGGCCCGGGCTACACGCCGCGGCCGCCGGCGCGGCCGGGTCACGGGCGGGCAAGCGGAGGTGGGAGGCGATCGAAGGATATGTTCAGTACCTTTTGCGTGTCAATATTCCTGACACCAACCACTCATTACGAACTTCGCTGAATCCCTCACTCAAAACACTCATTGAATTATGCTCGAACCGTTCGACAGCCCTCCCTCGCCGAGTGGAACCCAATTCCTGTTCACCGCGGCCTCGACGACACCCGGCGCCGGTTCGACATGGCGGGTTGGCCGAGATCCAGCCGCCTGCGGCGGCGGCGGAATGTAGCCCGGACCGACAGGTCCGGGTAAGCCGGGGAGGTGGAGACTCGGAGCTCCGCAGGAGCGACAGGAGAGGGAAAGACGATTGAGCTCCCCCTCTCGACTCCAATTGATGGCTGTCCCGATCTGCCTCCGCATGGCGGCAACGAACCTCGAGCTCCGAACCTTAAGCCCTGAGTTCATCGGCATCATCGAGCGGCGGGCACCAGGGAGGTACCGCGAGCACGGATTTTCAGATACCCGAAGGACTTTTCAGCTATCTCGTGCGAGGCAACGTATAATTTATGAAATGATTGATGTTGAATGAGTGACTCTCATCCTGATCCGGACCAAGGAGCCACGATGGCGCGCAACGCCGATTTGATCGTGAAGACGCACACAGCGCCCGGCGGGGACGTCCGGTACTTCCGCGCGGCGGCGGCGCCGGGGCGGCGGGAGGCGCTGTTCATCCACGGCCTGGGGGTGGACAAGAGCTGGTTCGCGGTCCACCACGCCCGCCGCCGGACGGATTTCGCCGGCTGGGTAGTCCCTGATCTACCCGGCCACGGTGAGTCGGACCGGCCGGCAGATCCCAACGGGCTCACCATGGCGGGGATGGCGGCGGCGCTGGCTGGCCTGCTGGCGCAGGAAGGAATCCGCGAGGCGGTGCTCGTCGGCCACTCCATGGGGGGCGCGGTGGCCCTAGCGCTGGCCCGGCAGCTACGCGAGACAGGCGCCGTCCGGGTGGCCGGGCTGGTCCTGGCCGAAGGAAACCTCGACGCCGGTGACGCCTTCCTGTCGGCGCGCGTCGCCGCCCAAAGCCGGGAAGATTTTCTGGCCCACGGCTGGGACGCACTGCTGACGGAGCTGGCCGCCCAACGTGGGATGGCCGGTTACCTGCGCACGCTCCGGCGCGCCGGCGCCGAGACACTCCACGCCTACAGCGTCAGCCTGGTGGCCATGTCTCGGGCCGAGGTGACGGTGCCGCTGGTGGAGGCGGTGGACGCGCCCCGGCTGTTCGTCTTCGGTGAGCGCAACCGCGGCCGGTTCACCTCGGAGGCCCTCGCCCGGCGCCTGGGACCGGTGGCGTTCGTCCCCCGGGCCGGCCACGCCATGTACGCCGACAACCCGGCCGTCTTCTGGTCCATGATCCGGGAGTTCCTGGCGGGCTTGTGACCAGGTCCGGGCTCTCATCTGCCATCGTGTGCTGATGCTAAGGTTCGTGATAAAAAATCCATGAGAGGTGTTGCATGTGGCAAGGGTGGAAGTGGTTGGTCCTGGGACTTCTGTTGCTGGGCTGCTCGCGGCACCCGGACCGGGCGGCAATGACGGCGGAAATCCTGCAGCTGCATCAAACCCTCATCGACGCCCACATTCAGCAAAAGCCCGACGTGCTGTTCGACACCATCGCCGAAGACTACGTCGCCGTCGCCAACGGGGACGTCCAATTTCGCCAAAAGGACGAGTTCCGCGCCGCGCTGGGCGAGTACATCCAGTCCACCCACTTCACCGAGTACCGGGACCTGCGGGAGCCCATCGTCGGCTTCTCCGACGACGGCTCCCTCGCCTGGTCCATCGTGCAGGTCAAAGTGGCCGGCAGGCGGGCGGCGGCCGACGGCTCGGAGCGGGTGCTGGACTTCACCTGCGCCTGGATCACCCTCTACCGCCGCACAGACGGCGGTTGGGAGCGGTTCGCGGAGGCCTCGAGCTTCAAATAGGCGGATCGAACGGATCCCTTGGACCCAGTTGGGGCATCCAACGGTCAGCATATTCGAAAACGCGGACGGAGTGACCGACCCCGTGGCTTGGAGGTCCGCATGATGAAAGTCACCGTTCTATACGGCCACCCCGCCGACGCCGGGGCCTTTGAGGACTACTATACGAGCACGCACATACCGCTGGCGGCACGGATACCGGGCGTCGACCGGAAGGAGCTCACGATGTTCCTGACCGGACCCGACGGTGGCCGCCCCGCCTACTACCGGATGGCGGAACTGTATTTCGCTTCGGAGGCCCACCTGCACGCCGCCCTGGGCTTGCCGGAGGCGCAGGCCGCCATCGCCGACATTTCCAACTTCGCCACCGGCGGCGTTACGATGATCGTCGGCGCGATCCATGGGTAGCTGGTAACGGCTGGTGCGGTGTACACCGTTCGTGTTGCTGCTGATTTGAGCGGAGGCGTTTGATGTCAACGCAACAAGATTCCCGAGAACGGTTGCTTCACGCGGATGGCCGTTTCACCCTGGAGACGGCGGATTTCTGCACGGTGCCGGGCTACCTGATCCTGCGGATGACCGACGGGACCACGCGCCTCGGGGACCTGGCGCCGGAGACGGCCCGGGCGCTGGGCGAGGCGCTGGCGCGGGCGTCCGCCGCCATCGAGGCGACGACTGGAGCCGAACGGGTATACGTCCTCTCGTTCTGCGAGGTGGACCGCCGGCTCCATTTCCATCTCTTCCCCCGCACCGCCTGGCTGCTCGAGGCGTTTCGCGCGGCCACCGGCGCCAGTCCGGCCGATGCGGTGGATGGTCCGGCGCTGTTCGGCTGGGCCCGCGCCGCCTGCATCCCCGGTCGGTCGCTCCCTGCCGGTGCGCCGGCGCCGGCGGCCGTGGCGGCGGCGCTCCGTACCGAACTCGGCGAACGAACCGGATGATTTCACCTTTGGTCCTGTCAACCGATCGAATCGCTCGTTGCCGACGACAGTCGGTCCAACGCGGCACTGGTCTATAATGGGGATGCAGCCGAAGCGCGGCTCCGGTTGCAGCCGGGAGTGACTCCGGCCTCAGAGACCGCGACTTTCGGTGGAGGTCCACCCATGGTCGAGATGGCACGCGAGCTGCAGCAGTTGAACGAATTCCACGAACAGTTGGCGACCTTGGAGCCGGTGGCGCAGGCCAGCCTGCTCCGGAACGGATTTCTCCCCGAAACAACCGCGGTGCTGGCCGAGGCGGGGATCCGGTGCCTTCCTCTCATCGAGAGCGGCAACGCCGACATCACCGACGGCGCCGTGGACCGCCTCGAGGCGCTCCTGTTCAAGCTCCGACTGGCGTCGGATGCGGAGGGCATCCGCAAGACGCTGAACGAGCTCGAGGCGGTGCTGCAGAAGCGGCGCCGGCTGGAAAAGTGCGACTTGCGATTCAACCTCGCCTTCTTCGCCGGCATGGGACTGGCGGTGGCGGTGCTGGCGATCATCGTCCTGTATCTCCTGCTGCGCTAAGCGGCCGGGGCGGGCCAGGAGCGCACCCTGCGGAACATGAG
>CALAMB010000309.1 GCA_937925645.1 uncultured Acidobacteriota bacterium
CCCGGGCGGCGGTGTACTCCAGCGACAGGCGGAACGCGTCGTCGTAGGTGCCGCGCACCGGGATCACGCGGGCGCCGTGCCGCACCATCTGCACCAGCTTGGCCCGCGGCGCGGCCGCCGGGACGAAGATCACCGCCTCGAGCCCGGCGGCGGCGCACACCGCCGCCGTGGCGCTGGCGGCGTTGCCGGTGGAGGCCACCACCACGGTGCGCTCGCCCAGGCGCCGGGCCTCGGCGGCCACCAGGAACGAGGCGCGGTCCTTGAGCGAGCCGCTGGGGTTGAGCCCGTCGTTCTTGACCCAGACCTCGCCCCAGCCCAGCCGCGCCGCCAGCCGCGGCGCCGGCACCAGCGGCGTGTTCCCCACGGCGTAGGGCGGCTCGTGCTCCGGCTCCATGGGCGTGAAGAGGCGCCAGTCGGGCCGCCGCGGGATGAACCGCTCGGCGATCGCGGCGTAGTCGAACACCGCCTCCAGCACGCCGGGTAGCGGCATGCCGGGTCGGTAGTTGCGTCCGCACTCAGGGCAGAGGTAGCGCACGGCGTCGCGGGCGTACTCCCGTCCGCACTGGGTGCAACGCCAGATGAATTCGGCTATTTCGATCATCTTTTTCATATTCACCACAGAGGCGCAGAGGGCGCAGAGGATTCTTTTAATTTTCGGATACCGGAGGGCGGGACTCGAGGCTCGAGGCTAGAGGCTCGTTCCCACAACACGGACATCGGACTTCGGACATCGGAAATCGGATATCGCACCTGGGACCTGGGTCCCGGCACAACCCAACTCGTATCCAAATAACCATTTAAATATAAGCAATATTCAATAACCATTTAATGCGAAATGACAGATGGAAGATGATCAATGGAAAATGAATGATTGCTTTGTGTCCTCTGCGCCTTTGTGGTGAATGCTATCTTCCGTTGAGCTGCGCCATGAACGCGGCGTAGAACGCGGCCGCGGCGCCGAGGTGGTCCACCGGGCACGACTCGTTGGGCGCGTGCGCCTCTTTCTCGTGGCCCGGCCCGAGCCCCAGGCACGGGATGCCGGCCAGGCCGGCGATGGCGATGCCGTTGGTGGAGAACGTCCACTTGTCCACCACCGGCTCGACGCCGAGCGCGGCCTTGTACGCCGCCACCGCCGCCTGGACGTAGGGCGAGGCGGCCGACGTCACCCACGTGGGGTAGTACTTCTGCATGGGAAACACCTTGCCCGTGTAGGCGGGCTCGGCGTACTGGAGCACCTCCACCGCCGCTTCGGGGTGGCCGGCGCGGCGGCAGGCTTCCCGCACCTCGGCCACGGCCGTGTCGATGGTCTCGCCCACGGTGAGGCGCCGGTCCACCTGGATGCTGGCGGCGTCGGGCACCGAGCAGGCGGACGGCGACGAGAAGAACACCTGGGTCACGGTGACGGTCCCCTGCCCCAGGAACGGGTCGTCGGCCAGCCGCGCGTTGAGTTTCTCGATCTCCAGGGCGATGCGGGCGATCTTGTAGACGGCGTTGTCGCCGCGCTCGGGGGCCGAACCGTGGCAGCTCACGCCCTTGGCATGGACCATCATCTCCATCCGGCCGCGCTGGCCGCGGTGGATGCGCAGGCTCGTGGGCTCCGTGATCACCACCGCCTCGGGCCGGACCTGCTCCTCTTCGACGAGGTACTTCCAGCATAGCCCGTCGCAGTCCTCCTCGATCACGGTGCCGGTAAAGAGCACCGTGAAGTCGCCCGCCAGGTCCATTTCTTTCATGATTTTGCCGGCGTAGACCATGGCGGCCAGCCCGCCCTTCTGGTCTGAGGCGCCGCGGCCCCAGACCTTGCCGTCGGCGATGTGGGCGTCGAACGGGTCGAAGCGCCACAGGGCGCGGTCGCCGGGATAGACGGTGTCGATGTGGGCGTCGAAGGCCACCAGGCGCTTGCCGCTCCCCACCCGGCCGATGATGGACCCCAGGCCGTCGACGCGCACCTCGTCGAAGCCCAGCGCGCGCATCTCGCGGTCGATCACCGCGACCACTTCCTTTTCCTTTGTGGAGTGGGACGGCGTGCGGATCAGGTCGCACAGGAACCGGGCGATCTCGGGTTCGAGTTCCTTCGCGCGGGCATGGATTCTGGTGTACAAGTCAGTCATGTGTCGATTACCTCATAGAGTGTTTTGCAACCGGCGATCGTTCAATACAGCGCAGGTCACCCGTCCGCTCGGTTCGGGGCCAGCACCCGAATCTTCCGGTCGGTCAGAAGCACAAAGCAGCGTTCCCAGGAGGACACGTCTTCATTTACAAAGACGGATCGCAGCCGCTCAACGAGAACCTGCCGTGAGGGATTTCTGAGACGCACCAGCATCACGCCATGGTGCATCCCCGGCCGGAACTCATGAACATCGGAAAAATCCAGATCCTGGGTGATGAAGAAGCGGCCGGAATCCTGTACGGCCAGCCAGACCTCATGATCGGGACGACCGGCCAGGTTTTCTCCTATGACCGTGTCACAATCATGCCCCGAATCCGCCAAGTGGGCCGCCAGGCTGGCGGGGAGGTTCTCGTCCAGCTTGATTTTCATTTCACTGCGGGAATGTCGGGGATCGGGATGTCCTCCACGGCGGAAGACGCCGCGAACGCGATCACGGCCCGGACGTGCTCCTCCCGGATGGTCGGAAAGTCTGCCAGTATGTCTTCGATCCGGTCGCCGGCCGCCAGGCTGGCCAGGATGGTCCGCACGGTGACCCGGGTGCCCCGGATGACCGGCTCACCGCCGCAGATCCTCCGATCCCTCACGAAGTGCTGTTCGTAGTCCATCTGCATCACCCGACATCATTGTAACGCGTTCCGGCTCGACCGTCCAGCCGCCAACCGGCTCGCCGATCCCGAACCCGCCGATCAAAACCGATCCCACAGAGAGGCGGCGAGCTCGCGGGCGCGGGCAGCCAGCGCCGCCTCGTCGACGTCCAGCTCCAGCCGTCGGCCGGCCATCAGCACGCGGCCGCCGGCGACGGTGGTGTCCACCACCGACTGGCTCAGGCCGAACACGACATGACCGCGGACCGTGGCCGGCTCCAGCGGCGTGGGCGGGTCGTAGTCCACCAGGACCAGATCGGCGGCGGCGCCCTCGGCCAGGCGGCCCAGCGGGAAACCCCAGAGGCGGCTGGCGATGGCCGGGTTGTGGACCAGCAGCGTGTCGGTCACCTCCATGAACGCCGCAGTGGGGCAGTTCTGGCGCAGGTGCTGCGCCCAGAGGGCCACGCGCAGCTCCTCGAGCATGCGCACCGTCATGGCGTCGGTGCCGAGACCCGTGGTGATGCCGCGCCGCGCCATGGCCACCAGGTCGGCGATGCCCACGGCGTTGTTCAGGTTGGACTGCGGGTTGTGGGCCGCCATGGTTTGCGTCTCCGCCAGCAGGTCCAGCTCGACGTCGTCCACGTGGACGCAGTGGGCACAGAGGGTGCCCGGCCCCAGCAGCCCGTGATCGCGCAGCCGCCGCACCACGCGCTGCCCGTGCTCCCGCACGTTGTGCTCCTGGTCGGCGGGCGACTCGGCGGTGTGCACGTGGAAGCCGGCGCCGAGCTCCCGGCCCATGGCGGCGGCGCGGTCCAGCGTGGCGTCGCCCAGGGTGAACGCGGCGTGGAGGCCGAACAGGGCGCGGAGTTGCGGATCGTTCTCATCCCGGCAGCGGCGGATGAACGCGGCGTTTTCCTCCAGGCCGGCCCGGGCCACTTCGGCGCCGTCGCGGTCCGACACCTCGTAGCAGAGGCAGGCGCGGAGGCCCGCCTCCTTCACCGCCCGGGCGATCGCGTCCAGCGAGCCGGCCACCGCGCCGGGGCTGGCGTGGTGGTCGATGAGTGTCGTGGTGCCGCTCCGCACCGCTGCCAGCGCCATGACCAGCGCGCTCACGTAGGTGTCGTCCAGGGTGAGCTGGCGGTCGAGCCGCCACCACAGGTTGCGGAGCTGCTCCACGAAGTCGCGCGACGGCTTGGCCTTGCCCAGGCCCCGCACCAGGGTGCTGTAGAAGTGCATGTGGGCGTTGATCCAGCCGGGCAGCACCGCCTTCCCCGCGGCGTCGATGACGCGGGCGCCGGCGGCGTCCACCTCGGCGGCCGGCGCGATCCTGCGGATGCGGCC
>CALAMB010000310.1 GCA_937925645.1 uncultured Acidobacteriota bacterium
TAAGCTGGGCATTCATCTGTTTGCGCCCGTTGGCTCACCGTCACTTGCGAGGACCTGCCATGGCACACGCGCTCCGGGTTCGGCTGCTGCTGGGACTGGCCGGGCTGGTCGTGGCCGCCGCCCTCCCCGCCGCTCCGGCGTATCCGCCCATCCGGGTGGTGGGCGACATATCCTACCCGCCGAATCTTTATCTCGACGGCGAAGGCCGTCCCGCCGGGTTCGATGTCGAGGTGCTGCGGCTGCTGGAGCAGCGGACCGGCCGGGCCGTTGAGATCCGGCTGATGCCCTGGCCGCAGGCGCTGGCCCGATTGCGCGACGGGCAAGCAGACGTGCTCGTTGGCATCAACCGGACGCCGGAGCGGGAGCGTGAGTTCGACTTCTCCTCGCCGATTCTGGAAAACGCCGCCGTCATCCTGGTGCACCAAGACACGTTCACTATCCGGACGGCGGACGACCTGGACGGCCGGCGCGTGGGCGTTCAGCGAAACGGGGCATCGGCCGAGTTCCTCCGCCGGCAACGCCCGGCTGCCCACCTGTACGAGTTCGACAACGTGGACGAAGCGCTGGACATCATCCTGACGGGCCGGCTCGACGCCATCGTCAGCCACCGGATCGCCGTTGAATTCGCCCTCGATCAACGCGGCTTTCGGAACCAATTCAAGGTGGTCGGAACGCCGCTGTTCCAGGCGCCGTATTGCCTGGCGGTCCGCAAGGGCGACGCCGCCCTGCTTCATCAGATTAACACCGCCATCCACGACCTGGAGGCCGAGGGCCGGCTCAAGGAGCTGCGTAACGAGTGGTTCGGCCACGGCTACTTTCTCGATTTTGAATTCACCCGCAGCCCGTCATTCAAGATCCTGCACAGCCTGCTGCTGGGCATTTTCGGAATCGCCATCCTGGCGGTGCTGGTCATCGTGTACCTGCGGCGCCGCATGGCGCGGACTCGCAAACGCGCGGAGAACGCCGACCAGTACTTTCAGACGCTCATCGCCGGCAGCACCGACATCATCCTCGTGGTGGATCCCGACCGCCGAATCCGGCACGTCAGCCCGTCGTCCAAGAAAATTCTCAAGCTGGAACCCGAAGAGTTGCAAGGCCGCAGCATTCGCGATCTGATGCACCCGGACGACCTGCCGCGCTACGAGGTGGCCCTGGCCGACCTGCAGCGGATCGGCATGGCCGCCATTGAAGCCCGGGTTCAGAGTCGCGACGGCTGGCGGACGCTGGACGCCATCGCCCGCGACCTCACCGAGGACCCGCTGGTTTCCGGAATCGTCATCAACGCCCGGGACATCACCGACAAACGGCGCCGGGAGCGGGTGCAGCAGGCCACCTACGCCATCTCGGAAGCAGCCAATTCCGCCCAGTCGCTGGACGCGCTGTACGCGGCGATCCACGCCGCCGTGTCCGAGCTGATGCCGGCGGACAACATCTTCATCGCCCTCTACGACGCCCGCCGGCAGACGGTGTCCTACCCCTACTGGATCGACGCCCACGATCCCGTGCCCGAACCCGAGCCCCTGGGCAAGGGGCTGACCAGCTACGTGATCCGCACCGGCACGCCGCTCCTGGCCGACGAGCAGACCCTGAACTCCCTGTTCGGCAGCGGCGAGGCCGAAAAGCTGGGCTCCCTGTCCTGCTGCTGGATGGGCACCCCCCTGCGGATCGAACAGCAGGTCGTCGGCGCCCTGGTGATCCAGAGCTACACCCCGGGCGTGCGGTACGGCGGCGACGACCTGGAGATGCTGGCGTTCATGTCAGGCCAGGTCGCCATGGCCATCCAGCGCAAGCGGGTGGAACAGACGCTGGCCGACGAGCGGGAGTTCCTCGGCGTCATCCTGCGCTCCATCGGCGAAGGCGTCGTCGCCGCGGATCCGGACGGGCGCATCGCGCTCATGAACCTGGCCGCCGAACAGCTCACCGGCTGGACGTCGACCGAGGCCATCGGCCGGCCGCTGGGCGAGGTGGTCGTCACCCTGCAGGAGCGCGACCGCGAACCCGTCGCCGACTGGCCCGCCCGGATCCTCGCCTCCGTCCGGCGGCCGGATGTGACAGACCAGCTTCTGCTCACTGGCCGGGACGGCAGCGAGCGCATCGTCTCCATCAGCGGCGCCCCGATGCGTGACCCGGACAACCGGGTGGTGGGAGTCCTGCTGGTGTTCCGCGACGTGACCGAAAAGCGCCGCATCGAGGACAACCTGGCCAACGCCCTCCGTCTGGAATCCCTCGGCCTGATGGCGGGCGGCATCGCCCACGACTTCAACAACATTCTGACGGGGGTCATCGGCCACATCTCGCTCACCAAAATGGCCGTCCCCCAGCAGTCCGAGGCGCACCAGCTCCTGCTGGAGGCGGAGAAGGCCGCGCTCCGGGCGCGCGAGCTGACCAACCAGCTCCTCACCTTCGCCCGGGGCGGCTTGCCGGTGAAAGAGACCGCCGCGCTGGGCGAGCTGCTCCGCGACTCGGCGGGCTTCGCCCTGCGGGGCTCGGCGGTCCGCTGCGAGTTCCGGCTTTCGCCTGATCTCCAGCCGGTCGAGGTGGATATCAGCCAGATGAACCAGGTGATCCACAATCTGATTCTCAACGCCATTCAGGCGATGCCGAACGGCGGCTGGATCACCATCG
>CALAMB010000311.1 GCA_937925645.1 uncultured Acidobacteriota bacterium
GTGGACTACGTCCGCCAGGCCCGCGCCGACAACGACCGCCTGCGCCTGGCGCCGGACGGCCTGGCCCCGCATGCCGTCGCCGTGGACGGTTTCACCACCGACACCATCGTCGTGCTCGACATCACCGATCCGGACGCCCCGGTGCTGCAGCCGGCCGCCGCGGAGCGCGCCGGCCGCAACTGGCGCGTGTGCTTCCGCTGCCAGCCCCGCCACGACTACTTCGCGGCCTCGGTCGACACCGCCACCGCGGTGACCGCCGTATCCCCCGACTGGCCGTCCCGGCTCCGCGACACCGAACCCGGGGCCGACTATGTGGTCATCACCCCGCAGAGCCTGCTCGGACCCGCCGAGGCCCTGGCCGCCTACCGTGCCTCCCAGGGACATCGGGCCCTGGTCGTCGACATCGCCGACATCTACGACGAGTTCAACCACGGCCGCTCCTCGCCCCAGGCCATCCGCGACTTCCTCGACTGGGCCGTCGCCCACTGGTCCGTGCCGCCCCGTTTCGTCGTACTGGCCGGCCGCGGGACTTACGATTACCGTGACCTCGAGGGCTTCGGTGACAACCTGCTGCCGCCCCTGTACCTGGGCACCACCCATGGCCTGGCCGCCGCCGACAACCGCTTCGCCTGCGTCGCCGGCGATGACAACGTGCCCGACCTGGCCGTCGGCCGCCTGCCGGCGGCCACCGCCGCCGAGCTCCAGGCCATGGTGGACAAGATCATCGCCTACGAGGCGCAGCCCGACGGCGCCTGGTCCCGACGGGCCCTGGTCGTCGCCGACAATCCGGACCCCGCCGGCGACTTCCCCGCCGATTCCGAGACGGTCGCCGCGGAGCTGCCGCCGTGGCTGCGGCTCCGGCGGATCTCGCTGGCCGAGCAGACCGCGCTCGAAGCCCGGGAGGCGCTCGTCAGCGGCATCGCCACCGGCGCCGGCCTGGTCAACTACCTCGGCCACGGCGGCGTGGACCGCCTGGCCGCCGAGGGCGTGCTCCGCCTCGACGACATTCCCTCGCTGGCCAACGGCGCCCGGCTGCCGCTGGTGCTGGCCTTCACCTGCGCCGCGGGCGAATGCACCATCCCCGGTTACCCGGGCCTGGGCGAGGCGCTGCTGGCCCGGCCCGCCGGCGGCGCCATCGCCGTCTACGCCCCCGCCGGATTGTCGGACAACACCGCCGCCGTGGAGCTCAACGCCGCGCTGGCCGCCGAGCTCGGCCGCGGCCACGCCATGCTGGGCGACGCCATCCGCGCCGCCCTGGCCGCCTGGGAACCGGCGGACCCGGCCGCCGGCTACCACCGCGACCTCTACATTCTCCTGGGCGACCCGGCCCTGCGGCTGGTCCGATAGGGGAGAGCGCAGGCTCGACTGCGCTTTGGATGGCGCGAAGCGCTTTGGAGTGCGCAGGCTCGACTGCGCTTTGGGTGGACGCGGAACGCGTCTTTGGATAGCGCGCGAGCGCTTTGGAGTGCGCAGGCTGGACTGCGCTCTGGATCGACGCGGCACCCGTCTTTGGTTAGCGCGCGAGCGCTCTGAAGTGCGCAGGCTAGACTGCGCTTTGGATTGACGCGCAGCGTCGTAATACTTTTCAGCCGTCGCAAATCGACAACCGTTCCGGAATCCAAAGCGGTGTCCAGCCACCGCACTCCAAAGCGCTTCGCGCTATCCAAAGCGGCGTCAAGCCGCCGCACTCCAGAGCACTGCGTGCTATCCAAAGCGGCGTCGTGCCGCCGCACTCCAGACCGAATCGGAAAATATGGTTGACATCACCATACAATTTTGTTTAGATGCCATATGTCAGCTTCACTGAACACGTTTTAAATGTTGAGTTTATGGCACAAAACAGCAAATAATTCAACACGTTCGCATTAGGTATTAACGGCCAAAGATTGTTTTCACGGGCTGTGCGCGACAAAAAAAACTGCAGGAGGGACCATGCGCCCCATACTATCTGGATCATTCCGGATCCGGCAAAACGCCACCCGGCGGGCGGTGTGTTTTCTGGGTTTGCTGTTCGCGCTGACTTCGCTGATCCCGGCCGGCGGCCACCAGTCGCCCTACTGGGCCGCCCAGAACGGAGCCGGCGACGCCCTGGGCAACGGGGACTACGTCAGCGATGACAGTGGATTGAACACCTACTACCGGTACTGGATCGAGGTCCCGGCCGGCCTGACCCAGATGCGCATCTGGATCTTCGATGCCGACACCGGCGGACTCAATGACTTTCAGACAGGTACCACTTGGAACACCACAACCTGGTATGACGTATATTATCCATCGGGAAGTAGATACAATGGTTTTTCCGCCGGGGAAAATTCCGGTTATGATAATCAATGGGCTTATTATGAAATAAATAATCCCACCGCCGGTCACTGGTCCTTGACAGTCGACTCATCCAGCGCGATCACCACCGGCGATGACACCAACGTCTATGGCGTGGCGGCCACAGACACTTCCTCCGGCGCAACCCGGGAACTCAATGTCTACGCCGAATCGTACGTGGGCTACGGCATCGAAGACATCGCCAGCCGGACGTTTACTGTGTACCCATACATGGATTGCGGCTGCGAGGCCGATTCCAACGATTTCGACTACGACAGCGCCGGCAGCATCGCGCTGACCAGCCGCACCGGCGAATACACCGAGTCATTCGGCAGCAGCGAGATCTCCGGCGGGGGCACCTGGGCGAACAATCCGTTCGAGGGCTGGACTGCCGATCTCTCCGCCGACGACTACGGCATCTGGACCAACAGACTCACCATCACGGCGACCACCAGCAACGTCATCACCTATTACATGGGCGCCTATAACGCGGCCGACCCGGCCCCCACCGCCCAACCCGAAGCCGACACCCTGCGCCTGTATCTCCCCACCGAAGCCGGCACCGCGCCGGTGAAACCGTACGCGGGGCAGTACGCCACGTGGATCTCGGGGCCCAACCCGCCCGCAGCGGGTGAGACCACCCGGGTGCGGGTCACAGTGTGGGTGGTCAATCCCACGCCCCACGCCATCACCTTCAACGCGTCGAACACCGTGGATGCCTACATCCCGGGCGGAGCCGCCGTGTACGCCGGCAACGACGCGGTGACCCAGGGGAGCGTCACCGCCGAGCCCGCCGTGGGCGGCTCCGGCGCGGTGACCTGGAATCCCGGCACCCTGGCCGCCGGCGCCTCCGCCTGGCTCTCGTACCAGGTGGACGTCACGCCGACCATCGCCGGACAGCGCGTGGCCGTCACCGGCGGTGCGCCCTCCACCACGATCTATTCATGGAATCTGGACACCAATCCGGGGTGGACCAAATATCCAAATACAACAGAAAACGAGTGGGCTTTCGGAGACCCCGGTGGATCTGGTGGAGATCCAGATACGGCCTATACAGGTCTCAATGTCTACGGTTATAACCTGTCTGGAACTTATGACTCTGACATGGATGAGTTTGCTCTGACCACTACAGCCATAAATTGTTCTCAGCTACAGAACACAGAGTTGCGATTCTGGCGTTGGCTGGGTGTCGAACAATATGATCCTGCAGAATACTGTTATGACCATGCCTACATACGGGTGTCAACCACCGGCGGCGCACCATGGACAGAGATCTGGTCAAACGGCAACACGGATATTATCGATACCTCCTGGACACAGGTCAGCTATGACATCTCAGACTACGCTGACGGCCAATCCACCGTGTACATCCGCTGGGTTATGGGAACAACGGACACGTACGTCAATTACAGCGGCTGGAACATCGATGACATCGAGATCCTGGGAACAACCGACGCCAATAACGGCACCACCGCCACCTACGTGGACGAGACGGGGAACACCACCCAGACGCGCGCCACGTTTACCTTCGGCCCCCTGTGCGGGCTGGTGGTGACCGAGGACGGCTCGGACATTCCCACCCGGGTGCTGCTGGCCGACTTCGGCGGCGTGTGGGCCGGCGGCGAGCCGGCGCTGCGCTGGTCCACCGCGTCGGAACAGGGCACCGTGGGCTTCTACGTCTCCCGCTGGGATGCGGCCGACGGCGGGTGGCGGCGCCTCACCGACGCGCTGCTCCCGGCCCTGCCGGGCCACCCCCAGGGCGGCGTCTACCGCCTGCCGGATCCCGCGGCCGACCGGGCCGCGACCGAGCATTACCTCGTGGAGGAAGTCGAGGCCGACGGCACCGTGCACGCTTACGGCCCGTTCGCCGTGGACTGGGCCGAACCGCTCCCCCGCGACCGCGCGGCGGCCCCGGTGCGCTTCAGCCGCGCCGCCCACCCCGGCCGGCCCGTCCCGGCCGCCCGGCCGGAAAGCGACGGCGCGCCGAGTGACGCTGACGCCTTCAAGGCCGCGGCCGCGCCCGCCTTCAAGCTGGCGGTACCAGCGGCCGACCTGTATGCCGTGGACCTCGGCGCCATCGCCGCCGGGCTGCCCCGCCAGGCGCTCCGGGCGGACCGCCTGGCGCTGACTGCCGGCGGCGTGCCCGTCGCCACCCGGCCGTTCCCCGACGGCCAGGGCTTCTACTTCTTCGGCGACG
>CALAMB010000312.1 GCA_937925645.1 uncultured Acidobacteriota bacterium
TTCTCGGTCAGCGGCACGGGTATCGACAGCACGATCTTGACGGGATCGGCGACGCCCTGCTGTCCCAAAATGATCTCGTCGCGGTCCTGGATCGGTTGGACTCCCTTGACCGGCTGGTCGTTCACGCTGGTGCCGTTCGAGCTGCCCAGATCCTCGATCTCGATGATGACCCCGCGCCGGATGATCCGGGCATGATGTTTGGATACGGTGGGCGATGGAATTTGGACCGGGCAGTCCGGCGTGCGACCCATGAGGATTTCCCCCATCTCGTCCAGGAGCTCCACGCGAGTGCCGTTCGTGGGGCCGCCCACGATCAGCAGATAGGGGATGCGGGTTTCGGCCTTGGGTTGGACCAGCAGTTCGGCGAACTTGGCCTGCAAAAAATCGGTGGTCTTCTCGAACTCGTCATGGACATCCTTGATCACGAAACGGACCAGAAAATCCCCGATCTCGATACGGTCGCCGTGCCGCAGGGGCAACCGGCGGTTCCGCCCCACGATTTCTCCGTTGAGCACGGTGCCGTTGGAACTGGAGTCGGAGATATAGTACTCACCTTCCTCGAAGGTGATGACGCAATGGACGCGGGATACGTTGGCCGCCGGCAGGGGGAGATCGTTTTCCTTCAGCCGTCCGATCTTGACGATGTTCTGGTCGAAGGAAACCTCCCGCTCTTCTTCAATGCCCTTGGCTCCCACAACCAGGTGGATCATGAATGTCAGATCCTCTAGTCCAAAATCGGTGTGGGCTTAATTATCCCTTGATCCTCATAGGATTGCAACAGCTTTTGAGCGCGTTCGCGGTAGCGGAAGAGGTCGCCCGGATCCACTTCCAGGACTTTCTGAAAGCAGATGGCCGCCTGTTCCCGCATGCGCTCGGTGTCCAGCGCCTTGCCCAGGAAAAACCAGTATTCGGCGTTGGTCGGCTGGATCCTGATCGCCTCCTTGTACGCGTACAGCGCCTCGCCCCGCCGGCCAAGCTCCTCAAGCGCCTGGCCGCGGTAAAAGTGCAGTTGGGGGTAGGACGGGTAGATGGATGCGGCCTCGTCGAGGGCGCGCAACGCTTCGGGGAAGCGGCTGTCCTTGAACAGGGCGACCCCGGCCTGAAAGGTGTTGAACGAGCGGTACTGCGCGTCCACCAGCGGGTTGGCTAGTTCCTCGTTGGCGCACCACCGCCGGAGCTCCTCGTACTCGGGGCAGCCCCGGCAGATTTCGGTGTATTTCCGGAAATAGAAGTAGGCCTGGATCCGGTTGTCCGCCTGCTGGAACAGGCGGCCCAGCTCGGCATAGCTGGCGCCGTGATCGGGCGCCAAAGCGATTTTAAGTTCCAGGTAGCGGATGGTCGTGTCGCGCAATTCGCACCGCCGCGCCGGCTCCAGGATCTGGTCGATGAGCGCCAGCTTGTCGGCGCTGAAATTCAGGAGCCCTTCCAGGGCGGTGATCTCACACTTGCAATCCTTGAGCGAGCGGCAGACTTCCAGCAGTTCCTCCCAGGCGTCGCGGGCTCCCGGCTGCAACTGCACCGCCACGGCGAACTGGTTTTTCGCGTCGTTGAGATCGCGATGCAGCTTGTAAACCCGACCGAGGATCATGCGGGTGTCGGCGTCGCCGGGATTCTGCAGTGCCTTCATCTTCAGGATCTTGAAAAGCGGAGGGTAGGCGTCTTCGATGGCGGGGCTGAGCACGATGGTCTTGTAGAGGTGTTGCAGGGCGTCGTCATTCCGCATCATCCGGTCGTACGTCTTGCCCAGCAAATAGTGGTAGCGGGCGCTCTCGGGATTGATCCGGACAAGGTTCTCGTAGGCCCTGACGGCCTTGTCCATTTCGCCTTTCGTGTAGAAAAAGTCCCCGATGTATTGGTAGGCGCCGTCGTGGTTCGGATCAAGATTGGTGGTGCGGATGAATTCGGCCATTGCCTCGCCGGCCTCGCCCTTCTTGAAATAGGCCTGCGCGAGCTTGTAGTGGAGGCCGGCCTGGTTGGGGAACTGCCCGACGGCCTTTTTGAACTCCTTGACGGCTTTTTTGTAGTCGCTTTTGGCAAACGCCGCATCCCCTTTGGCCTCATGCTCGCTGACAGCCGGAATGAACGTGACCGCCACGGCCAACGCGGCCGCGAGCAGCACGATCCGGGCGGATAGCGGCAGCCTGCGATTCATGGCGCCTCCTGGAGCTCGCTCAGTTTTTCTTTGGCGCGCCCGTACCACGGGCTGGCCGGCGTGACGGTGCGACCCACCTTCTCCCAATACTGGCGCGCGCCGGCGCGATCACCCTGCTGGTAGTGCCGGAAGCCTTCCTGGTAGAGTTGCTGGGCGGTGTCGTCGATCTGGCGGAGGATGCCCTGCGCCTGGGCGTGTCCCGGCTGCCAGGCCACGGCCCGGGTGGCGAGATCGTACGCCCGGTCCGGCTGGTTCCCCTGCAGGTCGGCCAACGCCCGACCGGCGAAGAAGTCAGCCGCCGCCGCCGCCGCTTCGTTGTGGAAGCGGCTCCGCTGGCCGGGGAAGGCCGCGGCTTCCACCCGGCGCATCTCCTCCCAGCGGCTGATCGCCGCGGGC
>CALAMB010000313.1 GCA_937925645.1 uncultured Acidobacteriota bacterium
ACCACCGAGATCTACACTCTTTCCCTACACGACGCTCTTCCGATCTCTTAACGTCCACGTGGCCGACATCGTCGGCAACTTTGCCGATTGGTCCGGTGACTTCACCGTGCGCCGGTCGGCCGTCACCTGGCTGGAGCACCAGCCGGCCGCGGCACTGGTGGTGGACGTCATCCCGGTCGGGCTGAGCGTCCGGTTTCAGTCGGCCCATCCGGTGGCTGCCGGGACACTGACCGCCGCGGGAGCGCTCTGTCCTGACACCATCCTGGTCGACGAGGGCAGTGGCGTCTGGCGTCTCGAGGGTTCGCTTGCGCCCGCGGGCGACGGACCGGTCGAGGTCGTCGCCACGATGACCGACATCTACAATTGGACCTCGCCCGCGTACGGCTTTAACTTCGTCTGGGACGGCCAGCCGCCTGACCTGACCCTGCAGTTGCCCGGTCCCGGCGATATCTGCAATCCGATGCCGCCGCTGGCGTTCACGTGCGGCGACAACGGCACCAGCGTCGATGTGGCCGGCATCCGGGTGACCATCGATGCAGTTGAACGGACGGCCGAATTTGAGTTGACTCCGTCCGGAGGCGTCTGGAATCCGCCCGCCGGTGCCGATCCGCTGGCCGGCGGCGGCCACACGGTCCATGTGACGGTGCCCGATTCCGCCGGCCACACCGCGGAAGCCCTGAGTGGATTCGCCCTGGACGGCACTCAGCCGATCATTACCGTGACCAGTCCGGCTACGGGGGCGGGTATCGTGGCCGACACGGTCGTCTTCGATATCACCGTAACGGACAACTGCGACTTGGATGCGGACAGTCTCGTGGTCACCGTCAACGGGTTCGCTCGGACTGAATTCGTACTCGTTGACGGCCAAATCCACATCGAAGTTCCGTGGGATCACGACATGCTGGCCGTCGGCGACAACGTCTGGAATTTGGCAGTGGCCGATTCCCTCGGCAATTTCGCCCACTTCAACGGGACATTCCAGGTGATCCGAACCGTCGCTCTGCCGCATACGGTCATAGACGGCAATGACTACATGTTCCGCGTCCGGACAGACGGCGGACTGGAGTGGGATCCGCTGATCCAGCCGATGACCGACGTCCGAGTTCCGGAAGTAACGGTCTGGGTGGACGGGATGTCCCACGTCATGCCGGCACAGCCGGAGGGAATGCTGGCCGTGAACGGTCATGAAATCCGCCTGACCGGGGATCTGGGTTCAGACGATCTGAATTGGGAAAAACGAATATTCGTTCCGCCGGACGGTTATTTCGCGCGCGTGGTGGAGTGGTTGGACAATACGGCTCCGACTCCGGTGTCGGTTGCAATCGAGATGACGTTCCGGCTGCCGGAGGCGCTCAACTGGGATGTGGTCGCCACATCCGATGGGGACGCCGTCGTCGAGCCCGGGGGCACGGACCGCTGGCTGATGCTGGACGATGATATGGACCAGGACAACGCCATGGAGCCCAACATGCCCACACTGGGCGTTGTGTTCTCCGAAGCGGAGACCGCGCGGGCGCCGTCGGCAGTCGAAATCGCTGCCGGCCAGTTGGTCATGCGATGGACCGATCTGGTGATTCCGGCAGGCGCCCCCGGCATGCCCGGCCGGCTGGGCCTGGCCGTGGGCGTGACCGCGCAGCCGACGCGATCCGATGCGGTGGAGACGCTGGAACGCCTGGCCGCCTGTCCGGCTGAGTTTATAGTCGGGGTGCCGGACGATCGGTGGCGCGACGTGCACAATCTGAACTGGACGGGCGGGGCGGATCCCACGCTGCCCGAGCTGCCGCCACTGGCAGGCGGCGTTTCCGGCCGGCTATTGGATGCCACGCCGGACGCACACCCGCTGGCGGGGCAAGCCCTGCTGTTGCGGGGTGAAGCGGTGCCATATCGTCGCTGCCGAGTTGCCGATACAAATTGGCAGGGCATTTTCCAATATATTCCGATTTCGCAACCGTGTCCCTTGCCACTGGGGTTGACGGATATCATCTTCGGATCGACGGAGTGTGGCTGGTTGACGATAAGCCAGGTGCTACTCACCGCAGACGAGCCGGTGGCCGCCGACCAAACGCTGATCGTGCCCGATAGCGGCGCGGTGGCCGTGACGGTGAGCCTGAGCACCGGCGACCCGCTGCCTGACGGCACCCTCCGACTGGAACGGGTCGGTGATGGTTGTGTCCGGTACGGGCGGATCTCCGGGGGCGATGGGATGATACCCGCGGTCATGCCCGGTGATTACCTGCTGACGGTGACCTCGCTTTTTGGTGATGCCACCCAACCGGTCACGGTGACGGCGGTTCAGACGGCGGCCGTCACCATGGTTCTGGAGCAGGATTACCTGACCGGCCGCGTGGTGGACCACCTGGGCATCGGCCAGGCGGGTGTGTCCGTTCTCATATTCAGGCGGAACAGTTATAGTGAGACCGTTAATTCCGGCACCACAGATGCCGACGGGCGGTTTGTGTACCTGGATCCGCTCCGTGAAATCGATCTGGAAATCCTGGCCAAGCATCCGGACGGCCGATGGCTGTACGAGACGCTGATTCGAGTGCCGGCAGACGAAAGCCTGGACCTGTACGCGTTGGTGCTGGATCGAGGTGGCGCCGATCTTGTTGTTCGGACAGAAACCCATGCAGGTGTTCCGATCGCGGACTCCGAGATTCAGGTCCGTTCGACGGGATTTCCGGCGTTTATGACCTGGACGGGCAGGACCGGGGATGTCGGCGAGGCGGTTTTCCCGGGTCTGCCGGCAGGCATGGACCTGCAGTATTCGGCCCTGGTCGACGGACGAAGCACCCCGGCAGTACCGCTGGTGCTCGAATCCGGTGAGCTTCGGCTGGTTGTGATCTCCAGCGCATTCGGCCAATACACCATCACGGGCACCGTGAGAGCCGCTGATGGAATCACCCGGCTGTCGGGGCAGAGCGTGGAACTCCAGCGGGAAGAGTCGGCGGGGATATATGCGCTCACTCAGATAATCAATGCCGATGCCGACGGCGACTTCCGGTTCAGCAATGCGTTCCTGACAACGGGTCGGGCGCGGGTCCTTTCACGCTGGCCCCACAGCCAGGGAGAAGGAGAGGATTGGACCGATCTGGACGCTGCGGCGGGTCAGACAGACGTATCGCTCGACACGCGGATCAGCGTGATACGCGGTGACGCCCGAGACGCGGGCGGTGCTCCCGTCACCGGGCTGGTTGGATTGCGGGTCCGGCCGCATGACCCGGATCTCAGCGAGCCAACTGCCAACCAGTCCTCAGGCAACTGGTCCATCCGGGGAGCGAAACCCGGAGTGACTTACGATGTGATTGCCTGGGATGCGGGCGGAAACGCTTACGGGGCCACCGTCGCGCTCCCGGCTCAACAACTGGTGCTCACTGATATCCATCTCCTGCCGGTGAACTTGTACGCTGTCTACGGCAACGCGTTCTCGGCCGGCGCCAGAGCCGCTTTGATCCAATGGCCAGTGGAACTTTGGGCGGAGTCGGTATCGGGCGAGTTCTATCCTCTGGGGAGTGCCTGCACGGTTGAGGAAGGGTACTTTGATTTCGGTTCCAACTATCTGCCCACCGGCCGGGCGCTCCTGGTGGTGCCATGGCCGGAATCACAAGGTGACGGGCAGGATGAAATCCTGGTGGATGTTGCGGCAGCCGGTGGCGCCGCCATCCTGCTGGAAACCGGGGTGACCGCCGTTTCCGGGGATGTTGTGGATGGAGCCGGAATGCCGATCGAAAGCATTCCACTTTGGGTGAATGTGTATGCCCATCGGCCGGATGGCTCGAACCTCTTCTACTATTCAAACCCGAATCAGGTTCTTGTGGAGTTCGGTCGGTGTACGGTGCTGGGCATGAAGCCAGGGGAAGGGTACCAACTTGAGGCGCTGGATGAAACCGTTGGTTATCACAGTACGGATGTCAACTTCCCGGCCGGCGAATTGATACTGGACAACGTGCAGATCCCACCGCGTTCTGAATATATGGTCACTGGACGCCTGTGGTCGGCGGAATTTCTGAGACCGCTGCCTGGGAGTGCGTTCGTGCGGTGGGAACGCCAGCTGGCCGGCGGCGAGTATGTCAGTTACGACTGGTCGGCATGTGAAGACTCCGGCCAGTTCTATGGATTCGGCTATTTCCCTACCGGCCGGGCGCGCCTGATCCTGGATCGACCGCCGAGCCAGGGAGACGGCAGCGACACCTGGGAGATCACCCTGACAGGGCCGGAAACCGATTTGGGCGATATGATGACCGGATGGTCGGTGGTCAGTGGAGCCGTAATGGATGGTGCCGGTGAGCCGGTGATGGCGGTGACCGACCTGGATCTCGTACCGGCCGACCCGGACCTGCCGCCGGTTCTGCTCGATGTGGCGGAACTGACCGCGGGTGTCTGGCAGGCGTTGGGTGTGGCTCCGGAGACCGCCTATGACGTGTACGCCTGGGACCGGGAGCGTCGATTCTACTGCGCGACGCTGATTCTGCCCGATGGCGTGCTGACAGCTGACAATGTGACGCTTGCGCCGTGCAGCCCAACGTGCGCCGAATTGCACCTTCAACTGCAGGATATCGATGGACGCCCGCTGGCGGGAGTCTACGCCGAGATCGGTGACGCCAACGAGTTGGAGCCCTGGGCGGTGAGCGGTCAATCGGATGCCGGTGGTCTGGTCCGCCTGAGTGCGTTGCCTCCAGGTGCTTACTGGATTTGGATCTACAGAGGTAATCCCGAGGCGCCGGAGTATTTGCAGGTGTTGGACGACGGGTATGTGTACATCCGTCTGGGTGATGTGCTGGTGGAGCAGGTGGTGACAGTCGGCGAATCGGAGAACGGTGTTCTCTGCCAACCATGATGGCGTGTTCTCCAGCGGAAAATCTGACCATAGAGGGGATCGGGGAACTGGAATGATGACCAAGCGAATGCAGTACCGGGTTGCCAAAAGCCGCGGGAAATGCCTTTTGAGTCGCGCGTTGTGGGTGTGGATTGGCTGCTGTTGGATGTGGGCCTATGCTGCCGGCGTGACTCGGGAGCAGTTTCTGGCACCGGTTCCTCCCGGCTTGCAAACCGGATTGGCCTTGTTCAATCCGTCGGTGCGAACCCGTTCGGTCAGTCTGACTCTGCTGGATGCGCAGGGACGTCCCCGGACAGAGCCTGGTCTGGTTAACCCGGTGGAATTGGAACTGACACCCGGCGTTCAGTACCCCCGATACCTTCACGATCTCTTTGGCTCGGGATGGAATGGCGCCGTATCCTCAGTCAGGTTGGAATCCACCGGCGATGTCTTTGCCTTTTATCAAAGCCACGATTCATCTTTGAGCCGGTGCGATGGCATTAATCTGCTCAGTCAGCCAGCCAGCGAGTTCTTTGTGCCGGTTCTGGGGCAAGCGGACGAAAGCCACTGGGTGGGGCTGGTGAATCCGAGCCAGGCTGAAAACACGATCACTTTGTCATGGGAAGGAGGGGAAAAGGAACCCTCTCCGCCGTATAGCCTTGTCTTGCCCGCGCATGGATGCGCCCTCCTGAGACTGGCCGACATTTTTCCCGGAAGCGCAGGCGGCTATCTTCGACTGTCGGGCAGTTTTCCGTTCACCGGATCTCTGGCCGTTGACGGCGCGGATCGGCTGGTGGTTGCGGGGTTGATGGATCCGCTGAAAGCCGCGCAGCGATTGATGGTGCCCCACTATGCGTGTGGGGATGGTTACGGGACCGCCCTGTACCTGATCAATCCCGGCAGCCGGCCTGTCAGCATGGCGATAACCGCCCAGCCGGATGGTCGAAGTGCGGCTGAACGGCTTCATGCGACCGTGATCTTGGATCCGTTTACGTGCCGGCAGTTCGACGTCGGACAGGAATGGAAATTGCCCCCGGATCAACTGGCCTCGGGTTACCTGGTGCTCGGCAGCGATGATCTGGAGGGGAATATCTACGCCGCGGCGGTGATCCGGCACAGCGGCGGGTCGGCTTCCGTGATGCCGGCACTGACCGGACCATCCCGGTCGGCGTTTTTCAGCCATGTGGCGGCGGGCCTGGGTTGGGTGACCGGCGTGACTCTGGTGAATGCTTTTGCCGATCCGACGCATGTCCTGATGGCGCTGTATTCCGAGGACGGACGGCAAGTGGCCGCGACAGAGGTTGATCTGGCGCCGTTCAGCCGAGCGGCCCACCTGGTTACCGAATTTTTTGATGTCGAGCAACATCTGGGCGGATTCATCCGGGCTGAGTCGGACGGACCAGTATTCACCTTCATGATGTTCGGCCGCGAACGTGGCGATCTCTACAGCGCCGTGCCGCCGCTGCCGGAAGGACAGGACTGGCCGGCCGATGGCGACGACTGTTCCCTGGGACCGTTCATCGACGCGGTGGATCCACGGGCCGGTCCGCCGGGTACCCTGATGACCGTCTATGGACGGGGGTTCGATCCCGGACACCCCGAACGGCACTGGATCGGACTTGGCGAAACGGCTCTGGAATTTGTGTCGATCTCGGCGGGGCTCATCGTGGCTCGCGTGCCGGACAGTGCTCGTACCGGATCGGTGATTGTCCGGATGGGTGAATGCGAAGCGGTGGGCCCGGTGTTCACCGTGACGGAGGCGATCCGCGTGACCATCCAGTCGCCGGTCGACGGCGCGATCCTGGTCGAATCGCCGGTGACGGTGGCCGGAGTGATCGCCGGACCGGTGGTCACGGTGACCGTGAACGGAATTGATGCGGTGCTCGACGGCACCGCATTCCAAGCCGTGGTCCCGCTCGTGCCCGGGGCCAACACCCTGGTCGCCCGGGCGATTTCGGCTGATGGTGGAAGCGCCGAAGATTCGGTGATCGTGCAATTTCACCCGCCGCTGGACGTGCGGATCGATTCGCCCGAGGATGGCGCCGAGCTGTTTGAACCATCCGTAGACGTGACGGGAACCGTTTCCACGTGGGCGGATTGGGTCACGGTCAATGGCATCACCGCCGTGATGGACAACGGCGTGTTCCGATGTCCTGCAGTGGCACTGGTGGATGGAGTGAACACCATTACCGCCGTTGCGGGCTGTCTATGGGCGACGGTTGCGCACACCGTCACGGTTCAGGTGGATGTGTCATTCGGGGTGACGATCACCGCACCGCCGCCGAATGAGTGGATCACCGAACTGCCCGTGGTGGTGACGGGGACGTGCACCCCGTCGGTGGAACTGGTCACCGTCAACGGTCGGCCGGCGACGCTCACGGACAACCGGTTCGCCGCCGCCATCGCGCTGCCGGAAGGCTACGACCGGACCATCACCGCAGTCGGGGAGCGCGGCGCCGCTGCCACTCAGGCTGCGGTGACCGTTCCGGTGGACCTGACCGAACCGCGGCTGTCACTGCAACTGCCGTCGACAGCGGTTCGGGGCGGCGTATTCACTGCCTGGATCACGGTAACCGATGCGGTCGATGTGGCCGAGGTGGCGCTCGAGGTGGACGGGCTGCCGGCTCAGCCGGATCTGCCGAACCAGCCTTCGATGATCGAGCCAGGTTTCTTTGCCCGCTGGTCGGTTCCGGTGGTGGTGCCAGAGGACGCACCGGCGGAGTTGACGTTCCGGTTGCGGGCGATCGATCCGGCCGGTCATACGGCGGCAATCACTGGATCAATCCCGGTGGTGGACCCGATGGCCACCGGCGCCTGGCTCCTGGGCGAGGTCTACAGCGGCGACACCGGATTGCCGCTGGATGCTGCCCGGGTCAGCCGGCTGGACAAGTCGTCCGCCGCCGTGACCGATGCCCGGGGAGGCTGGGCGTTGCCAGTCGAGCCGGGTCCCGTGACTGTGCGACTGGACGCCGATGGCGCCCTGCCGGTATTCCGCGCCGCCGATTCGGCTGATGGCGTCGGCACTGTGGTTCTCGACGCTCGGCTGGCCCCTCGTGCCGTCGCAGTTGCGGTGAACGCATCCGGCGGCGAAGTGACCGCAGATGCCGGGATCGCTCGCCTCATCGTGCCCGCCGGCGCCTTGGCCGGTCCCACCGATGTGTCTGTCACCGCTGTCGGTGACCAGTGCCTGACCCAGTTGCTGAGCCCCGGCTGGGCGCCTTGGGGCGCCCTGGATGTGCACCCATGGGACCTGGTCTTCCAACCGGCCGCCCGGCTTGAGACAAGGTGGAAGCTACCTGAAGCCGGACGGGATTGGCTGCTGCTGCGGTGCGATCCGTCCAACGGACGCTGGCAGCGACTGGAACCGCTGAACCTGGTCGCGGGCCCCGACGGCGTGGCCGTCGACATTGACCAGGGCGGCCAGTACCTTTTGGCGGTGGCCGATCCGCCGCCCACCGCGCCGGCCCCCGGGCCGGCTGTCGGCGAATGGTTGGAGCCCTTGGCCGAAGAACTGGGCGAGCGACTGGCCGAGGGCGATGGCGATGTCCATCCCGAAGCGGTCCCCGCCGGGACCGGCTTGGTGGCCATGGCCGAGTTGCGGGTACTGGGCGACGTGCCCCTGCCGTCGGGGACGGCCGTGGTCGCCGCATTCAGTCAGGAGTACGCACAGACCTCCGGCGCCACCATGCAGGGCCGTCGTTACATCCAGGACGTGGTCTTATACCGACCGGCCGACGGCGCAACCGTCGGAGAACTCCGGGCCGCGTTCCCCATCTGTCCAATCGAGGAGTTCCCGCCTGCACTGCTGGCCGAGGGCCGGATCGATGTCGACGTCATGAGTCGGCGCGAGTCGACCGCTGGAGTAGTCCTGGACGGTCCGGCCAGCGAACTCATCGACGAGCGTGGCAACCGGATCATCTTCACCACGGAACTCCCGGACGGCACCTGGATCGATTTCCATCCACTCGACCCGTTGGATGTGCCGCCACCCGGCGACGAAGCGCTGGAACCACTGGCCGCCTTTCACCTGGCCGCCAGCGCGTCACTCCCACCGGAGACGCGGGTGGAGCTGGATGCTCCCGCCGCCGCGGGGGATCTCCTGTCACTGTACCGGCTGATCCGCCGCGGCCCGGCGATCCACTATACCTATGCCTGTCCGGCTGAGCGGCAGGGCGGCCGGGTGGTTACGCTGCCGGCGCTCCCCGGGGGCACTCCTGCGCCCGGACTGGTCGCCGGGGGGGACTTTGTCCTCTGCCGGCTGGACCGGCCGCCGGTGTTCGCCGTCGGATTCATCACCCGCGCGGACGGCCTGCCGCCGCCGGGAACGCCGGATCCGGCATTGGTCATCTCGGCCGCGACGTCGGTGGTGGCCGCACCGGACGCTGCCGGCAGCTATTTCCTGCAGACCTTCGCCGATCCGGGCGAGATGGTGGACGTGACGGCTTTTGACGATGTTGTCGGAGCTCATACTGAGACCGTGTTGACCGGGCCGGCACCCTGGGGCGCCGTTCGGCTGGACCTGGTGCTGGAGCCCTGCCGGCCTGCGGTGGTGGGCACAATCCCTTACAATGGCCAGGCCGACGTGCCGGTCGCCGCTGAGATCATGATTACATTTGATGATGTCATCAATTCAGCGAGCGTATCTGCACTCGATTTTTTGATAGACGGGGTGCCCCTGACAGGCGTGGTCAGCCTGCGCGACGACGGCCGGACCGTCGTGGCCACTTCGGCTATACCCTTCGTATCCGGCGCCGCTCATACTGTCATCGTCGGACCGGAGGTGGCCAACCGCTGGGGCCGGACCATGGCTGCGGCCCACGCGTTCGCCTTCACCACCGCCGCCGCCGCCGCCGGCAGTGGCGGCGCCGTGACCGGCGTGACCATCACCGCCGATCCGGCTGCCGGCACGCTGACCGTATCCGCGCCGGGCTGTCCCATCCCGCCGGGCGGCCGGCTCACGGTGATCAACCAGACCACCGGCGAGGTGCGCGTGTTCACCGGCTGCACGGGCGGCGATCTGGCCGTGACCATCACCGGCTCACCCTACGATGAGGTGCGGGTGATAATCGAGACCGCCGATGGCGCCCAGACCGTCATCCGCAATCCGGTCATCACCGATACCGCCGGTTTCCACTACGTCGGCCCCGACGGCGGCACCGTGGCCGGCCCGGGAGGCCTGATCCTCGAGATCCCCACTGCCGCCCTTCCGTACCGCGTGCGGCTCAAGACCAGGTTGGAAGCGCCGACCCAACCCCACTGGCCGATTCAGGGGGATCTGAACTATATCGGGGCGGTGGTTTTAGAAAGCGATTTCTCAGGCAAGACCGCGCGGGAAATCGACGTCTCGTTCCCGGTCTCCGGACTGGCCGACGGCGACCGCTGTCTCCTGACTCGGGGGACCACGGCCGCGGGTGTGGCCATGCACCAGGTGTTGGGTACGGCCACGGTCCGCGACGGCCGGCTGGCTCACGACTGCCCGCCGTTCTCGGGTTTGTGCGTTCTGCAGGGATCGATTGGATATTATCGCTACGATCCCGTCCAGATGGCTGTCGTTGTCGGGCACGTGCTTGCGGAAATCCCGAACACTCTCGGTCAGCTCGAGGAGAAGCCCGTCGTGGGCGCCACGGTGGTTTTCGGGCCCTCCTGCGACCAGTATGGATACACGGCCAGCACCCATGAGGATGGATCGTTCGCCCTGATCGGCTGGCTCGCTGAGCCCTTTCCCCGTGTCATCGCGGTCGATCCGGAGACCGGCTGGTCCGGTCAGGCGCCGGCAACCCGGATCTTGCCCGGAGCGTTCGATTGGCTTGGAGCATATCTCCCGGCCAACGGGTATTCGTGCCGAGTCTATCTCAGCAGCGAAGCCGGCGGTGAGCAGGTGCCGCCGGTGGTGGAGTCGTTGGCCCTCAAGGCGGCGAACAAGTCTGCGGACGGGGAGTTCGTGCTGGATACCGAATGGACCGACACGGTCAACCGATTGCATATGATCCAGCAGGGTTTGTATCTGCAGGTCACCCTGACGGTCAACGAACCGTTGGCCGAGATCAGCGTTCAGATCGATGACCGGCAGATTCAGGTCGATGGCAATCCGGCCGGAGGTTTTTCGTCCGAGTTTCAATTGATGAGCATCTTGGGTGCTCATCGGATCCGGATCGTGGTCAAGGACCTGAACGGGAACTCCACCGCCCGGGACGAGCATGTCCTCGTGGTGGCGTCCGAAGCAACCGGCAATACCCAACCGATCTCGGGCGCGGATCCTCAGCTCATCCGGGTGGTGCCCTCGCCGGAGTACCGGTTCACGTCCTGCCATGCCATGTTCGAATTGCTGTTTTCCGAGCCGGTGACCCTGGAGGCGTGTGCGCCGCCGTCCTGGCAGCGGATCCGGATCGAGGAACAGGGCGATGCGCAGGCCTCCGTTCCGCTCGATCGGATCTGGCTGGATAGTTACCCTGTGGGCGATCAGACATATCATGCCGGTGTCCGCCTGATTCCCGAGGAGCCGCTGAAGCCGGATACCGAATACAGCCTGATTATCGATGGCGGCTCATTTCTCGTGGACACGGAGGGTCGCCAGGCCCGGTTGATCGACACGTACACCGCCGACGGCGTTTGTCGCATCCCCTTCCTCACGTTCAAACCGCAAGTGGTGGATGAGGGGCAGGCCGGGCCGCCGTATTCCACGTTGATTCAGAAGCTGGGGCCGCTGGTCTTCGTTGTGGCCGATACGGGCAGCGAGAATCCCTGGCAGCGTTCCGAACTGCAGATCTACG
>CALAMB010000314.1 GCA_937925645.1 uncultured Acidobacteriota bacterium
GTGTGTTCTCCTTGTTGTCGGCCGGATGGCGGACCGGCTACTCCTGCGGACCGCGACGAGGCAGCTTCACCCGAAAGGTGGTGCCTGTCGGTCCCGCCGCGGGATCGGCGTTGGATTCCACGGCAATGCTGCCGCGGTGCATCTTCACGATGCCGTACGACACCGCCAGGCCCAGGCCGGTGCCCTTGCCGATCTGCTTGGTGGTGAAGAAGGGCGAAAAGATTTTCTTGATGTTGTCCCTGGGGATGCCGATGCCGGTGTCCTCCACCTCGATCACCAGGTCGTCGTGCTCGAGGCGGGTCCGCACGGTGAGGCAGCCGCCGTCGGGCATGGCCGCGTAGGCGTTGTCCACCAGGTTGATGATCACCTGGGACACCTGGTCCCGGTCCAGTTCGACAGTCGGGTTGTCGAGCAGGTGCTCCACCTGCACGACCACCCCGGCCGGGGTCGGGATCGCCTGCAGGTTGCGCTCGACGAGTTCCCGGATGTCGACGGGCTGATGCAGGACCTTGTTCTGGCGGGCAAAATCCAGCAGGCCGGCGACGATCTTCTTGCAGCGGTCGGCCTGATCGGTGATCATCCGCAGATCCTCCCGCAGCGGCGAATCGGGCGGGCATTCGTCGTGCAGCAGGTGCGAGTACATCAGCACGACGCCCAGCGGGTTGTTGACCTCGTGGGCGATGCCGGCCGCCAGCTGCCCCATGCTGGCCAGCTTTTCCGAGTGCATCAGCGCCTCCTGGGTGTCCTGGAGCTGCTGGTGCGACTGGGCCAGCTCGTCCACCGCCCGGCGGAGCTGGTCGATGGTGTGGGGCAGGCACATCTCGCTCTGGGCCACCCCGCGGGCGATGGCCTCGGCGTGTTCGACGCAGGTGTCGTAGCCGCAGGCGCCGCAGTTGAGCTCGTCCTCCGGGGCCAGTTTGCCGATCCGGGCCATGATCTCCCGGATGAGGTTTCGGGACGGCACCTCGTCCCGCTGGTCGTCGGCGCAGAATTCGACCCCCAGGTTCAGGCCGGCGAACCGGGCCATGTCCGCTTCCCAGGCCGGCCAGTCCATGGATTGGTGGCGGTCCTGCGCGAACCGGCTGAGCTGGGTGCGGCGGACGAACAAAGGGCTCTTGACGCTCATCCCGGCGCCCATGGTGCAGCCGTTGCAGCAGAGCAGCTCCAGCAGCCGGGCGTTGAGGGCGCCCGAATCGAACTCCTTGATCGCCTCGACGAAATTGGTCCGCCCCTGCGCCGCCACGTAGTCGACGGTCAGCAGGTCCTCCCGGATGGCCGAGCTCTGGAACATCCCCCCGCTGAGCGGGTACAGGGTGCCGAGGCCGCCCCGCGGCGGGTCGAAGTCGGCGGGATCCGCGTCCCGGCACTCGATGCCGCGGTGGACCAGCAGGCGCCGGAACTCACGGAAGGTCATCACCGCGTCCACCTCGCCGGCCAGCGTGTCCCGGGCGGCCTCGCCCTTCTTGGCGATGCAGGGGCCGATGAAGACGATGCGCAGGGGGCCGGGGCGTTCATGACGCAGCGCCCGGGCCGTGGCGATCATGGGTGAGGCGAGAGGCGTCAGGTAGCTGACCAGGTCGGGGTGGTATTTCTCGATGTAGGCGACGACCGCCGGGCAGGCGGTGGTGATGTAATGGCGGACGGGATCCTTCTCGAGAAGCTGCCGCAGGGCCCGGGAGACCAGATCCGCGCCGAAGGCCACCTCGTGGACGGAGGCGAAGCCGAGCTGTTTCAGGGCCCCGACCACGCGGCGGTAGTCCTGGTCCGGAAATTCGGCCGGGTAGCTGGGCGCCACGATCGCCGCCACCGGGACGGCCTCCGCCAGCATGGCCGTGACCGTGTCGATGGAGCTGGCGGCCTGTTTGGCGTCCTGGCTGCAGACCCGGATGCAGTTGCCGCAGCCGATGCACCGCTCGGGGATCACCTCGGCCTGCCCGCCCAGGATCCGGATGGCCTTGGCCGGGCACTCGCGCACGCAGGTGTAGCAGACGCGGCAGCGTTCCCGGATGGTCTGGATGTAGTGGGGGACGGCGGTTTCGCTCATGGGTCACCCGGAGGTTATTGCATCACGTCCCGGCGAAGGTAGTGGGTGTGCAGCAGCCGGTGGCTCTGCTCGCCCAGCGGCTCGCCCAGGAATTCCTGGTAAAGCCGGGCGACTTCCTCGTTGCCGTGGGAAGTCTGCACGGGCGCGTGCCGGTCGATCTCGTACAGGGCCGCCATGCGGGCGCGCAGGCGGTCGGGGTCGGTCAGGTAAGGCTGGCCGCCGCCGGCGATGCAGCCGCCCGGGCAGGACATGATCTCGACGAAATGCAGCTGCCGCTCGCCGGAGCGGATGTCGTCGAGGATCTGCCGGGCGTTGGCGAGGCCGCTCGCCACGGCCACGTTCACCTCGAGGTCGCCGATCCGGACGGTGGCCGTCTTGATGCCGTTGAAGCCGCGGAGAGCGGTGATCTTGGGCGGGTCGAGCTCACGGCCGGTCAGCAGGAAGTGGGCCGTGCGGAGCGCCGCCTCCATCACGCCGCCGGTGGCCCCGAAGAGCTTGCCGGCGCTGGAGCGCTCGCCGAACGGATGGTCGGCCGCCTCCGGTTCCAGCGAAGCGAAGTCGATGCCCTGCATCCGGATCATGGCGGCCAGCTCCCGGGTGGTGATCACCGCGTCGATGTCGGGTCGGCCGTCGGGCGCCATCTCGGGCCGCGACGCCTCGAACTTCTTGGCCAGGCAAGGCATCACCGACACGCTGTAGATCCGTGCCGGGTCGATGTCGTTGCGCGAGGCGTAGAAGCTCTTGATGACCGCGCCGAGCATCTGCTGGGGGCTCTTGCAGGAGGAAACGTGGTCGATGAAGTCCGGGTAGAACTCCTCGATGAACTTCACCCAGGCCGGCGAGCAGCTCGTGAACATGGGCAGCGGCCCGCCCGTCCGGATCCGGTGGGCCAGCTCGGACGCCTCCTCCATGATGGTCAGGTCGGCCGAAAAGCTGGTGTCGAACACCCGCTTGAAGCCGAGCCGGCGCAGGGCGGCGTTCAGGATCCCGGCGACGTCCTGGCCCGGTTTCAGGCCGAACTCCTCGGCCAGGGTGACCGACACGGCCGGGGCGTGCTGGACCACGGCGATCCGTTCGGGATCGGCCAGGGCGGCGCGGATCTCCTCGGCCTGGCTTCGCTCCACCAGCGCGCCGGTGGGGCAGACCATGACGCACTGGCCGCAGTTGACGCAGCTCGACACGTTGAGCCCCTCGTTGAAGGCCGTCCCCACCACGGTCTTGCTGCCGCGGTTGATGAAGTTGATGGCTGAGACGCCCTGGATCTCCTCGCAGACGCGGACGCACTTGCCGCAGAGAATGCACTTGGCCGGATCCCGGACGATCGACGGGCTGGACAGGTCAACCTTGTGATCCACCGGGGTGCCCCCGAAGCGGCGCTGCTGCACGCCCAGCTCCGCCGCCAGGGCCCGCAGCCGGCACGAGTCGTTCCGGCCGCAGTACAGGCAGTCGTCGGGATGGTTGGCCAGCAGCAGCTCCACGATGGTCTTTCGGGCGCGCAGGGCGCGCGGGGAATGAGTGTGGATGTTCATCCCTTCGCTCACCGGATAGGAACAGGACGGGATCAGGCCGCGCTGCCCCTCGACCTCCACCACGCAGAGCCGGCAGGCGCCGTTGGGCAGGAGCGATTCCATGTGGCAGAGCGTGGGCACGGAGATGCCGGCCCGCTTGAGGGCGGACAGGATGGTCTCGCCTTCCTGCGCCTGGATCGTCCGATTGTTGGCTTGCAATGTGATCATGGCGTATTTCTCCTCAGACCACCGCGACGGCTTGGAACCGGCAGACTTCCACGCAGGTGCCGCAGCCGATGCATTTGTCGGTGATGACGTAGTGGGGGCTCTTGGGGGCGCCCATGATGGCCCCGGCCGGGCACTTCTTCGCGCACAGGGTGCAGCCCTTGCAGCGCTCGGCGTCAATCCGGTATTCCAGCAGGCCGGGGCAGACCTTCGACGGGCAGCGCCGGTCGAAGATGTGGCTCTCGTATTCGTGGCGGAACCAGCGCAGGGTGCTGAGCACCGGGTTGGGCGCGGTCTGGCCCAGGCCGCACAGGCTGGTGTCGCGAATCACCTCGGCCAGCTCGGCCAGATGCATCACGCCCTTGAAACGCTCGAGGGCCTGGTGGCCGGACTCCTGGCCGCGGCCGCGGGTGATGGCCTCCAGGATTTCCAGCATCCGCTTGGTGCCCTCCCGGCACGGAATGCACTTGCCGCAGCTTTCCCGCTGGATGAAGTCCATGAAGAACTTGGCCACGTCCACCATGCAGGTGTCCTCGTCCATGACCACGAGGCCGCCCGAGCCCATCATCGCGCCCACCGTCTTGAGCGATTCGTAATCCACCTGGATGTCAAGGTGCTGCTCCGGAATGCAGCCGCCGGACGGGCCGCCGATCTGAACCGCCTTGTACCGCTTGCCGCCGGGGGTGCCGCCGCCCAGGTCGAAGATGATCCGGCGCATCGACGTGCCCATGGCGACTTCGATGAGCCCGGTGTTGGTCACCTTGCCGGACAGGGCGAAGACCTTGGTGCCTTTGCTGCTGTCGGTGCCCACCGCGCTGAACCAGGCGGCGCCGTTGGCGACGAGCGGCGGGATGTTGGCCAGGGTTTCCACGTTGTTGATGACGGTGGGCTTGCCGAACAGGCCGCTCTGGGCCGGATACGGCGGCCGGGG
>CALAMB010000315.1 GCA_937925645.1 uncultured Acidobacteriota bacterium
GCGGCGGGGCGGGGCAGGTCGCGCGCCAGCGAGTAGGAGCCGGCGTAGGCGAACACCGTCCGGAGGTATCGTTGGAACGAGGCGTAGGAGGCGTCCGGCGCGGCGGACGCGATCCAGTTCACCCGGTTGCCGGACACCCGGGGCCGTTCCCCCGTCCGCCACCGCCGCCAGGCCGCCTCGTGGCCGCTGGTGAAGCGGAACGCGACGGCGTCGGCCCGTCCGGTGGCATAGAGGTGCTCCGCCCGCAACCGGATGGCGGCGTCGGCGCACTGGAGCAGGTCGCGGCGCCCGATGTCCAGGTCCACCACCGCGCAGTGGCCGTCCTGGACCGGCACGGGCGTGCCGTCCCAGTAGCGCACCGGCGGCCGGCCCGGCTTCAGGGGGAGGCGCTGCAACCATCGGGCGAACGTCCCGGCGGCCGGGTCGTCCCGCTGGTAACCGAATGGCGGCGGAATGCGCTGCCGCAGGGCGTGCGCCTCCCGGTCATCGGGAAGCCAACGGTACGCCCGGCCCCCGGCGGGCGGCTGGGCGGCGGCCCACAGGCTGAGCGCGGCCGCACCGATCACGATCCATGAGCGCATAGGTTCTCCCGCCGAATGGGCGTCACGGCCGGTTCATTGTAGGCGGGATGCACGCCACAAGGCAAGGTGAAGCGGCGGCATCGGCGGCTGATGCTCCCGGAGAGGGCGCGCAACAAAAACCGCTGCGGGCTCGTAGATACGGGCAATCCAACCGGGCCGCACCTGGACAACGGGGCCGTCGGGAAGACGCGGCGCCATCCAGGCCGGCAGGGCAGGCGACGGTGAACGATCAGGCGTGGCGGCACATGGGCCGGTGGCTGTTGGTGATTCTGGGATTGACACTGATCCCGGCCCTGTACACCGTGCTCACCGCCGGCGGCGGGCTGGCCAGCCACTTGACGCACCGGCAGATCTTCGTCACGGCCTGCCTGAACTGGTATGCGTTGGGCGTGATGATCCCGCCGGTCCTCTGGATGATCCGCCGGCTCCCCATCCGGCGCCGCACGTGGCCCCTGGCTCTGCTCGCCCTCCTCCTGGCGGGCGTCGTGGCCATGGTGGCCAAGGAGTCGGTGTTCCTCGGCCTCGACCGCCTGGCGGGCGAGGCGCTCGGCGCCGCCTACTCCGCGACGGCGCGCTGGTACGCGTACGAGATCACGCCGCTGCCGCCGTTCTGGAAGCAACTGGAACTCAACGTCACGGGCAAGGCCTACGGATGGGTGCTGGAGTTCCTTCTGGTGCTGGGTCTGGGATACGCCTGGACGCACTACCAGTTGTCCCGCGATCGGGAACGCCAGGCCGTCCGCCTGGAAGCCAGTCTGAGCGAAGCGCGACTGCAGGCGCTGAAGATGCAACTCCAGCCCCATTTCCTGTACAACACGCTCAATTCCATCTCCGAGCTCATGCACCACGACATCGACGGGGCCGACCGGATGATCACGCGCCTCAGCGACATGTTGCGCCTCGTCCTGGAGGGCGGCGCCGACCCGCTGGTCCCGCTCCAGAAGGAGATCGAGCTGCTGGCCGCCTACCTGGACATCCAGAAGATCCGCCTCCAGGACAAGCTGCGGCTGACGCTGGAGGTGGACCCGGCGGCCCGGACCGTGCTCGTGCCCCACATGATCCTGCAGCCGCTGGTGGAGAATGCCATCCGCCACGGCATCGCCCGCCGCCTGGATCCGGGCTTGCTGTCGGTGCGGGTGTGGTGCGCGGACGGGTCCCTGCAGGTGGAAATACTCAACGACGGACCGGGCCAGGCGGCGCCTCCCGCCGGCCCGATGGGCATCGGGCTGAGCAACACCCGCAGCCGGCTGGAACAACTCTATCCGGACCGGTTCGTGTTCCGGTCCGCGCCGGAGGCCGACGGGCGATGGCTGACCAGACTGGCCCTGCCGTTGTCACCGCATCTCACCAAAGAGACATCGTGACTCAGCGCCCGGCTTCGGGCGCGGAAACGGTCGAATTATCAATATTCTTCAATATTTTGGAATATATAACCAATAATTTGGATATCAGGATCGTTGAGTGCTCTAAAATCGATTGAATAAATATTTATGATATTATTATTCAATTACTTATGGAGATTTCTGTGATTGGTATGGGATTTGCGGGATGATGGATGAGGATTAAATAACGTGCTCAAGATCAACGATACAACGACCAAAAATAACTTGAACATGGCCATTCCACAAATCCATTTCAAATATCCCGGACGGCGTCTCGTTTCGTTGTAAGTCCCGTTCATCCCAACCGCCTTTCATAACCCTTTACAGATCCGAATAATGTGGTGTAGGAAGCCGGACTCCGGGTTTCCGAACCGGCGAAATCGGCCGGCAGAGTATCGGGGGAAGACTTGAACCCAAAATTTTGGATCACCCCGCCTGTCCGACCCCGGCGCCGCCCCCCGGCGGGCGCCGCCTCCGCCGTTCGCGCGACCGCGACCGCTTCCAATTTAACCTTCAAGGAGGTTTTCATGTTTCGCACCACCCGACTGCTGGTTCTCGCGTTCCTCGCGGTCTGCCTGACCGTGGGCGTGTTCGCGGACCAGGCCATCGAGGGTGTGGTCAAGGACAACACGGGCGGGATTATCCCCGGCGTCACCGTGGTCCTGACCAGCACCGACACCGGCCAGACCCGGGAGACCCTCTCCGACGACAGCGGGTATTACGTCTTCAACAACCTGCGCGTCGGCAACTACGAGGTCAAGGCGGATCTGGAAGGATTCCAGCCGGTCCGCGTCACCGGCATCAAGCTGTCCGTCGGCGAACGGCTCAACTTCCCCCTGATTTTGAACGTGTCCGAGGTGACCACGGAAGTTGAGGTCCGCGCCGAGGTGGAGCAGGTGGAGACCACCACCTCCCAGCTCGACACCATCATCGACGAGAAGCGCATTCTGGACCTGCCGCTCAACGGACGCAATCCGTTGAATCTGATCTACCTGACCCCCGGCGTCATCCAGGGGCAGTCCGGCTACGCCTCCGCCAACGGCGGGCGCGAGCGCGGCAACAACTACCAGATCGACGGCATCGACAACAACTACACCCAGACCGTCGGCTCCACTGTGGACGTGAACGTGGACGCCACGTCGGAGTTCCGCGTGGTCACATCCAACCCGTCGGCCGAATACGGCCGCGCCGGCGGCGCGGTCATCGACCTGGTGACCAAGAGCGGCACCAACGAGTTCCACGGCGCGGCCTTCTACTTCCTGCGCGCCGAGAACCTCGACGCGGCGCTCTGGGAGGAGAACCGCGACGGCCTGGAGAAGGGCGACTACAAGCGCCACCAGTACGGCGCCTCCATCGGCGGTCCCATCATCAAGGACAAGCTCTTCTTCTTCTTCAACACCGAGCTGCTGCGCATCCGCCAGATGACGGTGGTCACCGGCTTCACCCCGTACCAGGCGTTCCGGGACTCGGTCACCAATCCGGACATCGCCCAGATCTTCAACACCTACTACCCGCTGCCCAACAGCGACCAGGAAACCGACATCAGCGGCCGCTATGTCTGGTCGCACGCCGAGCCGCAGAACTTCGAACAGTACGTGGCCAAGGTGGACTACAACTTCAACGAGGCCCACGCCTTCTCCTTCCGCTACGTCCGCAACACCGGCACCGACCCGTACACCACCGCCCCGGGCGGCGGCTATCTGCCCACGTTCCAGAACACCCGGGAGTACTCCGGCACGGCCCAGACCTTCGGCGCCGAGTGGACCTACATCGTGAATCCCACCATGGTCAACTCCCTGAAGCTCGGGTACACCCGCGCCGCCAACACCTGGACCCGCCAGTGGACGGACATCGACCTGAACTTCGGCGGCTACCTCCAGGATCCCACCCGCTACTTCACCGACTTCGGCGGGCCGTGGGGCTATGGGGACGAGAACTCGCCCCTCAACACCTACCAGGTCAAGGACATCGTCACCTGGACCCTGGGCACCCACAACATCAAGTTCGGCGCCGACCTGCGCTGGAACCAGAACAACGGCGGCTCCGGGTTCGGCATGACCCCCACCGCCTTCTTTGATGGCGCGTTCAACGGCGGTGACACCGTCGATAACATGCGCGCCGGCATCGTGGACAACGTGGACCACGCCGTCTACTCCGATGGCACCGTGTTCTCGCGTGACATCTCCGACTGGCGCGGCTGGCGGCAGAAGGAGTTCGACTTCTTCGTCCAGGACGACTGGAAGGTGTTCCCCAACTTCACCGTCAACCTCGGCCTGCGCTACGAGTACAAACCGGCGGCCTATGAGGTGAACAACCTGGCCTCCACCATTCTCAATCCGTACTCCCAGGGCTACCGCCTCGTGAACCAGGACAACTTCTTTGATCCGGCCAACTGGGCAGGCGGTGAATGGTGGAACCTGGTGGTCTCCCAGTGGGTGGGCGACGGGACGGATATCATCCTGTGCGGCCCCGACACCGGCAACGACCTGTACGAGGCCGACGCCCACAACTTCGCGCCCCGGATCGGCTTCTCGTGGGATCCGTTCGGCGACGGCAAGACCGCCATCCGCGGCGGCTACGGCATCAGCTTCGACCGCATGTTCGGCAACCTGCTCACCTGGAACGCCGCCCAGCTGCCGTTCGGCGTGGAGAACTTCCTCAGCGCCCAGCCCGGCGCCGGCTATGACGGCGTCTATCCCGATAACGTCGGCTTCTACGGCAGCGGCATCCCCATGCCGGAGGTCACCCTCCACCTCGCTCCCGAATCCTTCTACGAGATGGTGCTCTACAACAACGACCTCAAGACGCCGTACATCCAGACCTGGAACCTGTCGGCCCAGCGCGAAATCTGGCCCGGCAACATCCTGAACCTGACCTACGCCGGTTCCGCGGGTGTTCACCTGTACGTCCGGAACAACCCGAACCAGATGCCGCATCCGTCCGAAGCGACCATCCAGGGCATGGTGGACAACGGCCTCGGTTCCACCTCCATCCCGTGGTACGTGCGCTACTACAGCGGCATGAACTCCCAATTCGTGCGCGTCCACAACATCGACTCCTACGGCCACTCCAATTACCACTCCCTGCAGACCTCCTACAGCCACCGCTTCCAGGACGGCCTCCAGTTCCAGGCCAACTACACCTGGTCCGCCGCTTTCGACAACAACTCCGAGTCCGTGTGGTCGCTGGGCAACTCCAGCCCGTTCGCGTCCGACTGGTACAACCTGGACTACGACCGCGGATACGCCGCCTTCGACGTGCGCCACATCTTCAGCGGCAACTTCATCTACGAACTCCCCTTCGGTCCCGGCAAGTGGCTGGGCGGCACTGCGGAAGGCTGGCTGGCCGAGCTCATCGGCGGCTGGCAGATCAACGGGATCATCCAGGCCAACAGCGGCTTCCCGCTGGACTACAAGGTCCCGCGCGACACCCTGGGCACCGGCTACACCAACAACCGCGCCCCGTCCCGACCCAATGTGGTCACGTACGAGACGAGCACCGACATCGCCAACAACATCACTGGCCCCACCGCGGCCAACTTCTCCTGGGCCGCCAGCGTCATCAACCTGTACAACCCGGTTGGTGATTACTACCGCGGCAAGTTCCGCGGCCCCGGCTTCTGGAACGTCGATTTCTCCATGTTCAAGGACTTCAAGCTGCCGTGGTTCACCGCGGAGGGTTCCAAGCTGCAGTTCCGGGCCGAGGCGTTCAACCTGTTCAACCACACCAATTTCAACAACCCCAATACCAACCTGACCAGCTCGAATCTTGGCAAGAGCTTCACCACGGTGGCCTCCCGCCAGATCCAGTTCGGCATGAAGTTCATCTTCTAGCCGATCCCGACTCCGCTACCCAAGGGCTCCCCTCCGGGGGAGCCTTTTTTAGTGAATGGGGAACAGCAAACAGTAAACAGTAAACAGTAAACAGTGAATGGTTAGGAGATAGGAGTTTCCAGTCCGTCGTGCTCGTGATTCGTAATCGTAATTCGTAATCGTGATCGTAATCGAGGCTCGAGACTTGAGGCTGGAGGCTCGTTCCTGTCCCCGTCCGTCGTGCTCGTAATTCGTAATCGTAATTCGTGATCGTAATCGTGATCGAGGCTCGAGACTCGAGGCTGGAGGCTCGTTCCCTTCCCCGTCCTTCGTGCTCGTAATTCCCAACTCGGCGTAGCCGGAACCAAAGGGGCATGATCGTGAACTCCAGCTCCGTGCCGCGA
>CALAMB010000316.1 GCA_937925645.1 uncultured Acidobacteriota bacterium
TAACAGCTATGCGGTGAACCGGCCTGGGGATCGCGATGCCGGCGAAATTGGAATGACGAGGACAACGAAAATCCTGCCAAAAATTGGCAGAAAACGGGAGTAACTGAGTATTCTCTCTCCAAAGACGCATCGATCGCATGGATCATCGGCGCTTGACTGAAAGCTGCGGAATGACACCTCGTTTCAATTCTGTTCCGATGCCTGTATAATTAGGCCAGATCGTTGGATGACCAACGGTTGTTTCGGTGTTGTTCACAGAATGAGATTCGCATGATGAAACAGCGAAAAACTCTCCAACGGATATTGGCTGGCGCGATCACCGTGCGTTTCGATGAGATGGTGGGTTTGGTGGAAGCCTTCGGATTCTCATTATCCCGAACGAACGGAAGCCACCATATTTTCTCGCACCCGGAGATTCCGGAATTGATCAATCTCCAGAATGTTCGGGGACAAGTTAAGCCATATCAGGTTCGACAGTTGTTGAAGCTGGTCGAGCGACACAACCTGTCTTTGGAGGACACGTGATGCAGGATTACCATATCAATATTTTTTATTCTGAAGAGGACGGGGGATACATCGCGGATATTCCCGATCTGGAAGCCTGCTCCGCATTCGGCGATACCCCGGCAAAAGCATTGCAGGAACTCCAGAAGGCAAAAAAAATCTGGCTGCAAACCGCCCGGGAGCAGGGGAAACCGATCCCTCCGCCGAAATATCGGCCAGTCATTTATCAGGCGGCTTCAAGACCTTGAACACAAGCGGGTGAAACGCGCGCTGGCTGGTCTGTCTCAACGCCGAGGTAGGGACGTCGCTTGATCAGCCATGATCGAAGCATCTTCGGCGCGCGTTCGTCGAACGCGCGGTACGCCCGATGATCGGGGACGAACTTCTTCCCCCGAGCCACAAATCCCGAACCCAAAGCCCCGAGCCTCGATTACGATTACGATCACGATTACGAATTTCGAGCACGAAATCCGAATTCCGATGTCCGATGTCCGAATTCCAAAGTCCGCTGATCAGGAACGAGCCTCGATTACGAGCACGATTAATCAGTTACTCCCGTTTTCTGCCAATTGTTGGCAGGATTTTTTTAACTGAAGCCATGAGCATGAGCACGATCAAGCAGCCGGCAGGCAGGAGGTACCGCGAGCGGCAGCGAGCGGCGCGATGGGCCAGCCGCCGCGATGTCCCGACGCCGCGACACCATGCCATCACGGTAGCGGCAGCGCAGCGCATGCATCGCGGCGTGTCGTTTTCGATCGCGGACGATGGTTTGATTGCTGACCGGACGGTCATTCAATCGGCATCGACATAGTGGTTGAGCCCCTGGGGTAAGACGTGACGAGTGGGCTTTCGCGCCGCTCGCTGCCGCTCGCGGTCCCTCCACGTTGCCAACCGGTTGATCGTGCCAAGGGAAAGGGAGCTGCTAATGGGTGAATGGGTGAATGGGTGAATGGGTGAATGGGTCAATCGGTGAATGGTTACCAGTATCTGGGTATTGTGATCCAGGGCCCAGAACCCAGGTCCCAGGTCCGATTTCCGATGTCCGCGTCACCGGAACGAGCCGCGAGCCTCGATTACGATTACGTTTACGAGCACGATTACGATGACAATTACGAATTACGATTACGAAGAAAAAAAGGGGAGCGGCCGGAGGGCCGCTCCCCATCGGAATGCCGAGTGATGGCAGTCGCCGTCGGCAACCGCCGGGCGGTCACTTCTTGACCGGGTAGGGCGGAGGCGCCGGCAGATCCGGCTTCTCCTTCTTGATCTTCTCCAGGACCACGGCGATCCCCTTGTCGAGCTGCTCGTCGATGCCGGCAAACTCCTTGGCCGGGTCGTTGTCCACGTAGATGTCGGGCTCCACGCCGCGACCCTCGATGACCCACACCTTGCCGGCGGTGTCATAAGAGGCGAACTCCGGCCGGTTCAGGTAGCCGCCGTCGAGCAGCGGCAGTGTGCCGCGGATGCCCACCACGCCGCCCCAGGTGCGCTTGCCGATGAGCTCGCCCAGGGCGTTCTTGCGGAAGCGGTAGGGGAACAGGTCGCCGTCGGAGGCGGAGAACTCATCGAGCAGCGCCACCTTCGGGCCCACGTGCAGGGCGCCCGGGTCGGCGTTGGGGATGGAGTTGCGGGCCTGGTCCACCATGTCCATCTGGCGGCGCAGCCGCTCGATGATCATGGGAGAGACGTTACCGCCGCCGTTGCCGCGGACGTCGATGATGAGCCCCTTCTTCTTGAGCTGCGGGTAGAAGTGCTTGACGAACTCGTTGAGGCCCTGCGGGCTCATGTCGGGGATGTGGATGTAGCCCACCTGGCCGTTGCTGGCCTTGGCCACGTATTCGATGTTGTGTTGGACCCAGTTGTAGTAGTAGAGGTCGAGCTCGTCACCGACGGGCACAACGGTCACCACGCGGCTTCCCTCTTCGACTGGTTTTGAGTTCAGGGTCAGGCGGACCTGCTTGCCGGCGGTGCCCGCCAGCGCCTGGTAGATGTTGGCCATATCCTTGACGGGCCGGCCGTCCACGGCCAGGATATAGTCGCCTTCCCTGGCGTCGACGCCCATTTCCGTGAGCGGCGAGCGGCGGGTGCGGACCCAGTTCTCACCCTTCAGGATGCGGGTGATCTGGTAGGCCCTGGAGGCGGGGTCGCGCGCCAGCTCGGCGCCGAGCAGGCCCATGGGGATCCGCGGCGCCGCCGGCGCGTCGCCGCCGCCCACGTAGGTGTGGCCGCAGTTGAGCTCGCCGATCATCTCGCCGATGATGTACGTCAGGTCGGCCCGGTGCGCCACGTGCGCCACCAGCGGCGCGTACTTCTTCTCGACGCCCGCCCAGTCCACGCCGTGCATGTTGGGGGCGTAGAAGAAGTCGCGCATCTGGCGCCAGCACTCGGCGTAGATCTGCCGCCACTCGGCGGCGCGGTCCAGGGTCACCTTCAGGTCGGCCAGGTCCAACTTGTCCTTCAGTTCAATCTTCCCCTTGGGCAGATCGATGATGCCGTACTCATGGTTCTGCGCCACCAGCATCTTCTTGCCGTCGGCCGAAATCGAGTAGCCGTTCACCGGGCCGAGCTCGGTTTCTTTCTGCCCCTTGAGGTCATACAGGCAGAGGGTGGGCCGCTGGTCGCGGGAACCGGCCCGGACGTAATAGACCGAGTCGCCGACGGCGTTCACGCCGAAGTAGTTGGCCGGCGTGATCGGCAGGACCACGATCCGGCCGGGCAGACCGTCAATGTCCACCTTCACGGTGACGGCGGCATCCTTCTTGTCGGCCGCCTTGTCGGCCGGTTTGTCGGCGGGCTTGTCGGCCGGCTTCTCGGCCGGCTTTTCGCCGCCCTCGGCCTTGGCCGGTTCGTCCTTCTTGATCTCCACCTCGTCACTCACGGGCTTGAAGGGGGACTCGGTACCCTTGGCCAGGGCCACGAAGTAGACCCGGGTGCCGTTTTGGTAAACGGTGTTGAACTCGGTGAAGCCGTAGGTGGGGGTGAAGTCGCGGGTGGAGGTGAAGAACAGGAACTTTCCGTCGGAGCTGAACGACGGGCCGCCGGAGGCGTACCAGCCGTCGGTGACCGGCCAGGCCTTCGCCTCGGCCACCGAGTAGATGTAGACCCGGGGCATGCCCTCGCGCTCCTGCTGGGCGTAAGCGATCCACTGGCTGTCGGGGGCCCAGTCGGCCTGGGTGATCTCCCACGCCTCCGATTGCGCGACCAGCGTCACCTTGCCCGTCTCGACTTCGACAACAGACAGCCGCAGTTTTTTATCCGACCAGAGGATACGCTTGCTGTCAGGTGACCAGTCGAGGCCGTACTTGTAGGTGTCGGCGCCGGTGGTGAGCTTCTTGGCGGGACCGCTTCCGTCCTGCGGGATGATGTAGATCTCGTCCTCGCCGCTGGCGTCGGAAATGTAGGCGATCCACTTCCCGTCGGGCGACCAGACCGCCGCGCGGTCGTGGACGCCGGGGGTGCGGGTCAGGTTGCGGATGGCGCCCTTCTTGGCCGGGACGGTGAAGACGTCGCCGCGGGCGTTGAACACGGCCCGCTTGCCGTCCGGGGCGATCTCGAAATCGTTGACGTTTCTGTGGACGTCGGTGAGTCCGCCCCGGGCGACGGCGCGGTCGGTGGCCACGCGGATGGGCACCTTGGTCGCTTTCTCCGTGGCCAGGTCGAACCGGTAAATCCAGCCGCCGTACTCGAACACGATGGCCGTGTCGCCGAGCGACGGGAACTTGATGTCGAACTCGTCGAACGCGGTCAACGGGCGGGTCTGCTTGCTGCCCCGCTCATAGACGTACAGGTTCATCCGGCCGTTGGCGCCGCGGTCGGACAGGAAGTAGATCCGGTCGCCGTGCCACATGGGGATGATGTCCTGGGCGGGGTTGTTGGTGATGTTCTCGGTCTTCTTCGTCTCGAAGTTGTAGACCCAGACGTCGTCGGCCATGCCGCCGCGGTAGCGCTTCCAGGTGCGGAACTCGCGGAACACGCGGTTGTAGGCGAGCTGCTTGCCGTCGGGCGAATAGGCGCAGAAGCCGCCGCGCGGCAGCGGCAGCTGCCGCGGCAGATCACCGTCGAGTCCCACCAGGTAGAGTTGCCCCTTGAAGTCGTTGAACTCACGCATGCGGGAGCGAAAGACGATCTCGCGGCCGGCGGGCGCCCAGCCCATGACGATGTTGTTGGGACCCATGCGGTCGGAGACGTCGTCGCGGCCCAGCGTCGCCGTCCAGGTCAGGCGCTGGGGGATGCCTCCCTCGGCGGGCATCAGGTACACTTCGGTGTTGCCGTCGTACTGGCCGGTGAAGGCCAGGTGCTTCCCGTCGGGCGAGAAGCGGGGAAAACTCTCGAAGCCGTCGTGGCTCGTCAGCAGGCGGGCGATGCCGCCCGCGGCCGGAACCGTGTACAAGTCGCCGGCGTAGGTGAACACGATCTGGTCGCCGTGGATGGCCGGGAAACGGAGCAGGCGGGTGTCCTCCTGCGCCAGCGCCGCCGCGGCGAACAGGCAGATCAGGATCGGCACGAATCGCTTCATCACAATCCTCCAGGAAAAAAATGGCGAATGTTATTGTACGAACGGGCGCTCCATAAGGTTCTGACCGGCGGCAAGAAAACACCGCGACGCGCGCCTCCGCGCGCCCGCCAAAAAAAAGGTGGCGGGATCCGCCTGGATCCCGCCACCTTTGGAAAGGGAGCGATCGGGCTGCGGCTGTTACTCGGCCGCGGACAGCCGGGCTTTCAACCGGTCTACCTGCGCCCACGGGTAATCGGGATGGCCGTCCCGCAGGGCATCCAGCCGGGCGAGCAGCGCCTGGGCCCTGGCGGCGCCTTTGGGCGAGTAGCTCTCGTAAATGGCATAGGCGAACAGCGCCTGAAAACTGGCCGGATCTTGCGCCAGGGCCTCCTCGTACAGCCCGCGCGCCTGGCTGTCCAGTTGCCGCACCCGCTCCTGGCCGACCTGCTCCATCAGGCCGGCCTGGGCCAGCCAACCGATGTAACCGCCGGTGGCGCTGGCCTTGGCCGCGAGCACATCCGGGGAATCCGGAAACTGCTCGGCCAGGCGGGAAAAGAATGAGTACGCCCGGGGGAAATCGCCGCCCTGCTGGACGGCGCCCCAGTACGCCTGCTGGGCCAGGCCGAAGGTCTGGTCGGAAACCCCGGCACTGAGCTCCATGGCCAGCTCGAAACAGGCGGCAGCGTCGACCGTGCGTCCGGCGTCGCGAAACGCCTCGCCGCGAACCAGCACCGGATTGCCGGGATCCTCACCCGCGGCGCCGGCGCCGAACCCTGCGGCCGTCAGTACGAGCACAAACAAGAGACTGAAAACAACTTTCATCAGACACCTCCAAAACAAAGTACTCTGTATTACAGAGTTTAGAGTCAAAAAAAACTAGTCCTCCGCGGCGATGATCCGCCGCATGGTCTTGACATAGCTCGTGAAGGCCTTCCGGCCCTTTTCCGTCAAACGATACAGGGTGGCCGGCTTGCGCCCGACGAACGTCTTGGTCATGGCCACGTAGCCGGCCGTCTCCAGCTTCAGCAGATGGGCGCCGAGGTTGCCGTCGGTGGCCCCGATCCGGTCACGCAGGTAGGTGAACTCCGCCTCCTCCGCCGCCACGAGGATCGAAAGCACCGCCAGGCGGATCTGGCTGTGAATCAGGGGATCCAGATCAGGCATGGGTGTCATGGCGTTTA
>CALAMB010000317.1 GCA_937925645.1 uncultured Acidobacteriota bacterium
ACCACCGAGATCTACACTCTTTCCCTACACGACGCTCTTCCGATCTGTAGCGGATTGAAAAATGTCTACGTAATAAATGAGTATCTCAGCAACAGACTCAGCAACAAACAAGCCATGATTGAACAACATCAGCTCTCCGGTGAGTTGGCCGCAAACAGTGCGAAAGCGGTCGAATACGTCGCCCATCTGCTGTGGGGAATCGAAAAGGCAGGAGAATATTCCTCGGGGGCGCCAGCGTTAATAGTAACTTGTCAGATCACTCTAGTAGACGTCAAGGGCAGAGACATTCTCAAAGTGAAAATGATCAAAGGCTCAGTCAAGAATAAGCGAGTCAGCGAAAGTAATGTGACTGGTCCGGCGCCCTATGGTGAAATTATTGACTATCTGCAGTCCCTCATACTTATAAGGAACGCGAGTGGCCGCCTTGTCGCTTTTGAAGGTTGAGGATTGTCGACACCCTATTGGAGCTAATATACACTGACCATCAAGAACCGCTCGACGCCCAGGATGAAGCCGGAGCCTTACCCCGATCAGCTCGAGCCACACCCGGACGGGATGTGGGCCTTCAGCTGTGGAAGCCGGGTTGGGAATGTTTGCTTAGGTTACGACTCAGTATTCCGTTGAAAGAAGTGATCCAAGGTGGAGGGAGGATTCATGAGAACACGGTTACTTTGCTGGATGTTCGTTTACTTATCCATCGTCGTGGCTCTGGGTGCCGACCTCAAAGAAGTCGAGAAATGCGCCCGTGAGTGCCAGGCAGGGAAAGAAAAATCCTGTCAGAAACTCACCCAGATCGCATTGAAGAACAAGAACTGGGAAATTCGTCGCGCCGCTGTTCAAAAGCTGAATGATCCGGCCACTCTGGCTCTCATCGCCAAAACCGATTGGGAGTATTATGTGTTTGTAGCCGCCTTGGAGAAAATCGGTGATCCGGTCATCCTCGCCGAGATCTACCAGTCCCAAAAGGACTGGGGCAAACGACGGGCGGTAATCGGTAAACTCACCGATCAGGGCATCCTTACCCAAATCGCCAAAACCGACAGCGAAGAGATTTTGCGAAAAACCGCTTTGAGCCAGATCACCGATCCGGAGTTGCTGATGGATATCGCCAAAACTGCCAACGATGTCAATATAAGAAAGAGTGCGCTGAAGAAAGTGGGACTCTCGCACATCCGTCAGATCCAGCTGACTGTGGAGAGCAAATGGTGTGCAGATGAACTCAGTAAGATTGTGGCTTACAACATGGTGGGTATCCCCGTGAGCGTCGGATTCCCTTCGCCCGATGAAAACACCCTGGCCCTGCGATTATCCATCGAGGGGGAACCAATAGCCGCGTTGTATCTTAACAAAGGTATCAATATTGGCCGCCGATACACTGGGGCGCAGGCGACCGCTCACCTGCTCCTCGAAGATTTTGGGATTGAATATACAGGAGATAGTAAAATCGAACCCGGTACTATTTCGGGCTATAATTCTGATGGCTATAAGTATCCCGCGGACGCGCCCGTTTGCGCCGCGGCAAAGAAAGCGGCTGAGGATGCGATCCAGGTACTGAACAGTTTCGATATTACTTACCACATCCCGGAACAGACCTTTGTGGAGATCGCTCTGCATGACCAGGATCTATGGCTGCGTGCAGCGGCGGTTCGTCGGTTGACCAACCAGCAGATTCTAAGCGAAATCGCCCAATCCGACCAAGAATCGCTTGTGCGCCGGGCCGCGGTGGAACGGCTGACCGACCCGGCCATTCTTTCGATAAAAGCCCAAGCGGACAGCGACTTAGTGGTGCGCCGAATCGCCGTGGAGAATGACCATTTTACTGACCAGTCGGTGCTCGTAAAAATCGTACGAACCGATTTTGTGCGCGATGTTCGCCAGGCGGCCATGAACAAACTCACCGACCCGCTTCTGCTTGCCGAAGTTGCCAGGACAGCGAAGGACGAGGGCATGCGCGAGCGAGCCGTGGGCAGGATCATGGACCAGGCCGTACTGGCCGAGATCGCCCAAAAGGCCAAGGATCTCATTGTGCGCACGCTCGCTGTAAAGAAGCTAACCGATAAGGTACTGCTTGTGGAGATTGCCGATTCCGCCGCCGAAGCGAACACGGTGCGCGAGGCTGCACAGGAACGGCTCAAACAGCTTAAATAATACATTTCAGACAGGCAGCGCCTGGATGAGCGTCGGAATAGATACTCTTGACACAGGTAACGCCGCCACCACTGGGCGTTCGACGCCGGGCTGTTCACGGTGACGGACACGCTGGAGGTGCGCGTCAGCCCGGCGGTGGTGCGGGCGGTGCGGGAGCGGTTCGATTTGGAGGAGTACGGCGGCGAGGGGATCCTGCGGCCGCACAGCGAAGCGTGCGTCCCCGACGGCGAGATGCTCCACTGGCACCGGCAGAACGTGTTCCGGGCGTAGGGGGATTCACCACAGAGTCCGCAGAGGACACAGAGGGGGAAAGGGCACACCAAGGCGCGAAGACGCAAAGATGATTTTTTGTCCATGGAATGACGAGGGAGGACGGGTGGGAGAGTGGACGGGTCGGCTATTTTCGGCATCGCCTGAGAAGGATGGAGGCCGTGTGGTTTCGGGAAAGTTAATTATTTGGTCTCGGGAAAGGCAACTATGTGGCTTCGGGAAAGGCAACTATTTTGGCAACGCGGGCATCTATTCTATTGACGTGTGACTAATGCGTCACTAGAATGGGGGTGTGACGGAGTGGTCACTGATCTTTGAGCCGAGGGACGGCATGTCGGGCAAAGAGCTGATCAAGTTGCTCAA
>CALAMB010000318.1 GCA_937925645.1 uncultured Acidobacteriota bacterium
AGGACCAGGGGCTGGTGATCATCGGTTTCACCAAGCTGTACGGCAACTACCGCGACGAGATGCAGAACAAGGGCCCGGTGCCGCCGGAGCAGGAGCGCGCGTTGATTCAGGAGTTCCTGGGCCGGTTCAAGATCAGCTATCCCATCGCCGTCTCCGACAAGGGGGCCGAGTTCAATGCTTACGGCATCAGCGGAATCCCCACGCTCGTCGTCATCGACAAGCAGGGCCGCGTCGCCGACATCAAGGTGGGCTCCGGTACCGAGGAGGCCCTGGTCGCCCAGGTCAAGAAACTCCTGGCCGCCGACTGAGCTGGCAATAGCCACCGTCTGTTCCAGTCCGGTGGGGCGCTGCGGCGCTCCACCGGACGTTTTTTTATACCGGGCTCAGAATCGGTACAGAAAGGTGCCGCCGATCCGGCGTTTGCTGCGATCGGGGCCGTCGAGTTGGGCCGCGTGCCACCAGGAAAATTCCACGCCCACTTCCCAGTGATCGTCAAAGTCGTAAAAGCAGTTGCCGAAATAACTCACGACGTGGGTGAATTCCTCCGCGCCGTCCAGCTTGTGGTCGGCGGGGTCGTGGAATCCGGCGCCCACGTTGAACCGCAGCGCCGGCGACTGCCGCCAGGTCAGGGTGGCCCAACCGCCCATGCTGTCCACGCTCCGGTAGGCCAAGCCGCCGGGAAGCACTTCGATCTGATCCCCCCAGTAGTAGGTGTCCATGGTGACGCCGCGCCAGAACTCGCTCATGATCTCGAGCTTCGGTGTCAGCCAGATATCCGCGTCCATGCCCACGGACCAGGAGGTCAGCCGCACCTGGTCGCCGGCGGGATTGAGATGGTGATTCTTGCTGCCAAAGTGTCCCCACACGCCAAACGTGGAACCGCGGCCGCCGAACAGCGGCCACGTGCCGGCCGCGCGGGCCTGGACGGCGGGCATCCGGACCGTGGATGCCACCGGGGCGGCTGGGTTGTCTTCGATCAGGCCGGTGACCTTGGCCACGGCCCCTTCCAGGGTGAACCGGCGGGTGGAGTCCGATCCGAACGTCTGGCGGACGCGCAGGATGGGCCGACGGTAGCCGACGTCGCCGGGCCATAGCTCGGTGGGGTAATCGATGGTGTCGGTCTGGAGCGGCGCGATGATGTCGTAGGTCTGCCCGCCCAGCAGGCTGAATCCTTTGTCCGCCCAGGCGATTTCCGCGTAGGCGTGGCGCAGGCGCAGGTTGGGCGAGTTCTCGGTGCCGGAGGCGGTCACGAAATCGGTCTCCACCCGGCCGGTGACGGCGCTGCCGGCAGGCCCCGGCAGGTTGAACCGGGCGCCCAGCCGGCTGGGCCGCGGGGAGAAATCGAAGGTGGTGTTCTCCAGCGGATCGGGTTCCGGCTGCCCCAGTTGGTTCCGATCCAGGTCCCAGGCGAAATCCAGCTCCACGTTGCCGTAGATCTGCAGGGGCGGCGGCGGTGGCGGCGCAGCGGACTCCACCATGGCCGGCGGGGGAGGCGCCGCAGCCGGCACCGCCGGTGGCGCGCCGGTGCGGGCGGCCGCATCAGTCAAGCGGTCAACGAGCACGCGCATCTCCGCCAGAGATTTTTCCAGTCCGTCCACCCGCTGGCGGAGTTGCTCGTTATCCTGGCGAAGCTTCTCCAACTGAACGTCGGCGGCAGCCGGCCACGCGGCCCCGCAGCACCAGGCGATCAGAATGCAAACGGCGCTCAAGCGACCCATGGAACCTCCTCGGCGATGGGCTGGGCACCGGCCGGGGGTCGGAATGCCCGGCACCATCTGTCGGCTGGATGGATACGCATTCATTATACCCCGCCGCCGGCCGATCCGGCCGGAGGGCGCCAGACCGCTCGCCGAGCAGAATCCCGTTTGGCTCCCGCCGAGGAATGGCGTATCATGAGCCAACCCGCTGTGTGAGGCGCACCGTGAAACCAGAGTCCCTGTACGATCTGCTCACCGACGGCGCGGGACGTTACGGCGCCGCTCCCCACCTGGTGGACGCTTTCGCCGATGCCCGGCGGACCTTCAGCTTCGCCGAAGTGCTGGATCTGTCCGGCCGCGGCGCCTCTTTCCTGGCGGCGCGGCTGGCCGGCGCGTCGCGGCCGCATGCGGGCATCCTGGCCGAGAACAGCTCACTCTGGAGCATCGCCTTCTACTCCGCCGCCGCAGCCGGGGCCACGGTGGTGCCGCTGGACGTCCGCCAGACCGAGGATGAGATCGTCGGCATCGTCCGTGAGGCGTCGGTGGCGGTCCTGCTGGTCTCGGCGGGATTCGCCCGGTTCGCCGAGCGGCTCGCCGCGGCGGGGGACATCCGCGAGTTTTTCGTCTTGGACGACGGCTGGCTGCGGCTTCTCCGGCGGCACGAACCGCTGGCGGCGAGTCCTGCCACGGCCGATTCCACGGCGGCCATCATCTACACCTCCGGCACGTCGGGACGCTCCAAGGGCGTCGTGCTCACCCACGGCAACATCCTCAACCAGACGCTGCAAAACGTCCCGGCCATCGGCGTGGGGCCCGAGTCGCGCCTCCTGGCCATCCTGCCGCTGAACCACATCTTCGTCTTTGTCGGGGTGCTGAGTTGTCACGCCGCCGGCTCGGCGGTGGTGTTCATCGATTCGCTCAAGCCCGCCCGCGTCGTGGCCGCGCTCAAGGAGGAACGGATCACCCACCTGGCCGGCATCCCGCTGCTGTACGACGCGTTCATCAAGGGAATCCTCCTGAAGGTGCACGCCCGCGGCCTGCCGGTGCGGATCGTGTTCGCCGGGCTGCTGCGGCTCGGCTGGCTGGCGTACCGGGCGGGCGGAGTGGCCGCCTCGCGCCGGCTGTTCGGCCACCTCCACCACGAGTTCGCCCCGAGTATCCAGCGCTTCATCTGTGGCGGCGCCAAGGCCCGTCCCGAGACCATCCGGCGCTTCCTGGCCCTGGGCTACGAGTTTCAGGAGGGCTACGGCCTCACCGAGACCAGCGGCGGCATCATCATCAACCCGCCGGACCGCCGCAAGGCCATCGGTTCCGCCGGCCGGCCGTTCGGCGACACCGAGATGCGGATTCTGGAGCCCGCGTCCGACGGCAGTGGCGAGATCGCCATTCGGGGCCGCTCGGTGTTCCGCGAGTATTATTTGAATCCCGAGGACACCGCCGCCGCCCGGACCGACGACGGCTGGTATCGGACCGGCGACGTGGGCCGGATCGACCGGCGGGGCAATCTGCACATCACCGGTCGGGCCAAGGACGTCATCGTGCTGGCGTCCGGCAAGAAGGTCGCGCCGGATGAACTGGACCAGTTCTTCAGCCGTTCGCCCCGGCTCGCCGAAGCCGCGACGGTGGGCGTGGGACCGGCCGGGGCGGAGCGCATCCACCTCGTCGTGGTGCCGGCGCCCGAGCTGGTGAAGAAGGCGCCGGAGAGCGAATGGACCGCGGCCATCACCCGGGACATGGAGCGGCTGGCCCGGCTGCTGCCTGTTTACCGGCGCCCCCAGGGAATGACCATCCGAACGGAGCCGCTGCCCCGCACCAGCACCCGGAAGATCAGGCGGAGCGAACTGCGGGCATGGCTTGAGCGGCTCGACGGCGGCGCCGCGCCCGTCGCCGGCGTCAGCCGGCCGCCCCGGACCCTGGCGGAGCGCGAGATCATGAGCTTGCCGGAGATGGAGGCGATCCTGTCCGCGTGTTCCGGCGCGCTGGGCCGGCCCTTCGACGCGGACGAGCTGTCGCCCGCCACCAGTCTCTACCTGGATCTGGGCATGGATTCGCTGGCGGTGCTGGAAATGGCCGCCCAGTTGGAAAGCCGGCTGCAGGTCCGCCTGCAGTCCGACAACCTCGGCTGGATGCAGAACCTGGGCGACGTGCTGGAGGCGGTGAAGGCGGCCGAGGCGGTGGGGGACGGCGATCTCAGCGGGTGGCGGGCGGCGATCCGCAACGTCACCGCCGCCTGGGACGGCCTGCCGATCCGGCCGGCCGTCCGGCGTCTGGCCGGGTGGAGATCGGAAGAGCACACGTCTGAACTCCAGTCACGTCAGTCAATCT
>CALAMB010000319.1 GCA_937925645.1 uncultured Acidobacteriota bacterium
CCAAGTTCTAGTTTTCATGGCTGTCCCCCTTGACCCGTTCGATGAAGATGTTGCGCAGTGTGGGCGCCACCTGTTCGAACTTGCGGATTGTCAGGCCCGGCTGGCGGACGATGTCCTCCAGTAACCGACCCGGCGGCTGACCGTCCTGGAGACGGACCTCGGCGTAGTTCTCGTACAATTCGGCCTGCTCCACGTATTCCAGCCGCTTGAGGAATTCCAGCGACCCGCTGGCATCGATGAGGATGGAACTGTGGCCGTAGCTTTCCTTCACCTCGTGCAGGTCGCCCGCCACGACGACGCGGCCCTTGTTGATGAGGCAGATGGAATTGCACATCTTCTCGGCTTCCTCCATGTTGTGGGTGGAGAAGATCACCGTGGTGCCCCGGTTGTGGAGCTCCAGGAAGATGTCCTTCATCAATTGCAGGTTGATGGGGTCGAGGCCGCTGAACGGCTCGTCCAGAATGAGAAGTTCCGGCTCGTGCAGGATGGTGGAGATGAGCTGGATCTTCTGTTGCATGCCTTTCGACAATTCTTCGATTTTCTTGCGGGCCACGTGGGGCAGTTCCACTCGCTCCAGCCAGCCGTTGACGCGCTCGGTCGCCGTTTTCTGGCCGAGGCCGTGGGAGCGGGCGAAAAACATCAGCAGATCGCGGACCTTCATCTTCCGGTACAGGCCGCGCTCTTCCGGCAGATAACCGATGCGGTCGCGGGCGGCGTCGTCCAGCGGACGGCCGAAGACGTCGATGGCTCCTTCGTCGGGCAGGAAGATGCCCAGGATCATCCGGATGGTGGTGGTCTTGCCGGCGCCGTTGGGACCGATCAGGCCGTAGATCACGCCTGCGGGCACGCCGAGTTCCACGCCGTCCACCGCGTAGAAATTGCCGAACCGCTTGCGCACCGATCGAATGGAAACAATCACGCGGGGTTACCTCCTCAGTTTGTAGAACATGCAGTTATAGCCGGGCATGTTTGCCGTCACCGCATTCTATTTCAGCCCGGTTTGGAAAGCAAACGCTTGCGGGTCGGTTCAGCGCGGCCGGTCTTCATCCAAGCTGCGGATCCTGTCCGGCCGCCCTGTCGCAGTGAAAACGGTCTCGAGTTCCTTGCGCAGGCGGGCGGTCCGTTCATGGTCGGGTCCCAGAACCGAACGCGCGGACGCATAAGCCGGCAACAGCACCGCCTCCGCTTCGGCGTACCGTTCCTGTCCTTTGAGACACCGTCCCAACGTGAGTTGCATAGACAGAACGTACATGTTGTCCCTGGGCCAGATTGCGGCGCTTTTCTCCAGCGCGGGGCGGATCAGAGTCTCCGCCTTGACGTAGCCGCCCTGCTGGCAGAGGATTCCGGCGAGACTGGCGGTATCGACCAGTGTCGCCGGATGGTCGCCGCCTTGACTGAGCGTCCGGATGGACACGTTCGCCCTCATGATCCGCTCCGCCTCGGCGTAGCGCCCCTCCTTCGACAGACTCAGCGCCAACCCCGAGTACGCGTTGAGCACGACAGGGTGTTCGCGACCCAGTTGCTTTTCGCTCAGGGTGAGCATGCGCTGCAAGGCGGCTGTGGCTTCATTCGAACGGCCGCGCAGGCGGAGTACGGTAGCATAAGTATTGGTGAGCATCAACTCAACGAGCGTACCGCGTTCCGGCCGGCGTGCCATGATGTCCAGGCCGCGGCGAATGCTTCGTTCGGCGTCGTCATAGCGGCCCAGCGCCAGCTGGGCGTTGGCCAGTGTGAACAGATCGGACGCCACGACCGTGTGCTCCGGGCCGAACCGCTGTTCATGGGCGGTGATGGTGTGCTCCATGAGCGGGATCGCTTCGGCGTTCTGGCCACGGTATGTCAAGATCGACGCCAGAACAAGTTCGGCGTCGAGCGCGTTCGGATGGTCCGCGCCCATTACCGGGCTGACGGTTTCCAGGGCCCGTCGGGCGACTGCCTCCGCCTCCTCGAGCCGGCCTTGTTCCTGGAGCGCCGTGGCCAGCCGCAGGCAGGTTTTGGACAGATTGACCGGGGTTTGTCTCTGCGCCAGAACCCCGCGGAATACAGTCTCCGCCCGGGCCGGATCCCCTTTGGCCAGCCAGAAATCTCCCCACCGTTGCAGCGCCTCCAGGGTGTCGGGGCTTTCTTCTCCTTGCCCTTCCCGCAGGCCCGCCACCGCCTGCTCGTGCAGCGGTTGAGCCAGATCGAAACGGCCCAGGTACGTATAGAGAAGCGCCTGGTCGGACATCGTCAGCAAGGTGTCGGGATGCCGGGGGCCGAGGGTTCGACGGCGGTCCGCCAGGGCCGCCTGGATCTGGGCGCCGGCGTCCTCATACTGCCCCAGCACCATGTACGGCCGCGCCAGCGCCATGCGCACGGCGGCTTTGGTTTCGGAGTCCAGGGTGATGTCGTCGTCCAGGTTGATCGTGGCCTGTCGCAGCAGGTCCACCACCCGCACATCCCGGCCGTCCAGGTACGGATCCGGGGACTGGAGCATCCCGGTCAGAAACGCCGTGACTTCCCCGGCCCGCCGGGCCTGGCGTCGCGCCTCCTGCTCCGCGCGGCGGGCCTGCAGCATGGCCGCGGTGGTGCCCGCCAGGCCGAGCAGCAGGGCGGCGGCGGTGGCGGCGGCGGCGATGACTGCCGGACGGTGCCGGCGGATGAATTTCCGGAAGCGGTAACCCCATTCGGGCGGGCCGGCGACGACGGGCTGATTGTTCAGATGGCGCTCGATGTCCGCGGCCAGCTCGGTCGCGGTGGCGTAGCGGCGCGTCCGGTCCTTGGCCATGGCCTTCATGGTGATCCAGTCCAGGTCGCCGCGCAGGTCCCGGGCCAGCTCCCGGATTTCGGCGCTTCGCCGGCCGGCCACTTCGGCCGCCGCCTCCCCCAGCGTGCCGAGCCGGCTGCTCGGCGTGGGTGGTTCCACGTCGCGGATCTGCCGCTGCACTTCGGAGTAGCCCTTCTGGCGCGCCGCCGCGAGGTCAAATGGGAGTCGGCCCGTCAGTATCTCATAGAGCAGGACCCCGAGGCTGTAGATATCGCTGCGTGTGTCCACGTCCAGGGGGCTCATCTCCGCTTGTTCCGGGCTCATGTAGGCCGGCGTGCCGATGAGCTGGCCTATCTCCGTGTGGACCTCACGGTCGGTGAGCCGCCGGCCGGTGGCCTTGGCCACGCCGAAGTCGATCACTTTGGGTACGGGACGGCCCTCCCGGTCCATCACCAGGACGTTCGACGGCTTGATGTCCGGGTGGATGATCCCCTTGAAATGGGCGTGCTGGATGGCGTGGCAGACCTGCATGAACAGCTCGAGGCGTTGGCGGGTGTCTGATTTGCGCGCGTCGCAGTAGGCGGTGATGGGCACTCCCTGGACGAATTCCATGACGAAGTAGGGTCGCCCGTCCGGCGCGGTGCCGGCGTCAAACACCTGGGCGATGTTGGGATGGCTCATCAAGGCCAGCGCCTGGCGCTCCGACTCGAACCGGGCCACCACCGACTCTGAATCGCCGCCCCATCGCATCAGCTTCAGCGCCACGCGGCGGTTGACCGGTTCACGCTGCTCGGCCAGGTAGACGACGCCCATGCCCCCTTCCCCCAGCCGATCGAGGATGGCGTAGGGACCGATCCGGTCATCGGGCCCCAGGGCCTGTCGCGGCGCCGGGCCGCTGCGTTCCACCCGTTCGGTGGACGCTTCGCCGCCGGCGGGCACGAGATCGGGATTTTCAGGATGCCGGGTCATCACCGCCTCCTGCCGGACGGAGCTTCGCGCGCCCGATTGGAGCATCCGGATCTCTTGACCGACGATTCGATCCGGCGCATGAGCTCGTACAGCCGCGGCACGATGTCGGCCACGGCGCTGTGCGGATTAAAGCGCAGATCGTAATAGAGATCGGTAAACTCCAGCGCCAGTCCGGATGGCAGCGCGTCGCCCAGGCGCCGGGCGAATTCACGGGGCGTCTCGCGCGCTTCCTTCCGGAATCCGGTCCGGGCCGCCAGTCTCAAAAACCGCTGATAAACCAGTCCGGCGGCCCGGCCCGGCCTGCCGCTGCGGCGCAACCGTCGGCTCCGGGCGCCTAACCGCCGGCGCAGCGCCCACACCGCCAGAAGGGCCGACAGAATCGCCACAGCCGCAGCCGTGAGCGTGCCGCCCCGTTCCTCCGCCAGGTCGGCGGCGCGGAGCCAGGCGACCGCCAGTTGTCCGCTGAACCATTCCTGAACCCGCTTGAGCGTCCGGGCAATGGACTGCCGCCAGTCCGCCGCGCCCGATCGGAGGGAACGCAGGAGTTGCACCTGATCGGACACGTCGTAGTTGACCACGTCCTGGATCCAGAGAAACTCCACCGATTCGAACAGGTTCTCCAGAAACGCCAGGTAGCGGGAGCGGTCCGGTTCCAGCACCGGCGGCGTGGCGTCGAACTCCACCCAGTCGGACTTGACGAAACAGGCCTCCACCCAACTGTGGGCGTCGGACTGGCGGACGACAAGGACGCCGTTGAAGGGATTGACGTCACCGCGCTGGAACCCGTTGACCACCCGCGCGGGGATCTTGGCGTAACGCATCATGATGGCCAGGGCCGAGGCGAAGTACTCGCAGTGGCCGCGCTTCATGTCGAAGAGGAAAAACTCCACCGGATCGCGGTCCGGCGGACATGGCTCCATCTCCAGCGCGTAGCCGTAACTGCCGCGGAGATAGGCCTCCAGCGCCCGGGCCTGCAGGTACGGCGACTCAATGCCCCGGGTGACATCGTTCACCAACCGGGCGATCCGCGGCGACTGATGCGGGATTTCCAGCAACGTTGTCGACAGCCCGAGAGGGTAGCCGGCCGGCGCCCGGTCGAGTTCCGCTTCGCCGAACCGGCGGATGTCGGAATAACCGGCGTAGCGAAATTTCTGGTAATGCTCGTAACCCTTGGCGGGCGTACCCGTGCAGGTCAGGGAGACGCTCCGCACGTCGCGGGTGAGCGCAAGCTGCCGGTGGGCCAGAAACAGCACCGGCGACGTGATGGGCTCGAGGAAAACCTCCTGGTACAGCAGCCGCTCGGGGCTGTGCCGCCGGGCCAGCGGGTAGAGCCCCTCCGGGCTGAGCGCCACCACCTGTTTCCAGGGCACCGACAGGCTCCACCCGCGGCCGTCGTACCGGTCCAGCGCGATCCCCTTCCATTTCAGGTCCGGCGGCAGGCGGTCCGGTTCCGGGTCGGTACGGATCCGCATGACCACCGCGTCGTTGAGCTTGATCGACGTGACGTCGCCGAGCACGGTGGTGTCGGAAAAACCGCTGATTTCCTGTCGGTCCGACAGGTTCAGCTGCCACATGCCGAACGACAACCGGGGCAGAATCGTGAACAGCGGGATGGTCAGGCCGATCATCAGGACGTAGATCAGCCCGCCCAGGGCGGTGACCAGGCCCGGCGACACGTTGATCCGGCCGGGGGAGGCCGGTTCCAGCGGCGCCAGCGGCGCCGCGTCGAAGCCCGGCTCGCCGCGCTGGGAGAAATAGATGGAAGAACTCCGGATCTCGAACAGCATCAGCGCCAGAATGCCCGCGATCATGAACCAGGATGCGAACAGGACGAAGCCGATGTCGATGGTGAAGGTCGTGGACACCAGCAGAAAGCCGAAGGCGATCAGGAACAGGTACAGATAATCTCGCGCCGTACGGGCGGTGAACAGTTTCAGAATGGAGACGGCCATGGCCACGTGGATCACCGCGAGGGTGAACTCCCCCGCCACCAGGAGGAAATCGGTCGCGAAGAAGGCCACGAACGCAATGAACACCGCCAGCATCCGGCCGCGGGAGAAGCCGGTGTGGCGGCGCGACACCTCCTCACCCTTGACGTAGGCCACGGCCAGCGCCGCCAGGTAGACGACGCAGACGCCCCACCCCAGCTTGCCGGTGAAGGCCAGCGCCCCGAATCCCGACAGGAGCAGTTGATAGAACACCGTTTTGAACAGGCGCCGGTATTTCATAGCTGATTCAAGTCCAGGTAGCCGTCCAGGTGCGGCGCGAGTCGAAAAAATACCGCCGGACTGCGGAAGGAACACAGGATCAGGCTGCCCGGCGATTCCTCGGACAACCAGGTTTCAAAGGGCTCGCCGTTGAGGGGATGCGCGCCGGGCGCCTCATCCACCGGCCGGAGGTACGACAGGGCCAGATCTTCCAGAACGAACGGCAGGTCGCGGCGCGCGCCCGCTGCCGACGGGCGGCTGTGACTGGGCACGACCCGCACATGCTTGCCGCGCTGGTGCAGCTCCACGGCCAGCGTGGCCAGAAAGGACATGGCCCGCTCGTAGCGCGCCCGCACATCGTCCAACGCGCCGGGATATCCCTCGTCGAGCACCAGCACGTAGGACTGCAGGGTTTCCGTGGCGTACTCCTTGACCAGGTAACGCCCCGCCCGGGCCGACGCCTTCCAGTGAATGTGGCGGACATCCTCGCCGGGGACGTACTCCCGCAGCGCGAACAGCTCCGCGCCCAAGCCCTTCCGCAGGATCGGGATAGTCTCCAATTGGTGCTCCAGGCATGATTGAAAATCACTCTTCTCCAGCAGCTCGGGATAGACGACAAGCTCGCCGGTTGCCTGAATTTTTCGCCCTTTGCGGAAAAAACCGAACGGGAACGCGGTCAGGACCTCGATGGCGTCGATCCGGTAAAGGCCGCGGTGCTGAAACCGCACCTGAAAAGACTGGGCATCGGTGCCGCGCGGCGGCAGATACGGAAAGTAGGCCACGGTCCGCATGCAGGGAACCCCGCGTGCCTGGAGCGCCTGCGCGTCCAGCCGCTTTGGTTTGGCGTCAGCCAGTCCGGCGCCGGCCAGCCACGTCTTGTTGACCAGGCGGCCTTCCACGCCCACGGAGAATGCCGGGAACCAGCGCTTGGCGTTGAGCAGCCGCAGGCGGTAACTTGTGAATTCCCCGGCGAAGATCGAATCCTGGTAATCCACCGCCACCCGCAAACTGGACAGCAGGATGCGGGACAACTCGCCGGAGACGGCGATGGCCGAGATCATGAACGCCAGCACGATGTACAGCAGGTTGTTGCCGGTGTTGACCGCGGCGATGGCGATCAGGAAAATCAGCCCGATGTAAATCCAGCCCGGCTGGGTGATTCGGAACAGGATCGACAGGCCCGCGCTGCGCAGGGCGTTGCGGGCCAGCACGGGAACGAAGAGGATCACTTCCGCCAGCAGGCAGATCATGCCGGCCAGCGCCAGAAAGAATCCGGGCCGGCGCAAACCCTGGCGGAACATCACCACCGCCAGTTGGAGGCAGACCAGCGACAGGCCGGACAGCACCAGCGACCAGAAGAACGGTCGTTTCAGGTTCCAGATGGACGTTTTCATCGGACTCCGCGACGGACTCAGACCGGGACCGGAATGCCCCCGATCAGTTCGGCGATGACGGCCTCAGCCTCCTCCCGGATATCCATCAGGTGGGCGTATTTCTTTTTCAGGATGACGCGGTGGGAGAGCACGGGCACGGCCACATGTTTCACGTCGTCGGGGACGCAGTAGGCCCGGCCGGACAGGAACGCCTGGACTTGGGCGGCCCGGTACAGCGCCAGCGAGCCGCGGGGACTCACCCCCACCTGGATGGCCGGGGAGCGGCGTGAAGCGGTGACGATCTCCATGATGTAGTCGAGGAGGCTCTCCTCCACTTCCACCTGCCGGGCGCGCTGGCTGAGCGCCTGCACCTCCGTCACGCTGATCACCGGGGCCAGCCGTTCCACGGCCTCCGGCCCGCGGCTCTGCATCAGGATGCGGCGCTCCTCGCCGGGATCGGGATATCCCACGCGGATCCGCATCAGGAAGCGATCCAACTGTGATTCGGGCAGCGGAAACGTGCCGTGATACTCCACCGGATTCTGGGTGGCGAGAACCAGGAACGGCGCCGGGAGCTGGTGGGTGACGTTGTCCATGGTCACCCGGCGTTCGTTCATGGCCTCAAGCAGAGCGCTCTGGGTTTTGGGCGTCGCGCGGTTGATCTCGTCGGCCAGCACCACGTTGGCGAAGACCGGGCCTTTCTTGAACTGGAAATCGCCGGCTTCGGGAAAGAACACGGAAACACCCAGAATATCCGACGGGAGCAGGTCGCTGGTAAACTGGATCCGCTTGAACGTGCCGTCGATGGAACGGGCCAGCGCCTGCGCCAGCGTGGTCTTGCCGACGCCCGGCACATCCTCGATGAGCAGGTGGCCCTCCGCCAGCAGGGCCAGGACGGCCAGCCGGACGACGTCCTCCTTGCCCAGCAGCACGGAACCGATGTTGTCGATCAGGGCGCGAATCCGTTCCAGGTCCTGGCCGTTGGCTGTCATCGCACTCCTGCGCTAGACCCTGAAATTGAGCACCTTCGATCCCTTGCCCACGTCGAGGTGGAATTTCAGCGCCCGGGTGATATAGATCTTCGCGTTGACGACCGCGTCCAGCAGCGGCATTCCCTTGGCCAGCCCGGCGGTGATCGCCGCCGAGTAGGTGCAGCCGGTGCCATGCGTGTCGCCCACGGGTATCCGCTTTTCCTTCAGGAAGATGAACTCCTTGCCGTCGAAGAACAGGTCGGTGGCGTCGTCCAGCAGGTGTCCGCCCTTGATCAGGATGTTCCGCACGCCGGTCTGGTAGATTTGGAGAGCCGCGTCCTTCATGTCGTCGAACGTGACCAGGGTCAATCCGGACAACTGAGCCGCCTCCGACAGGTTCGGCGTGACCAGAAGCGCTTTCCCCATGAGGCGGCGGAGCGCGTCCAGGGTGGTCTCGACAACCAACTTGTCGCCGCTGGTCGCGATGAGCACCGGGTCCACCACCAACTGCTTCAGCTTGTAGTGCTCCACCGCGGCCGCGATCACATCGATGGCGGCCGAGGTCGGGATCATGCCGGTCTTCAGCGGCTGAGGCCCCAGGTCGTCCAGCACCATGGTCAACTGGCGGCCGATGAAATCCGGATCCACGGTGAAGATGCCGTCGACACCCGTGGTATTCTGGGCGGTGAGGGCCGTGATGACGGCGCTCCCGTACACGTCGAAGCTGGAGAATGTCTTCAGGTCGGCCTGGATCCCCGCTCCGCCGGAGGGGTCGGATCCCGCCACAGTCAACGCCTTGTACACACGGGGTTTGACCAGGATGGACCGGAAAGGTCGGTGGGAATCGATGAGATTTTTGATCTTGCGTTCGGCGTTCATGAGAGTTCCTCGGTACGGCGCTCAGAACTCATGATACGACACGTCCCGCCAATTGGAAAGGGGATTGCGCCGTCGGCCGGCGCCGCCATTTGACTGAAATTCCGCCGCGTCGCGGACATGTTTTCAACAATTGACACAAACATCTTTTACTGTCCGGACGATATTTGCTAGAATGAGGCAGCTTGCTGGATATAGAAACCAATTCAGTTACGACGTGAGGAGGTTGAGATGGAAGAGAGAAGCCGGTGGGGAGATCGGACGCTGTATTTCCTTCTGGGCGGATTCGTGGGCGCCACCGTTGCCCTGCTGTTCGCGCCGCACTCGGGCGAGGAAACCCGCGAGCTGCTCGCCACCAAGGTCAAGGACGGCAAGGAAGTGCTCAAGGACCACCTCCAGACCGCCCGCCAGAAACTCGCGGATACGAAAGACAAGCTTGAGGCCGACACCTCCGACCTGATCAACCGCGGCAAGGAAATGGTCGCCCGTGAAAAAGAGGTCATCAGTGCCGCCATCGAGGCCGGCAAGCAGGCCTACAAGGAAGAAAAAGAGTCCACCAAGAAAAAGATCTGATCCCGATACCCTGACAGGAAACCGGAAATGGAAATGACGCTGTTGGTCCTGATTCTCGCCGTCCAATCGACCGCGATCGTGGTTTTGGCCGTGGTCGCGTTCCGCGCCACTCGCAAGCTGGAGCAGAGCGCGCTAAAGCTGGACCGCTTCCTCGATGACACCGCCCCGAAAATCACTGACGTGTTGGACGGCATGGGCGAATTCGTCAAGGCCGTCCGTCCTGTGGGTGAGCAGCTCGTGGACATCAGCCTGAACCTGAAGGAAGTCTTTCAGACCACTCGCGACACCACCGCGGATATCGCCGGTTTTCTCCACGAGACCACGGCTGCCGCCCGGCAGCAGGTTTCCAAGATCGACAACGTTCTGACGGATACCGTCAAGAAGATGGAGATCGTCACCACGTCTCTCACCAACAACCTGCTGAACCCGTTGGCGGAGATCTCGGCGGTGGTCAAGGGTGTTCGCGCCACAGTGATGTACCTGCGGGGCGACCGGCGCCACCGGGACGTTCACCAGGCGATCGCCGACGAAGAAATGTTCATCTGAGCGTTAAAGGGGGGAGACCCACCCGGCGTCCCCTGTCTGTTCCCGCCGGCGGGCCGGTGCGCCCTAGCTGATCGTACGTGCCTTTCAGCGGCCGGAAACGATGGCCACGCCCGAGCTGGTGCCGATCCGCGTCGCTCCCGCCCGGATCATCTCCACCGCCGTGGAGTAGTTGCGAATGCCGCCCGAGGCCTTGACTTGGAGGGCATCCCCCACCGTCTCGCGCATCAGTCGGACGTCGTCCACCGTGGCGCCGCCGGAGGCGAAACCGGTGGATGTCTTGACAAACTGGGCCCCGGCCTTCTTGGACAGCAGGCAGGCGGTGACTTTCTCGTCCCGGGAGAGCAGGCATGTCTCCAGAATGACCTTGACGATGGCGCCCCGCTCCCGCGCCGCCAGCACGACGGCCCGGATGTCGCTCTCGACGAAGTCCAGTTCACCTCCCTTGAGCGCGCCCACGTTGATCACCATGTCGATCTCGGCGGCGCCGTCATCGATTGCCCGGCGCGCCTCCGCGGCTTTCATCTCCGACACCATCGCGCCGAGGGGGAAACCGACCACGGCGCAGGTTTTCACCGCGGAGCCCCGTAGAATCTCGGCCACCAGCTTCACCCAGCCGGCATTGACGCACACCGCGGCGAACCCGCACTGCAGGGCTTCGCGCGCCAGTTTGACGATATCGTCCCGGGTCGCGTCCGGCTTCAAGATGGTGTGGTCGATCATGCCCGCCAGAGTCGCCGGCTGGGGTCCGCCGGCGGTGGCCGGCGACGCGGCCGGCGTTGCGGCACGGCGGGCCAGCTCCCGCATCACCTCGTCCGTGATGCGGTCAACCAGGCGGGTCAGGTCGGGGAGAGACTTCATGGCTCAGTCCTTGAGATACTTTTTCTCGATCTCGCCGATCAGGCGGACGCGGCGGGCGTGTCGCTCCTCGCCGTACGGGGTTTCCAGCCATGCGCGCACGATGGCCTTCGCCTCCTCGGGCCGGAGCAACCGGCCGCCCAGCGTGAGGACGTTGGCGTAGTTGTGTTCCCGACTGTTGCGAGCGGTCGCGACATCGTAACAGAGCGCGGCCCGAATCCCCGGCACCTTGTTGGCTGCGATGCAGGAGCCGATGCCGGCGCCGTCGGCGATGATGCCCAGATCCTGGTGGTTGTCGGCCACGGCGCGGGCGACCTTGTGGGCGAACTCCGGATAGTCGACCGCACTGTCAGCATGCGTGCCGTAGTCGAAAAACGGATAGCCCCATTCCTGGAGCCATTGCTTGACGGCCTCCTTCATCGCGAAGCCGCCATGGTCGGAGCCCACCGCGATGGTCGGGAGGCCGTTTTCGCCTTCGACGCGCAGGCGGAGCCGTCGTTCGCGGACGATGTCGTGCACCAGGGGAGAGACGATCGTGCCCGGCGCGATCACCACATCCGTTTGCGGAGCGATCTCCGCGAGGTCGGCGGCGGTGAGGACGCGGCCAGCAAAGCGGAACTCCAGCAGGCGGTTGCCGGCGGACGCCGGAACGGGCGCCGTTCCCGGACCCGCGACCGGCGGCGGTGCGGGAGGCGCGGGGGGCGGAACCGGCACAGGAGACACGACGGACGCCTGACCGCGTTCCATTTCCCGACGGACGATTTCCTGGATGAGCTGCCGCAATGAATCAGATTCCATATGTGCCCTATTATACTGGAGGGCGCCCAGCGAGCAACTGTTATCCTGCCACCGGTCGGCGGCCTCAGCGGTACCAGCCGATCTCCCGAACCCTCAATCTGCCCGTGAAGCCCGCCACCGAATTCTGGCTGCTGATGGTGATGAACAAACCGTCGATCGCCCCGAGCGGCAAGGATTCCCGGCCGCCGTCCACACGATAGAAGCACTGGAACGGCAACCAGACCGGGCGGCCGGGCTCTTCCGGCCCCGCCGGGAACGAGGCATAGTACCAGCGGTCGCCGCTCCGGAGCTCCAGGTTGTAACGCAACTCGGGATCGGACCGGGCGTCGATGTAGACGCCCCGGCTCCCCGAAAGGTCCAGCGGCTCACGCATCGCCAGGGCGCACCAGCGATTATCGCCGCGGCTGGTCGGGCGGGAGAGCGTGTACGCAAACACGCCGTCCGACCCCGAGGCGGTGTAAGCCGCGCGCGAAGTGGCGTCGGTTTCCGCGCGGAAACGCAGATGGTCGATGGGGCGGCGGGCGGCGGGCGGCGGGGGCTCGTCAACCGGCGGATCGGGCCGGCGGATGTTGATCCCGATGGGATTGGAGCAGATCCACGGGACTTCCGCTTTCAGGTAGGGATGGTCCTGCAGATACACCTCGGCCCGGTACATGCCGTCCGGCGCGTCGGCCAGATCGAGTCGCGCCGCTTGTGCCTGGCGAAACACCCGTCCGTTTCGAAACAGGACGATTCGCGTGGAGTAACCGGCGGCGGCGGCGGCGATCTCCAGATCGGTCTTGCCCGACACGATGCTCCCGGACGGCATGGCGCGGCCACCCTGCCGGGCGCTGAACTCGAATCGTTCCGGCAAGGCTGCGCCGCGAACCACCGAGAAAAAATCACCGCGCCGCACGGCGGCCAGAGGATCATGCGCGTCGGCCCGCCGGACGCCGAGCGAGAGCAGTCCGAAACCCATCCGATACGACGGCACGGGCACCGGCACCGGCAGCCCCCGGATCGGATAGAATCCGCCATGAAGATCCAGCCCATAGAAACCGAAGGTCATGCCCAGCTCCAGCAGCTCGTCCCAGCGGTGGAGTTCCGCCTGGGGCCGGCGCAACGCTTCCAAAATGTGAAAATCCCCGAAAGGCGCGGTCAGCAGGACATCGATCTTCTGCCTGGCGTCGGCCTGGCGCAGGGCGCTGAAGAGGTTCAGTACCTCAATGCCGTCCGGTCGAAAATCGTCATTCCAGTAGCGCCAGCGGTATTTTTCCCAATCGGGGTAGACCAGCACCGTAAAGCCGCCCAGCGCCCGGATGTCAGCGACCGCGTCCGGCGGAAAAGGCGGCAGGAAGTGGCGGGGAATCCGTTTGAGGCCGGCTGCCACCAGATGTCCGTCCGGATGGTTGGTCTCCGATCCGCCGTAGAATCGGACGCCGCCGACGGTGCGGTTCAGGGCGCCGGCGGCCTGGTTGGGGGTGCCGTGATCGCTCAGGATGACGAACGCGAGCCCCCGGTCCCTCGCCGCCACGGCGATTTCCGGCAAGTCGCCCACGCCGTCAGAATAGGTCGAGTGAACGTGGAAGGCGCCCCAGATGTAGGCGCCTTCGGAAACGGCCGGAGGTTGATCACCGGGGCGGAGCCAGATCACGCAGCCGGCCGCGACCCCCGCAAGCAGGCACGCCGCGACGAGTAGCCACCGGATGCCGCGGGTCGGCTTCATGCGCCCTCCGCGGCGCCTGTGTCCGAAGGCTCGTTCACCAACCGGATGATATCCTGAAAGAGTTCCTCGAGCAGTCGGTCCCGCTCCGGCTTGCTTCGGGCGTCGATGCGGGCGCCGGCGGCATCCGGATGTCCGCCGCCGATGTCTTTTTGCGCGAAATACTCCCCCCAATCCACCCGCCGCCCGGCCGGCCGCAGGAAGTTCCGGCCGATGGAAATCGTGACGGCGTTCGTCTTGACCTTGTTCTCGAAGACGGGATAGAGACTGAGGATGTAGTCGACATCGGGATGATCGATCAACGCCAGTTTCTTGTCCACGGCGGGCTGGAACTTGAGCCCGGTGAAGTCGAGCAGCAGCACCCGCTGCCGGCGGTCGCGGGAGTCGTACCGGCCGATCTTCCGCAACACGTCGCGGTTTTGCTCACTGAGCCGGCTGCGTTCCCGGTAGCGGGCGACCACCACGGGCTCGGCGGCGCATTCGGCCAGGGGCCGCTGTTCCAGCAGGGCGGCCAGGAACGCGAAATACCGAAAGCGGTCCCGCGGCGGCTCGTTGGGCAGAACCAGACTCTCGTTGACCACCCGGCCCGGAGTTACCCGCAGCCAGTCGTCCAGATCGGTGAAGCTCATCGAGTCAAACTTGTCAATGGCAGCCACCAGATCGGCGAAGTGATCCGGAACGGCGATGCGCCCGGCCTGGTACCAGGTCAGGATGACCCGCGCGCACGATGGGGCGGCCTGCCGCAATCCCGGCAGACTGCCGGGATCCACGCCGAGGAACGCCGGATCGTCGAAATTCTGCTCGTGATGGTCAAACCAGACGGCGCACCGCCGGGCATAAGGCAGATCCAGCACGGCGTCCCGTTCGCCCACCGGCTCCTCGGCGAGGCGCTTGGGCGACGTAAAGCGGATGTCCGCCGGCCGGAAGTGGTGGGCGAATATGGCGGCTGAACCGATGCCGTCAAAATCGTCATGCGTGTAGACCACTTCGATGGACATGCGCGCGCCTTTTGGTGTGGATTTCGGTCCGGCTTCGATGGATCGTCGCCCGCCTTACGCGAAGCCGTGCGCCAGCATGGCGACCAGGTAGGCGGCCCCCAACGCCAGCAGCAACAGGCTGAGCCCGAGGGCGAGGTTACTGGACGATCGGTCGGCGCCGTCGGCCGTCTCCTGACGGGCCCGCCAGGCGCGCCGGAGGGAGAGCGGACCGAGAACAAAAGTATTCAGCACCAGGGGTGCGGTCAGGAACCAGGATGACTGGAGCCAGGCATCGAGACTCTGGATATGGCCGGCGGCCTCGAGAAACCGCGCCCATCCCTCCGGGCCCCGGATCGCCTGGAACGCGACCAGAACGATGTCCAGCCCCCGGGTCACCAGCAGCAGCGCCGTCCCCACCAGTCCGAGGATGGCGCCGGTGAGCGCCGTGTAGGCGTCGTGGGCGGCCGGTTCCTCGCTGACGGCGCGCCCGCGCAGACGTGAATGGATCACCCCGTAGCCGGCGTAGATCACGAAGCCGAAATTGAGCCAGGCGGCGAACCGGAGCCACGATGTGGGCGGCAGATAGTAGATCAGGTACAGACAGGAAATGATCCCCAGCACGGGGAAAATGTGATTCCGCGCCAGGACGAACACCACGGCGGCTACGCCGAGAATGATCAGTTTGGTCGGGATCGAAAACGTGAACAGCGACAAGCCGAGGACAAACGCGACGTAGAGTCCGATCGTCCAGCCCCAGCCGCCCGGCACCCGGAACGCCGGATTCCGGTCGGGATCGCGCTTGCGGATCACGATGATGCCGCTGCACACCAGGATGAACGCGAACAGCGTACCGATGTTCGTCAGATCCACCATCTCGTCGATGCTGGCGATGGCCGAAAAGAAGGCGACGAACGCGCCCGTCATCAGGGTGGCCACGTGGGGCGTCCGGAAGCGGGGATGGACCTTCTGGAACATGGCGGGGAGCAGCCCGTCCCGGGCCATGGAGAAAAAGATCCGCGGCTGGCCCAGTTGGAACACCAGCAGGACCGCCGTGTGGGCGATCACGGACCCGAGCGCCACGATGCCCACCGCCCAGCCCAGATGGGGGATGGCATGCTCCAGGGCCATCGTGAGGGGCTCGGCCTGCTCCGTGGCCAGCTTGGTCCGAAGATCCGGATAGGAGATCAGGCCGGTAAAGACGGCGGAAACGATCACGTAGAAAAAGGTGCAGATGATCAGCGAACCGATGATGCCGATGGGCAGGTTGCGTTTCGGATTGCGGGTCTCCTCGGCGACCGTGGAGACCGCGTCGAAACCGATGTACGCGAAGAAGACGATGGCCGCGCCCGCGCTGATGCCCGCCCAGCCGTTCGGGGCAAACGGCGTCCAGTTCTCCGGCTGGACCCACTTCAGCCCCACCACGATGAAAAAGGTCAGCACCAGGATCTTGATCCCCACCATGATCGCGTTGAAGCGGGCGCTCTCGCGGATTCCCAACACCAGGATGATGGAAATAGCCGCGACGATGAGCACCGCCAGCAGGTTGAAAACGATGGGTATCCCGAACACGTGGGGCGCGTCCCGAAACACGGTCGATTGCCCGCCCGCATCGACGATGCGGGCGGCGGTGCGATAGTCCATGGACAGCCAGTCGGGGACGATGATCCCGAGTCCGCGCAGCAGCGTCTTGAAATAGTTCGCCCAACTGATGGCCACGGCGA
>CALAMB010000320.1 GCA_937925645.1 uncultured Acidobacteriota bacterium
CAGAAGTACGGCCAGACTCCGTCGCTCGCCGAGGCCGTGGGCGGCGGTCCGGCGGTGCCGCTGAAAACGGTCGGGCCGCCGGCCGAGCCGGCCAAGGTCGACGGCGCGTCTACCGATCCGGGTCAGACGGCCGCCGACGGAAAGGCCAGGACCACGACGGTTGGCACAACCAAGACCGCCGAGAGCGCGTCCGCCGAAAAGGCGAAGCCGGCGCCGGCAAAAAAAAGCGATGCGGCCGCTGAAAAACAAAAGAAAGATCCGCCGCCGGACAATAAGTGACGCCATCCGCCCCCCCGGCGCATCTGTATTACCGGCTGGCCCGTCCGCCCGGATGGGCACAAGTTCAAACCTGAGAGGACCCGTTGAAACGACTGATCCAATTCGCAATTGTCAGCTGGATGCTGGGAACCATCCTGGCCGGAGCCGACCGCCCGGCTGTCGCCGGTCCGGCCTGGGAAGTGGAGACGGTGTATCACGCGCGGCTGCCCGGGGCGACTGCGTTCACCGCGCAATGGCGGTTCGAGGTGGTGGCGCGCGAGGCCGGCCCGGACGGCGAGTGGTGGCACGTCCAGGTGCGGAGCGTTGACGACCAGCTTCGGACCGAGGCCCACTTCCGACTGCAGCCGGAGACGGGCCGGCTGGGTTCGGTGCGCGTCCGGGAATATTTCCGGGACGCGTGGCACGAGTATCCCGTGCTGCAGGATGAGCCCGCCGACGTGTTTCTGATGCCGTTCGGTCTCATTCCTTTGGATTTCGTGGGCCGCGTCGACGCCGCCGGCCAAGCGGCGCGGGAGAGCCGGCGCACCGTGAGCCGGGACGTGCCGCTGGCCCCCCGGCAGGCAGTCCGGCGGCATCTGGAAATCAACGCCGGCGCCCCGGACGTCGTCGCTCCGTCGTCCTGGGACGCGGGGGATGGCCGGGTCGCGCCCGCTCCCTGGCTGACGTACCAGATCACCGATTCCCTGGCGCCGGGCGACAGCCGGAGCCTGACGTGGGACCGCGACCTGCCGTGGTGGCTGGAATGCCGCTCCCCCGGCCGGACCTCCCGCCTCATCGCCTGGTATCCCCGAGGAGTGTCCCATGCGGAATAGGACCATCCTCACGCTGCTCGTGCTCGGAATCTGCGCGGGTGTCCTGCCGGCGGGTTCCGATTCCGCCCAACTCCCCTATCAGGCCTGGAACGGCCACTGGTGGCCGTTCGTCGACGCCGCCATGGCCACCGGCCGGGCCAACAAGCCGTACGGGAGTCCCTACAATGACTGGGAAGGTTTCTTCGCGCCCTTCGACAAGTACAGCCTGGCCCTGGGCGAGGCCCCGCGGTGGGATTTCTGGGCCTGGGAGCTGCAGTGGCACGGGACGCCGGAGAACCCGGAGGATCCGAACTGGGCCGAATGGTACGGCCACTGCAACGGTTGGTCGGCCGCGTCGGTGATGGAGATCGAGCCGAACGTGCCGGGCGAGTACAACGGGATCTACTTCCGGGTGGGAGACAAGAAGGCGCTGCTCACCGAGGCCCACCAGGGCGACGGCTCCCGCGTTTTCCCTGAAGACCCCGATGTGGAGCCCATCTCCGCGGTTCTCTTCCACGTGACGCTGGTGGAATACCTGAAAAACCTGGCCAAGCCCCTCATCATCGAGACCAGCCTCGGGCCCCAGGTCTGGAATTCCCCCTGCTTCGGGTACGATATGACCTGGACCGACGTGGGCAACACCCGGCAGGTGACCACCATTGTCCACCTGGGCCGGGGCTCGGAGGCGCCCGACACCACCTCCACGTTTGTCCGGAATCTGACCTACGAATACGACCTCGAGATGGACGGCGAGGTGATCACGGGCGGCGCCTGGCGGTCGGCGAACCCGCCGCACTTCGTGTGGGAGGTGACGATCCGGAGCGCCGCCAATCCCTATCTGGACTACGAACGCGCGCGCCTGCTCACGGACTCGGTCCTGCCGGCCTCGCTCACCGACGATGTCGCGGAGAACAACGACACCCGCCCGACCGCGGCCGAGGTCGTCCACCCAGTCTTCTTCGGGCGGCTGCTCGACCCCGATTATTTCCGGTTGCCCGTCGAGGCGGGGGAAACGGTGGATGTAGCCGTCCACCTGGAAAAACTGGACAAGCCGGCCACCGCGACGCTCACCGACAGCCAGGGCGCCGCCGTGGGCACCGTGGAGACCGTCGACAACTACCAGGTCTTTCACGCCGGCAAGCAGTACGAAGACCGGGACCTGTACCTGGAACTGATTCCGACGGTGCCGCAAACCAACTTCCGCAACTACGGCTTCGAGGTCACCCGGGAGAGCCTGTCGTTCTTCATGCCGCACCTGGCCAACGCCGATGGCTGGACCACCCGGATGGCCCTGGTGGGCCAGGAGACGGAGCCGGCCGAGGTGTTCTTTCACTTTTACCGAAACGCCGAGGGCGGTTACGACAAGCAGCACTTCGCCTCCACCCTGACCACGCTGGAGGGGGGCGGATACCGGATGGGCCTGCTGGAGGAGTTTTTTCCCGATATCACGCCGGACAACGAGCGCTGGCTGCGGATCCGGTCCGACCGCCAGCTCTCGGGCGCGTTCCTGTTCTCGAACGCGGCCTACGGGGGCAACCTCGCGGCCGTGCCGCTGGTGGCCGCCGGCGCCCGCAAGCTGTTTTTCAACCACCTGGCCGTGGACGCCACGTGGTGGACCGGCATCAGCATCGCCAATCCCGACATCAGCCATCCCGCCCAGCTCAGCCTGCAGCCTTACCGGCCCGACGGCGAGGCGGTGGGCGATCCGCTCGAACTGGAACTCCTGCCCGGCTGCCGGTACATCAACATGCTGGGCACGGCGTTCCCGCCGGAGACGCTCGCGGAGGCGGGCTGGATCGAGATCAACGCCGACCGGGAGGTCGCGGGTTTCGAACTGTTCGGGACCAACGACCTGAGTCTCTTCGAGGGGGTGCCCCTGCAGACCCAGGGTCAGACCACCCTGTACACCGCCTACATCCCCGCCGAGAGCGGCTGGTGGACCGGCATCTCCATCGTCAATCCCGACGCGGGCAACACCGAAGTGCGGATCTCCGCCTACAACGCCAACGGCATCAACGCGTACGCCAATGACCCCGTTTTCCAGTATTATGCGGCGACGCTCGACAGCCACATGAAATTCGTTGCCCTGGTGGACCAGCTATTTCCCGATCCGCCGCTGGGACCCGTCGTGTGGCTGAAGATCGAAACCGTGCCGGCCCGGCCGGTGACGGGATTCGTCCTGTACGGCAACTTCAGCGAGGGTGTCCTGTGCGGCTACCCGCTGGTGGGCGCGAGCGAGCGGCGCTTCCGGGGGATCGTCCCGTGGCTGGACGGCACCCGCCTCATCGTCAGCAACGCCGCCGGGTCCAACACCGCCGCCGTGACCATCGCGGCCTGCGATGCCGGCGGCGCGACGCTGGGCACCGTGTCATCGGGGTCCATCTCCATCCGAACCATCAAACGGCTGGATCCGGCCGAACTGTTCGGCGGGACCGTGCCGGCGGGGACGGCTTTCCTGCGGTGGACGTCCAGCAAGAACATCCACCTGTGGCAGGAGATCCTCCAGGACGGGCAGGGCACGGTGGTGATTTCGTTGGACTACGAATGATCATGTTGATTTCTTTGATTTTAGAAGGCTCTGTGCTATTATCAGCCGGGATAGGCGCCTGAACGGGTGCAGGTAGTTGCCTGCGCTTTCTCAGGCGCTCGCTTGGCCGCTTGTTTGAGCCCGTTTTTACCGGAACGTGATTCGGTGATCCATGTCACGTCAGAATGTGGGCGTTTTGTTACAATTTGTTCTTGAAAAGTTGCAGGAGGCGCGAATGAACAAGCCGTCCTTTATTTTATTCATTGGCATCATGCTCCTCGCCGTCGCGGGACCGGGTTTCCTTTCAGCCCAGAGTCCCATCAACGGGATCACCCGGATCTACTTCGGCGACGTGAACGGGGATGGGGCCCTCGACCTGATCATCGGAGAAATGGATCTCCTCCGGATCTACCTGAATGAAGGAACGCCGGACTCTCCGGAATTCGGGGCCATTTTCTATGAAATGCCCGTGGATGGCTTGTTCGACCGCACCTGCGGCGCCTTCTTCGACATCGACCTGGACGGCGATCTGGATCTCTTCTTCGGCAATGAGCGCGGTTTCGTGGGCTACCGGCGCAATACGGGCACGGCCGCCAGCCCCAGCTGGTCCGAAGTCGTTTACGCGGCCACCAGTTCGGGCACGTCCTTCGCCGGCGTCAATTTCATTTACGGGATCTGGGTGCTGAGTTTCGTGGACTTCGACGGGGACGGCGACCGGGACATGGTCATGAACGACCAGCTGGGCCAGATGGCCTACTACAAGAACCAGGACCGGGAAAGCGACGGCTGGGTGGACGGCCAGGGGGCCACCTTTGTCAGGATAACCAAGAACCTGCCCACGACGAGCTGCGGGGGCGACTCCCCCAAGCACCACTGGTGCGACGTGGACGGCGACGGGGACTTCGACCTGCCGGTGGGCACCAAGTATTCGGGGATGGGGTTGTATCGGAACAACGGGTCGCCGTCCAATTACAGCAATTTCTCCGGCTACCTGAGCTGGCCGTACAGCCTGCCGGCCGGCACGCTGGTCAGCGTGTTCATGGAGGATTTTGACAACGACGGCTTCCTGGATCTGTACTACTCCAATCAGGCGGGCCAATTCACATACATCTCCGCGGCCACGCGTTCCAGCCCCAACGACACCGACCCCGCGCCGCCGAACCTGGGGTCGTCCGACCTGACGGTGTACGACGTTGAATCCAACGCCATCATCCTGAGCTGGCCCGTCGTGTTCGACAATTCCGACACGGGCTACCGGTCGGGCGTGAAATCCTATTCGCTGCACCGGTCCACGACGGGGGCGGGGTTCACGCCCGACGCGTCCAACCGGATCTGGAAGCATTACCAGTCGGGTCATTTTCCCGACTACGTCCCCGGGTTCGGGCCGGGCGGCGACAAGTTCAAGATCGAGGGTGACATCTACTATTTCTGGGACGGAGGCCTGGCCGGCGGCAACACCTACTACTACAAGCTGGTGGTGGAGGACTACGCCCACAATTCGGCGGGAACCGACGCGGTCGATTACACGCTGTTGCCGCCCGAATACGACGACGTGATCGTCACTCTGACGCCCGCGATGTCCACCCATCAGTTGACGCTCACCGTCACCACCGTGGACCAGTACGGGAATCCATTCGCCATCAGCCCCAATCCCACGACCGGCGATCCCAACGTCACTTTCACGGTCTACGAAAACGGGGAACCGGCGGATTACCTGCTCTTCGATCTGGACGCGCAGGAGAACTTCAACAGCGACACCTTCAATAACGTCAGCTCCCGGACGTACCACGTCACGTACCGCCCGACTGAGAACTGCATCAGTTTCCAGGTGTACGTCACCGCCGAGCATCATGTGGTCGGCGGTCCGGCCATCTCGCAAACTGGATCGAGCAGCGTGGCGACGATCGACCGCGTCGCGCCCCCCCTGCCGGGCAACCTGCGGGCGCCGGCGTACGAGATCACCATGACGTCGATCAACGTCCGGTGGGACGCCGCCATCGACGGGTGCACGGGCACGGCTTACTACAACGTCTACGGCAAAAAGGCGGTCAACCCGGATTACACTCTGCTGGCTTCACCGAGCGGGCTCCTCTTCAGCCACTCCAACCTGCAGATCGGCACCGAATACAACTATTATGTCACCGCAGTCGATGCCGTCGGCCTCGAATCGCCGGTCAATCCCGAGCAGGATGCCATCTCGGCCACCACCCTGAGCGACATCGAACCGCCCACCGTGCCCACGGGATTGACGGCGGTCTACGACGTTGGCTTCACGTACATCACCATCACTTGGAACCTGTCCTACGACGCGCTGTCCGGCGTCTCGTACTACGAGGTCCAAAAGAAACTGGGCGACGGCGGCCTGTGGAACACCTTCCAGATGGTGACCCACCCCAACGCCTTCCTGATCGACTATCAGAGCTATCCCGGCTACAGGATCTACTACCGGGTGCGGGCCGTGGATCTGTTCGACAACGCCTCGGGCTGGAGCGCGGAGGCCTTCGCCGACCGCAGCGCGGACACGACGCCGCCCACCGTGCCCCAGATCCTGACCAGCGAAGCCCTTTCCAGTTCGTCCATCGTGATCACCTGGAGCGCCTCCGCGGACGGCGAGAGCGGCCTCAAGCTGTACCGGGTCTACCGGGATTACAGCCCCACGCCCATTGCCGAAACCACCTCCCAGACCTACACCAACACCGGCCTCAGCCCCAACACGACGTACGCCTACCAGGTGAGCGCGGTAGACAACGCGAACAACGAGTCGGCCAAGTCGGCCGCCGTCAGCGTGCAGACGCTCCCGCCGGAAGGCCAGCCCAACCCGCCCAACAACCTGCGGTACACGGAACGCAACACCGACAGCATCGTGCTGGCGTGGGATCCGCCGACGCCCAATGGCACGACCATCATGAACTACCGCGTGTACCGGCACGCCACCATGGATTCGCCGCCGGATGCGGGCACCATCGTGGCCATCGTGACCGGCACCTCCGCCACGGTGACCGGCCTCACGCACAGCACCACCTATTACTTCACCGCGACCGCGCTTTCCACCGCCTCGGTCGAGTCCGACCACAGCACGCGGATCTCGGTTTCCACCAAGACGCTCCTCCCCACGATTCCGGACAACCTGCGCGCCACGGCCGTGGGCGGGACCTGGGTCGAGCTGGCCTGGGACGCCTCCACGCCGCCGCCGGGTTCCACCATCGCCCAGTACGATCTGGCCAAGATGATCGCCAATCCCTGGGGCGAGTCGCCGTACTGGATCTACAACGGCCCGCTGTTGACCTTCCGGTACGAGGGACTCACCCCGAACACCGAATACAAGTTCAAGGTGCGGGCGCGCGACAACGCCGGCCGCACCTCCGAGTTGTCCTCGCCCGCGGTGGTGGTCATGACCACCCAGGATGATCCGACGCCGCCGCCCGTCCCCGCCAACCTGGCGGCCAATCCGCTCAGTTCCATCAGCATCCGCGTCTCCTGGGACGCGGTTGAAGACACGGGCGGCAGCGGCCTGGCCGGTTACGAGCTGTTCATGAACGGCGAACTGTACACCACCACCACGAGCATCTACCACGTCGTCGAGAACCTGCAGCCGGCCACGACGTACAGCTTCCAGATCCAGGCGGCGGACCAGGCCGGCAACAAATCGGGCCTCAGCGACGCCGTTCAGGCCGCCACGTTCGGCCTGACCGAGGACCTGATGTGCGCTCACGTCGCCAGCACCGCCGACTGGAAGACCCGCTTCACCCTGGTCAACATCGGGGAGGAGGCCAAGCCGGTGGTCTTCTACGCGTTCAACGCGGCGGGAGACCTGGTGGAGATCCGCGAGACCGATCCGCTGGCGCCGCAGGCGGCCCTCGACGTCGATGCCGACGCGGTGTTCGCGCCGGAGACCCTGGCGCAGGACATCTGGGTGCGGATCTCCAGCGAATCGAGGCTGCGGGGCGTGCTCGCCTTCGGAACGCGCGACGACGAATCGCTGGTGACCATCCCCATGTTCGCCCGAGGCGCGTCCGACCTGATCTTCCCGTACGTCGTCAACACCGACATCTGGTACACCGGCATCACCCTGATCAACACCGGGGCCGACCTGGTCAACCCGTTCATTTACGCCTACACGGAAAAGGGCGAATACCTCACTTCGACGGTCGCCACCATTCCCGCCAACGGCAAGTACGTCCGTCTGGTGGACCAGATGTTCGAAATCGAGGATCCCGGCCGGATCCGCTTCCTGCGGGTGGAGTCCAGCAAGGCGCTCATCGGGTTCGAGGTGTTCGGCTCCTTCGCCGACAAGGGCCTGGCCGGCCTGCCGGCGTTCTCGCCCACGGTGGAGCTGTTCAAGGCCGAGGCCAAGCCCGAGGAGAAAGGCGATGCCCCGCTGACCCGGCCCAGCCGGCCCACCGGATTCGAAGGGACGGCGATCTCCTCTTCGGAAATCTACCTGAGCTGGAATCCGAACCCCGAGCCGGACCTCAAGCATTACGCTGTTTACAGCAACGACGGCCCGTTCCCCAACCTGATCGCCACCACCACCCAGACCCACTACACGCGGACGGGCCTGTCGCCGCAGACCACCTACCGGTTCTCGCTGCAGGCGGTCAACCAGGGCGATGAGGAGTCGGAATCCACGCCGACGATCCTGGTGACCACCCTGGCGCCGGGCCAGCAGGACTATCCCTACCGGGTGTACTACAACGAGATCCCCGACCGGGGGTTCTACGACACCGGCATCACCTTCTCGAATCTGGGTGCCGAAACCGTCATGGTCCACCTGTCGCTTTATGACGCCGCCGGCGACCTGCTGGCCGAGGAGGAACGGCCCATCGCCGTGCTCGAGCAGTTGACCCGGTACATCGAGAATTTCTTCGACAACGCGCTGCCCGAGGGCGCGGCCTATCTCAAGGTGGGCGCCACCGAGAAGCTGCTGGGCTTCGAGATGTTCTGGACGGCCGACGAGATTGCGGCGCCGTTCCAGTTCGACGGCATCATCGGCGTGGGCAGCGGCGCCACCCTCCATCACTTCCCGCTGGTCAAGACCGGCGCGGAGTGGTTCAGCCGGCTCCGTCTGACCAACATCGCCGCCACCGAGAACAGCTTCACCATCGAGGCCTTCGCGGCCGACGGCACTCTGTTGGGGACCACCACCGACATCATCCCGCCGCTGGGCAAGTATGACGAGGGTCTCGAGGTGATCTTCCCCGACATCATCGACACCATCGCCTGGATCCAGGTTGAATCGGATCATCAGCTCATCGGCGATCTGTTCTACTTCTCAGCCGACCTGACCCGGCTCAGCGCCTACATCGGCCTGCGGGGCAGCGCCGAGTAACCACTTCAATCCTCACGACGGCAACAATCCGGCGGTATCCCCGCCGGATTTTTTTCAATGCGGTGTCGGTTTGGAGTGCGCAGACACGTCTGCGCTTTGGATTCCGCCGTAGGCCGCGTCCGCCGGACGCGGCCCGTCCGATCAGCCGGATCCAACGGATGGCGAGTCAGTTCTTGCATGAATGCCGTAGGCCGCGTCCGCCGGACGCGGCCCGCTCCCCCGGCACGGTTGAGCGATTCACCCTCGGGTTTAAGTCGGGGCGGGAACGGATCCGACCCCCCCGCTTCGTGCCGAGTGTCACGGCGCCCGTCCGGCGGACGGGCGCTACTTCGCCCCCGTACGCGGAGTTCGATGAACGCGGCCGGACGACCGGCATAAACATAATGCTACCCTGACACATCGAGTGTCTGAAAATTGAGGGGGGCCATACCCTCCGGCACAGTATGGAACATCCTGCCGTCCGTACGCGTTGCGTCGCAGCGTGCATCCGATGACCACTCGCCTTCCGCAACAGGATCCCGCCGCGCGAGCGGCGGCGGCGTGTAGCCCGGACCGAGAGGTCCGGGTGCGCGGCGAACACGGGCTGTCGGCCAGCTCCGCAGGAGCGGGGGAACTCGCGGTCCGGGAGGCCCTCAACCTGCGGTGCATCGATACTCCAACCCGAACCCGGCGCCTTGATCCCGCCGCCGCTGGCGCGGCTTTCGCATTCCTTCAATTTTTCGGTTACCCGGGCCTGTCGGCCCGGGCTGCATGCCGTGGCCGCTGTCGCGGCCGAGATGCGCGGCGTACGAACGCGGCGTGCGGACGCCGCAGATTTTGATGCGGCGGGCCGCGGGTTCAATGGTATCATTAGCGACTGAAGGCGAGGGGTAGCCGCATGGATAGCATGGAAATTCAGCCCAAACGGAACGACCCGTTATATGTGCTCATCCTCTGGCACATGCACCAGCCGATTTACAAGGGCGTGGGCAACGGCGGGTTTCTCCTGCCGTGGGTCCGCCTCCACGCGCTCAAGGACTACTACGACATGGTGGACGTGCTGGCCGACTTCCCCGGCGTGCACGCCACGTTCAACCTGGTCCCATCCCTCATGGAGCAGATCCAGGATTACGCCGGCCGGGACGCCTCCGACCCGTTCCTCGACCTCAGCCTCAAGCCGGCCGCCGAACTGACCGCCGACGACCGGCTGTTCCTGCTGAAGAATTTCTTCTCCCTGAATTTCGACCAGATGGTCCAGCCGTACGCGCGCTACAAGGAGCTGTTCGAGAAACGCGGGCATGTCGGCGACCTGGACAAGCTCCGCGAGAAAACCGCCCTGTTCACCGAGCCGGACTACCGCGACCTCCAGGTGTGGTTCAACCTGGCCTGGTGCGGCCATCGCCTGCAGCAGACGCCGGAGATCCAGACGCTCCTGTCGCAGGGGCGCAATTTCAGCGAGGCCGACAAACGGCGGCTGCTCGACGCGCAGCGCCGGTTCATCGGTCAGGTGCTGCCCGCCTACCAGGCGGCCGCGGCGCGGCAGCAGATCGAGGTGTCCACCTCCCCTTACTACCATCCCATCCTGCCGCTCCTGTGCGACCTCAACTCCGCCCGCGAGGCCCTGCCCAACATCGAGCTGCCCCGGCACGATTTCCACCATCCGGAAGACGCCGTCTGGCACGTCCGGCAGGCGATCCGCGCCCACCAGCGCCTCTTCGGCGACAAGCCCGGCGGAATGTGGCCGTCGGAGGGATCGGTCTCCGAGGAGATGCTGGCCATGGTCCGCGCCGAGGGGATCCGCTGGGTGGCCACTGACGAGGAGATCCTGCACGCCTCCCTGCGCCGGTCCGGGCTCCTGCGCGAGGGCGAGCCCTTCCTGCCGGAGCGCAAGTACCTGCCGTACCGCTTCGGCGACGACGCCGACCCGATCCACATCTTCTTCCGCGACCACCTGCTCTCCGACATGATCGGGTTCACCTATTCGACCTACGACGGCGAGTCGGCCGCCGACGACCTGGTGAGCCGGCTGCTGCTGGTCCGGAAGCTGCTGCCCGACGACGCGCGGCGTTTCGCCGTGCCCATCATCCTGGACGGGGAGAACGCCTGGGAGCACTACCCGGACAACGGCATGCCCTTCCTGCGCGCCCTCTACGAGCGGCTCGAGCGGAGCCCGTTTCTAAAGGCCGTGACCTTCTCCGAATACCTCGGGTTGGGCGAGGCGACGCCCGCCCTGCCGAAGGTGCGGGCCGGCTCGTGGATCTTCGGCTCGTTCTCCACCTGGGTGGGGCACCCGGAGAAGAACCGCGGCTGGGACCTGCTGGCCGCCACGCGCAAGAAGCTGGCGGAAGTGTCGCTCACGCTGTCCCCGGACGACGCCGTCCGGCGGCGCGATTTCCAGAAGGCGCTGGAGCACGTGATGGTCGCCGAAGGGAGCGACTGGTTCTGGTGGTACGGCGAGGACCATTTTTCCGAGTACGACCGGGAGTTCGACCAGCTGTTCCGGGCCCACCTGGACAAGGCCTGGCGCCAGCTCGGCCTGCAGCCGCCCGATGAGCTGGCCGTGCCCATCATCCAGAAGGTGAGCCGGTTCAAGGTGCAGCGGCCCTTCGAGCTCCTGTCGCCGGTGCTCGACGGGTTCATCACCGACTACTTCGAGTGGCTGGCGGCGGGCTACTTTTCCAACCAGTACGCGTTCACGACGATGCAGCAGGTGCACAAGATCTTCAACGGGTTTCATTTCGGCTTCGACCACCACAACCTGTACGTCCGCCTGGACGTGGAGAATGCGATCCTGAACGACAAGAAGTACCCGTTCCGCGTGGAAATCCATTTCCGCAAGCCGGGTGACATTTTCTACCGCATGGTCAGGAACAACCGCCGGAAGAAGCTCGTCTACGAGCAGGTCGCGGTGGACGAGCGCGGCGCGGAGGCCGCGCGCCGGCCCTGCGAGCTGGTGGGCGTCCGCCAGATCGTGGAACTCGGCGTGCCCCTGGCCGATATCGGGATCCACGAGAACCAGGTGGTCGAGTTCGCGCTCAAGATCTTCCTCGGTGACAACCTGGCTGAGCGGATGCCCCATCAGGGCTTCCTGGCCCAGAAGATCGCCATCGACGATCTCGAGAAATACTACTGGGTGGTCTAGGGGGCGACGTGCAGCCGGTCCAGCTGATCCTCGGCGTCCACCTCCACCAGCCGGTGGGCAATTTCGAGCACGTGCTGGAAGAGTCGTACCAGCGGGCCTACCGCCCCTTCCTCGACACCTTCCTCAAATTCCCCTCGCTCCGGATGGTGTGGCACTGCTCGGGCTTCCTGTTCCAGTGGCTGGCGGCGCGCCATCCCGACTACCTGGACCAGTTGACCCGGCTGGTGGCGGCGGGCCGCGTGGAGCCGCTGTCGGGGGGCATGTACGAGCCCATCTTTCCCGTCATCCCGCCGGCGGACCGGGCCGAGCAGCTCCGCCGGCTGACGGAGCTGGTGGCGGACCGGTTCGGTTACGCGCCCCGGGGCGTCTGGCTGGCGGAGCGGGTCTGGGAACCCGGCATGGTCCAGGACCTGGCCGCGGCGGGCATTCGCTACGTGTCGCTGGACGACTACCACTTCTACGCCGCCGGCCTGACGCCCGCGGAACTCGACGGCTACTTCACCGTGGAGGAACTGGACCGAGCCGTCGGCGTGTTCCCCATCAGCGAGACGATGCGCTACCTCATCCCGTGGGCGGAACTGCCCCGGGTGGAGGAGGCGTTCCTCCGGCTGCGGGACGGCGGGCAGCGGCTCGCCGTCATGGTGGACGACGCGGAGAAATTCGGTTCCTGGCCCGGGACCTACGACTGGGTCTACGAGCGACGCTGGCTGGCCGATTTCTTCGGCTGGCTGGAGGCGCACCCGGACCTGGTCACCACGACGACCTTCGCCGACTTCTGCCGGGACCATCCGCCGCGCGGACGCGCCGCCCTGCCGGGCGCCTCCTATACCGAGATGGGCCAGTGGGCGCTGCCGGCCGAACGGGCGCTGCAGTACGAGAACCTGTCCCGCCACCTGGAGCGGACCGGCCTGGCTGAGGAGGCCAAACCGTTCGTCCGCGGCGGCATCTGGCGGAATTTCCTGGTGAAATATCCCGAGAGCAACTACCTGCACAAGCGGATCCTGCACCTGAGCCGCCGGTTCGACACGGACGCCAAGCGGGCGCTCCCCGCCTACGACCACCTGCTGCAGTCCCAGTGCAACGACGTGTTCTGGCACGGCGTGTTCGGTGGGCTCTATCTGCCCCACCTGCGCCACGCCGCCTTCCACCACCTGCTGGAGGCGCAGCGGGGTTTGGAGCGCCACGAACGGCCGGAACCGGACCGGCCGCCCGAGATCGTTCTGGCGGACCTGGATCTCGATTTTCGCGACGAGGTGCTGGTCGATCACCGCGACTATTTCTGCGTGCTGGCGCCGGCGCACGGCGGCGCCATCCCCGAGCTGTCGTTCAAGCCGGTCGGCGTGAACCTGTTGAACATCCTCGCCCGCTGGCGCGAGAAGTACCATCTGGCCGCCCCGGCCGGCAAGGTGGTGCGGCTGGCCGGCGAGCCGGCGGGCGACACTGATGCCCCCGGCGACCTGCCGTTCGATGACCGCCCGCGTTACTCGCTGCGGGAGACGTACTTCCCCGAGCTGCCCGATCCCGCGGCGCTGCGGACGGGACGGATCGACGGCGCCGTCCCGTTCCGGGACTGCGCCTTCACCGCCGTGGTGCGGGAGGACCGCCGGGTCGACCTGCGGCTGGCCCACGAGCGGTTTCCGTACCGGAAGACGCTGACGGCGCCGGCGGACGCGCCCCGCCTCGAATTCGACTACGCGTGGTCGCCCGCCGATCCCCGGCCGGGGTGGCTCGGCGTGGAATGGAATCTCGGCATCGCCGGCGGTGACGATCCCGAAAAATGCTGCTTCCCGTCCGCGGACCGGGCCGCCGCGCGCGGACTGGGCGAGCCGGGGCGCTGGGACGCGGTGGACGGCTGGAGCGTGGAAAACCGCCGCGAGGGCTATGCCGTGCACTTCCGGTGTTCGGAGCCAGTGACCATCTGCTACTGGCCGGTGGAGACCGTGTCGCTGGCGATCGATGTCATGGAGAAGACCTACCAGGGGCTCTCCGTCTGCTTCCTGTTCCGGCTCACCGGGCGGGAGCAGCGCTGGCGGCTGACCGTCCGGCTCCAGGCCCTGTGACGGGCCGGAGCGGCGGATATCGACGCGCGACTGCGTGAAGGGAGCACACATGTCGGAACTTCGACACGATCCGATCCAGCAGCGCTGGGTGATCATCTCGGTGGAGCGGGGCAAGCGCCCCGGGGATTTCACCATCCCCCGCGAGGAGGTGGAGCCGCCGGGCACGTTCTGCCCGTTCTGCGAAGGGAACGAGGACAAGACGCCGCCCGAAATCTACGCCGTCCGCCCGCCGGCCGCCGCGCCCAATTCGCCGGGTTGGGAAGTCCGGGTCGTGCCCAACAAGTTTCCCGCGCTCATGATCGAGGGGGAGCTGGAGAAGAAGGGCGCCGGGGTCTACGACCGCATGCGCGGCATCGGCGCGCACGAGGTGATCATCGAGAGCCCGGACCACCACCTGAGCATGGCCGACATGCCGGTGGAATACCTGGCGCGCATCATTGACATCTACCGGATGCGCTGGCTCGACCTGAGCCGCGACGAGCGGTTCAAATACATCCTCATCTTCAAGAACCACGGCATCGCCGCCGGCGCCTCGCTGCGGCACACGCACTCCCAGCTCATCGCCACGCCGGTCACGCCGCGCACTGTCTCGCTGGAGCTCGATTCGGCGCGGGCCCACTATCAGCTCAAGCAGCGCTGCCTGTTCTGCGACATCCTCGACTACGAGCTGGAGCATCAGGAGCGGATCATCAGCGCCAACGACAGCTTCGTCGCCTACGCCCCGTACGCGGCGCGGTTCCCGTTCGAGGTGACGATCCTGCCCCGCTTCCACAGCCACAGCTTCGCCCGCATCGACGGCCGCCAGGGCGCCGACCTCGCCTCGATCCTCAAGGACACGCTCCTGCGCATCAAGATCGGGCTGAAGGATCCACCCTTCAACTTCGTCATCCATACCGTTCCCAACACCGCGGCCAGACCGCAGCGGTTGTCCTACTGGGACACGGTGGAGTGGGACTACCACTGGCACATCGAGATCCTCCCCCGGCTGACCCGGATGGCCGGGTTCGAATGGGGGACGGGCTTCTACATCAACCCGACGCCGCCCGAGGACGCGGCCCGCTTCCTCCGGGAGGTCAACCTGCTGCAGCTGGAACTCATGCAGCGCAACCACAACGGAAACCGTTAGCGAGGAGAAACGCCATGGATGTCCTGATGGTGTCAGCCGAGGTCGTGCCGCTGTCGAAGGTGGGCGGGCTGGCCGACGTGGTGGGGGCGCTGCCGCGGGCGCTGGTGGACGAGGGCGTCCGGGTGTCCGTCATGACGCCGGCCTACGGCCAGATCGACCGGAGCCGGCTGCCGGAGCCGCCGGTCAAGGTGTTCGGTTCCAAGATCGATCTGGGGCCCGGCGGCGTGCATCCCGTCACGGTGTGGCGCACCCGCCTGCCCGGCGCGGACGTTCCGGTCTTCCTCGTGGACAATCCCCACTTCTTCCATCGCGACGGCATCTACACCGATCCCGCCACCGGCGAGGAGTACGTCGACGGCGCGTACCGGTTCATCTGCTTCGTCCGCGCCTGCCTGGAATACCTGGACCAGGTCAAGCCGGACGTGGACATCATCCACTGCCATGACAGCCACACCGCCACCCTGCCGGCCCTGCTGGCCCTGCGGGAGGCGGATGCCGACCCGCTGCCGTCCCGGCGGCCGGGCACCCTGCTCACCATCCACAACATCGCCTATCCCGGCCTGTATCCGGCCGAGGTGCTGCCGGCGCTGGGGATCCCCGAGCGCATGTGCATTCCTTTCGGGCCGTTCGAGTATTACGGCCAGGTGAACTTCCTGAAAATCGGCATCCACTACGCCGACCTGGTCAACACGGTGAGCGTGCGCTACGCCCAGGAGATCCAAGAGTCGTCCGAGTATGGCTACGGGCTCGAAGGCGTCCTGCGGCAGCGCGCCTCGGATGTCTACGGCGTCCTGAACGGGGTCGATTACGGCGACTGGAATCCCGAGACGGACGCCCTCATCCCGCACCGCTTCAGCCTGGACGACCTGACCGGCAAGCGCGCGAACAAGCAGGCCCTGCTCGAGGCATACGGCTTCCCGGCGGTGGACCTGGAGCGTCCGGTGATCGGCATGGTGGGGCGCCTGGTGGACCAGAAGGGGCTGGACCTGGTGATGCCGCTGCTCGACGAGCTCGCCGGGATGGGCCTGTACCTGGTCGTCCTGGGCACGGGCCTGCCGCGCTACCACGAGCAGTTGCTTGAGGCGCAGCGCCGCCACCCCG
>CALAMB010000321.1 GCA_937925645.1 uncultured Acidobacteriota bacterium
CAGCGGGCGGTGGGCCGGATCCTGGCCGAAACCGACGCCCTGGCCCTGTTCGCCGAATCGGGCATCCCGGTTCAGCGGGGCTTATTCGCCGAGTTCGGCGACCGGCTGATGAACCGGGTGCTGCCGCAACCCCGGGACGACCGCGACCTGGCCAAGCTGCTGCGCCAGTTGTTCGACGGAAACGTGGAAGTGGAGCGTTTTCTCCAGATGCCGTCGGAGGATCTCCAGCGCCTCGCCCGCGTGATCATGCCGCCGACAAACGACGCGGCCTGGACCGGCATCCGGGCCGCGTTCGCCGACGCCTTCCGCCTCCTGGCCTCCCGGGCTCAGGCGGAAGGGTTATCGGAAAAGCTGCGCTCCCGCAGCCGGCCCGGTCCGGTGAGCGCCTCGCCGTTTTTCCGGCTCGCCCGGTTCAGCGACGAGTTTCTCGCCGCCTGGACCGGCGGGAAGGACCGGGCGGCGGCGGCCCACGACTGGCGCACTGCCTGTGCCGCCTGCCGGAACGAGATGGCCGAGATCCACCGTCGGCTCGAGAGCGAGGGCGTCAGCACGGGGATCGTCTACGGTCTGGAGGTGCTGGAACGGTGCCTCCGGCGCATGGAGCAGATGGTGGACGTCCTGGATGCCGCGTCGGACGAGGCGCGGGCCGCCGCGTTCCACCGGCTGCTCGCGCAGGTGGTGCTGTCCAGCCACAAGGACCGGAGTCTCAGCCACCTCATCGCCTGGAACACCCACCTGCTCCAGCGCAAGATCGTGGAACGCACCGGCAAGACGGGGGAGCACTACATCGCCGCGAACCGGGCGGAGTACCGTCACATCTGGCTGGCGGCGGCGGGGGGCGGTCTGGTCATGCTGGGCACCGCGGCGGTCAAGGTGCAGTTGGCCGGCGTCAGTCTGGCCGCGTTCCCGGAGGGGTTTCTGGCGGGTCTCAATTACGCTGTCGGCTTCCTGCTGCTGCAGGCGTTCGGGCTGATGCTGGCCACGAAGCAGCCGGCCATGACCGGGGCCAAACTGGCCGAGATCGTCCGGGAGCTGCGGGGCGTCGAGCGGCGCGATGAAATCACCGACTACGCCGCCCGCATCAGCCACTCCCAGCTCGCCGCGGCCCTGGGCAACATCCTGATGGTCACGGCGGGGGCCGCCGTGTTCAGTCTGGTGTGGCAGTCCGCCGTCGGCCAACCGTACCTCGACGCGGCGCGCGTGGAGTACGCCATCGGCAGCTTGCATCCGCTGCGGAGCGGCACGCTGTTCTACGCCGCCCTGACCGGCGTGATTCTCTGGCTGGCCGGTCAGGCGGGCGGCTGGTTCGAGAACTGGTCGGTCTACCACCGGGTGCCCCAGGCCATCGCCGAGCACCCGTTGGGCGAGTTCATCGGGCGCGAGCGCCTGCGCCGTTGGGCGGACACGTTCGTCCGCCAGGCCGCCGGCTGGGGCACCAACATCTCCCTGGGGTTCATGCTCGGCTTCACGCACAGCGCCGGCCGGTTCGTCGGCCTTCCCCTGGACGTGCGCCACGTGGTCCTGAGCACCGGGTCGCTGGCGCTGGCCCTGGTCTCCCGCGACGGTCAGCCGCTGCCGCCGGGCGATCTGCTGGGCGCGCTGGCCGGCGTCGTGGTGATGTTCACGATGAACCTGTCGGTGAGCTTCGTGCTGTCGCTCTACACGGCGCTCCGCGCCTACAGCGTCTCGGGCCGCGAGATGGCGGCCCTGCTGCTCCACCTGGTGAAGGCGTTCGTTCGTTCGCCGCTGCGTTTCATCCTGCCGCCGGGGAGAAGGGAGGAGATAGGAGACAGGAGATAGGAGATAGGAGATAGGAG
>CALAMB010000322.1 GCA_937925645.1 uncultured Acidobacteriota bacterium
CTCTTTCTTTTTGTGAATGGAAAGGCGAGGCAGCGGACGGGATGCGGAGTCAGGCGGCGGGCAGGACGGGTCAGGCAGAGTGCATCAGATTGATAGTTGATAGTTGATAGTTGATGGTTGATAGTTGCCGGGATCTGGGATCCGGGTTCCAGGAGCCGGAAACGAAAAACGGGCGGGAGGGAATCCCGCCCTGGATTTCACGTTGCTGATCAATCCTCTCCGTACGTCTTGAGATGCGTCAGGTGGTAACAGTTGGACAGGAACCAGATAAATTCTGAAAGAAGCAGGAAGAACCAGGCGTGTACCACCGCCATGAAGGCCAAGAAATTGGGCATCAGGAAGACGAACGGGTAATCAAAGACCGAGCTGCCGAAAAACGTCGGCACAAGCAGATCCAGCATGGCCGAACCGAGTGCGGTGAACAGAATGGCCAGCAGGAACTGTCCCCAGATCGCCAGGATCGCGATGAATACGATGATGAACGCAATCCATTGAAAGATCTTCTGGGATTTGTTGGTGGCGAAGTACAGGTTTTCCGTGCTCTTGGGCTTGATGCCGGTTCGGTGGATCTTGCTCACGAACACCGCCAGGAGACCGGTCGCCAGGACCGTGCCCACGAACATCACCAGCATCCGGTACCACATGATCCAGAACGCGACTCTCAATTCGGCGCGTCTGGGATTCAATATGTTGGTTTCGTAGATGGAATAAGCTTCGTCGCGTTTCTGTTCGAGCGCTTCTTGTTGTTTGTCTGCCTTTGCGTCCAGCCGATCGATGATGGCGGACTCCAAGTCCTGCTTTTCAAGAAGCTTCAAGTTGGTCAAGGGGCGGATCGTTTCTCTGTCTAATTGTGATCGATGGCCGGCATCATCCGGCAGCTTGAAGGCAACCAGTTCATAGTCGCCGACATCCCGGAAGAATTCACCACGGATGGACGATTGAAATCGCTTCAGACTTCGCACTCGATTGCGCAGGCCTTCGATTTTTTGGTAGTTCGCATAGTAATTGCCCTGCATCAAGGCGTTGGCTTCCTGTTCCAATTTCCGGATCGCCCCATCGATTTTGGACTGCAGTTCGGAATTTTCACCCAACGAGAATTTTTCATACACAATCACCTTAGTCGCCATTTCTTGGCGGAGTTCCGCAAATTGTGGGAACGCGGAGGGGTCCTGTGCGTCGACGTTCTGGATCGCCAACGCGAGAATTTTCTCACGGTAGATAAAAACAGACTCCTGTCCCTCATAGACCGATGCATCCAGATAGGGTGTTTCGTCAAACTCGTTGGGCACTTTCCACCAGGCGTAGGGGAAGGCGAGCAGGAAGATCAGCACCGCCGCCAAAACGCTGATGGCCAGGGCCAGCGTGACATACCAGTGCTTCTTGAGCAATGAAACGAGCGTGCCGGTGTTGGTCGCCGGCTTGGGCGTAGCGGGAACGGTCATGGGCATCCCTCCTGTTGGAAAAATTTAGCCAAATCCCGAATTGGGCACAGCCCGTGCAGCTGCCTTCAGACAGCTCTCGAGATCATGAACAAACAATGGAAGAGAATGTCTCCAATCGTGGCCCCCCGGGAACGCCTATAAGTTGGGGTTGAGACATGATCTTAAAACAGTTGTGTTTGTCCGGCTACGACAATCTGACCGGAGTTACCATTTGAGTGATTTGAATCACACGCGGACGGCAGGCGGACGCCACCGGTTTCCAGATACTCGGTGAGTGGGGCCAATATTGCCGGCTCGCCGGTAATCAGATTCAAAGGTGCCAATTTCGTGGGGCACGATGGGACGGTTGGCACGATGGAGGTACCGCGACCGGGAGGGAGCGGAGCGATGGGGCCCGCGCGGTGCCTCATCCCGGGCGCCGCACCACTCCGTCGGCGTCCGTCGACGGCCGCGGCCAATCTTCGGGAGGCGCGCTCTGGATGGCGCGGGCCGGGCGCGGCCCGCGCTGTGGAGTGCGGCGGCTCAACGCCGCTTTGGATTCCGCAGAGCAGCCGCCGTCGGCGATGAAATGGTGTCGCGGGCCCCGCGAGTTTCGCGAGGAGGGCTTTCGCGCCGCTCGCTCCCGCTCGCAGTACCTCCCGCGTGCCCGCCGGCAGATCATGCTCAGGGTGTTGGTTGATCGTTGATGGGACCTGGGTTCTGGGACCTGGGACCGAGGTTTAAATTCGAATCACCACAGAGGGCACAGGGGACACAGAGAGTGTTGATGGTTGATGGGACCTGGGACCTGGGACCTGGGACCTGGGACCTGGGTTCTGGGACCTAGGACCGAGGCTTGGGATACCAAAGAGTTCCAGACACTCGATGGATCAGGAGGGCGTGGGCCAAAAGGTGGCGCGGGCGGAGGCGAGGAGGTCGAAGATGCGGCCGTCGTCGGCGGCGGCGGTGCGGCCCGACAGGTCCCGGAGCCAGGGCGCCGGGAGGGCGGCGCGGCCGTGGAGGGCGCCCACCGCGGCGCCCACGATGGCGGCGACGGTGTCGTTGTCCCAGGTGTCGTTGACGGCGCGGACGATCGCCGCCTGCGGGTCGTGGCCGTGGCGCATCAGGATGTAGAGGACGCTGGGGAGCGTCTCCAGCAGGTACGCCCCGGAGTACCAGGCGTCGCAGGCCTCGCGCACCGCGAGCTTCGCGTCCCAGGCCCACCGCACCCGCTCCGCGACGTAGCGCCACGCCGGCCCGGCGTAGTCGGTGAACCGGCCCCCGCGCGGCCGGTAGCCCGCGCCCGCCTCCAGGTCGGCGGCGGCGGCGACGAAGCGGTCGACCCACCACGCCGGCTCCGGCGGCGCCGCCAGGTCCAGCAGCTCCCAGAGCATGTCCACGAAGGCCACGCAGGCGGCGAGCGACGCGGCGTCGTTGTGGGTGACGAGGGCGGCCAGGGCCGCGTCCGCCCAGAGGGCGGTCCCGCCGCCGCGCAGGTGGGGGACGAGCACCGGGGCGATGCGCATGAGGGCGCCGTTGCCCGCCGAGGCGGGGCCGCACTCGGTCCACGGCCGACCGGCCGCGGCATTTTGTAGGAACTGGCGCACCGAGTCGCCGATGCCGAAGATGCGCTCACGGGTGAAGCGGTCGGCCAGGCGCTCCGGGACCAGGCCGCCGTCCGCGACGAGCTGCTCCAGGGTCCAGAAGGCGAGCTGGGTGTCGTCGGAGGGGAAGCCGCGGCGCTCGCCCACGGCCGGGTGGGGGAGGTAGCCGCGGATCTCGCCGTGCCGGGCGCGGCGGTCGGCGGGGAGCATGCTCTCGGTGGGGACGCCCAGGGCGTCGCCCACGGCCAGCCCCAGGAGCATCCCCTCCACCCGGCCGAAGTCGAAGGCGGGCCCCTTGGGCGCCGCCGGGCGGTCGAAGATGGCCCCCCGGCGGAGCGGCAGCCGGCCGGCGGCGAGGAGCTCGTGGAACAGGGCGGTGTTGTCGATCATCTTCCTTCTCCTTATGGGCGGGCCCTCAGGCGGCCTTTCGGGATATCAACAGGTTGGAACGGCCTGACTGCGAATCCAGCTCCTGTCTCGCGACCAACTCCATGCCGTTATATTTCAACAGGCACATCAGGTCGTCTTCCGGGATCTCGAAAGACTGAGGGAAGACCTGATCGGCAGACTGTTCCGGCTTCTCGGGCACCGACAGCACCAGCCGCCCACCCGGTTTCAAGTAGTCGGCCAGTTCGCCCACGGCCGGGAGCAGCTCCGCCTGGGGCAGCTCCTGAAGGACGTTGGCGCAGACCACCCCGTCGAATCGTTCCTTGACCGCTTTCTGCAGACCCGGCAACCGGCCCACCGCCAAACGTCCCTTCAGGTCGGGATATCGTTGGGTGGCTTGAGCGATCATCGCCGGAACGGCATCCACCCCCTGCACGCGGTAGCCGAGACGCTTCAGCAGAGCCGCGTTCTGCCCCCCGCCGCAGCCCACGTCAAGGATGGCCGAGTCGCGATTGGGAAACGCATTGACGAACACATCCTCCGGCAACCGGCACGCTTCCATCTGCCGGATTTGCTCCGGCGACAGGTGGGAATAGAACTGCGCCACCGGATCCAGCAGCGGCTCGATCTCCGGCAGCGACCGGCCCGGGGCGAGGCGGCCGGCGATCTCGTCGAAGGCGGCGCGCACGTGGCGCAGCAGGATGGCGTCGGCGCCGGGGACGCGGACGACGAGGCCGGCCACGGCGCCGGCGGCCTGGAGCGCCGGGGCGGCCAGGCGCAGGCCGTCGAGCTCCAGCACCGCCTGCCGGTCTCCCAGGGCGCGTTGGGTGAGCCGGGCGATCCGGTTCAGCACCTCCCGGCTGGGGCGCAGGTCGCCCCGCTCCAGCTTGGACAGGTGCGCCTGCTTCAGGCCGAGCGCGGCGGCGAACGCCACCTGGGTGGGGAACTCCGAACCGAGCCGCGCCGCGCGGATCCACTCGCCCAGGGTCTGACCGTTAGGAATATTTCCGACTATTTCATTCCGTTTGGCCATCGATCCTCCAGTCCAGCATTGATATCGAATTACTTTTAATACTTTTATTTCAGTTTTTTAGTGAATTGCTTTCGCTTTCATCCTATCAATTCATTCAGCACCCTGTCAATCAAATCAATATTCCTGTTGGCGAACTTTCGTTTCGTGATCTTGCATAATGGAATATTTGGAATATTCCACTTGACAAACCGGTCAGAAACTGATAGAATGACTTACATGATGAACAAAGAAGTTAAAAATAACAATGCTTTGTGTCCATGCGTGAATTATCCACGAATCGACTGGATCTGTCAAGAAATATTCCTATATATTCCTTTTGATTCCGCCGAGCCGTACCGCGTGGCCGTTGAGGACGCCCCTGACGGAGCGTCCGAGTCGGCCGCCAACGAAGTCAGCATTTCACGATAAGGAGGTACGCATCATGAGTAGCCAATCCGTCACCTGTGTTCCGCCGCCGGCGAGCCGCCCCGGCCGCCGCGCCCCCCGCCCCGCCCCGCCCGCCGACCGGACCGGTCCGGCCCAGCACGCCTTCGCGCGCCAGTGGCGCGACTGGCGCCGCCGCCACCCGGACGGTTCCCCCGGCGCCGGCCGGGCCGAGGACGCCCTGCGGGCGCTGGCGTGGGGGGTGAGCGCCCTTCTGTTCCGCCGGCTACAGGAGCGCTTCGGGAATTTGCGCGCCCGGGTAACGTTCCTGCGCGGGCTCCGCCTCAGCCCGTACGGGCCGGCGGGGGAGTGCCTCACCGCGATCCTCGCCGGCGACCGCCGGGCGGCGCTGGAGGCGACGGGCCTGCTCGCCGCCATGCTCGCCGCCGCCGGCCGGGCCGAGGACCCGCGCTTCCTCAAATGGCTGTTGTTCACCGCCGCCGGCGAGGCGGACGCGCTCCCGCTCGTCTGATCCCGACCCATTTCCCGCCGCCCCCCGGGCGCCGCGGCTCCGGCCGCGGGACAGCGCCCGGGCGCTGCGGCGCGCCGTCCCCGGCCCCCACAGGGCCGGAACGGAAGGCTTCGGCTCGAACGAAAAGAGAAAGGAGGATAGCATGATCACCGACTCGTCCTACCCCACGTCACCGTCCCGGGATGACTTCCCCGGCGACCGTGCCCCCGCGGCGGGCCCCCGATCCGCCGGCGGGCCCCGTCGCGCCCTCTGCCCAAACGTTCCGCAATCTGGAACGAAAGACCGGCATAACGGGAGCGATCCGGTTTCCCGTTCAAGACCGCCGGGGCCGGCCCCGAGGCGAATTCATCGGAGCAGGAGGCTGGATGCGGCTGTTCACGACGTTCGGATTCTTCAGCGTGGTGCAGAAGGAGGGGGCAGCGGGCCTCACGGTCCGCGCCCGGCCGGCCGGCGGCGGCCGGCACGAAATCCAAATAAAGGAGAGATGAAAATGACAAACGAATCCCGTTTCTTCACGTCCGAATCGGTGACCGAGGGACACCCCGACAAGGCCGCCGACCAGATCGCCGACGCCGTGCTCGACGCGGTGCTGGCCCAGGACCCCGCCGGCCGCGTGGCCTGCGAGGTGCTGCTCACGCCCGGCCGGGTCACGGTGGCCGGCGAGATCACCACCCGCGCGGAGATCGACATCCCGATGATCGCGCGGGGCGTCCTCCTCGACATCGGCTACGACAGCGCCGAAGCCGGACTGGATGGGCGGACCTGCGAGGTGGACTGCCGGGTGCAGCGGCAGTCGCCCGAGATCGCCGCGGCGGTCCGCGACGGCGGCGCCGGCGACCAGGGGCTCATGGTGGGCTACGCCTGCCGCGAGACCGCGGCGCTCATGCCGCTCCCCATCGCCCTGGCCCACGCGCTGGCCCGGCGCCTGGCGGCGGTGCGCCGCGACGGCACGCTCGCGTACCTCGGCCCCGACGGCAAGACCCAGGTGACGGTGGAGTACCGCGGCGGGCGCCCCGTCCGCGTGGCCGCGGTGGTGGTGAGCGCCCAGCACGCGCCGGGCGTCGCGCCGAAGCGGCTCGAGGCCGACATCCGCGAGCGGGTGATCGCGGCGGCCATCCCCCCGGAGCTCCTCGACGGGCGGACGATTTACCACGTCAACCCGGGCGGCCCCTTCACCACGGGCGGGCCGGCGGCCGACTGCGGCCTCACCGGGCGCAAGCTGATGGTGGACACCTACGGCGGCGCCGCCCGCCACGGCGGCGGCGCCTTCTCGGGGAAGGACCCCACCAAGGTGGACCGCTCCGCCGCCTACATGGCCCGGCACATCGCCAAGACCGTCGTGGCGGCGGGGCTGGCGGAGCGGGCCGAGGTGCAGCTGGCGTACGCCATCGGCGTGGCCGAGCCGGTGAGCGTGCGGGTGGACACGTTCGGCACCGCCCGGGTGGAAGAGCGCCGGCTGGAGGAGGCGGTGCGCGGGCACTTCCCCCTGCGGCCGCGGGAGATCATCCGGCACCTGCGCCTGGACCGGCCCGTCTACCGGGCCACCGCCGCCTACGGCCACTTCGGCCGCGAGGGGGACGGCTTCACCTGGGAGCGCACCGAGGGCGCCGCGGCGCTCGCGGCCGCCACCGACGGCGGCGGGAGGGCGCGATGAACACCGCCGTCATCATCACCGTCGCCGCGCTGCTGGCCACCAAGTGGCTGGACTGCCGGACCACGCTCCGCCGGGTCGGCTCGCCGGACGGCGAGACCAACCCCCTGGCGCGCACCGCCATGGCCCGCTGGGGGATGCGCCGGGCGACCTGGGGCGTGTTCGCCCTGGCCGCCCTGATCACGGGGACCGCCGCGGCGGCGGCGCTCGGGTCCCCGTCGCCCTGGGCCCGCCCCGCCTTCACGGCCCTGGGGCTCGCCATCGCCGCGGTCCAGGGGGCGGTGGCCCGCCACAACGCCACGGGCCGGAGCAACGCCGTCACCCGCGCCGTGCTCCGCGCCCACTGCGCCTGGCTCCGCGGGCGGACCGACCACGACCGACGCAATCGACAATTCAAAAGGAGGTCCCATGAGCGATAAACCCAACCACCAATTTTTCCGCGACTGCCTGCGGCCCGCGCGCCCCGACGGGGACGCCCACTGGGCCGACTTCCTGGAGCGGCTGGCGGCGCTGGGGCGCGACCCGCGGCTCCTCTGGTACCCGAGCAGCGGG
>CALAMB010000323.1 GCA_937925645.1 uncultured Acidobacteriota bacterium
CGATTTCACCGTGGTGAAGATCATGCTCACCGCGGTGATCACGGGGATGCTGGGCCTCCACCTGATGCGGGCGTTCGGCTGGATCCGGCTGAGCCCGAAACCGGGGTCGCTGGGCACGTCCATGGTGGGCGGGCTGGTGTTCGGCGCCGGGTTCGCCACGCTGGGCTATTGCCCTGGCACCATCGCCGGGGCCATCGGCAACGGCTACCTGGACGCCCTCGCGGGCGGCCTGGCCGGCATCCTCGTCGGGGCCGCGCTCTTCGCCGCCCTGTATCCCGGGCTGAACCGAACCATTCTGCCGTGGAAGGATTTCGGCCCCATCACCCTGCCGGAACTCTTCCGGGTCAACCCCTGGGTGGTGGTTCTGCCCGTGGCCGGGCTGCTCATCCTCCTGCTGTATTGGATCGAGTCCGCGGCCGGATCCTGATGTCGCGCTGAATCCGTGCCGCACCGTCGATTCTGAACATTCGATGCCTCCGCCCTGCGCGACCCGTCACGGGTCGCCGCGGCGCCTGGCGGTTTTCGCAGGCCGCGTTGGACGACCGCGGCCAGACGGCGTGGTGCAGCGGTTGGCCCAGATTCCACCTATCTGCCCCGTACTCCCGACTGTTGCAGTCGCCGCCTGCGACTTCCGGCTCACGGGCAACGAAATCGACCGTGAATCCGAATCCAATCCTCCCGCCGCGGGATGTCTCGAGGAGCATCACTTTCTTGCTCTCGGAAACGCTCGGAACAACTCCTTGCAACCCTCCCCTTTTTTGACTACATTCACAACCAGGCGATATCAGTCAGAATGCGGATAGCCGGACCGGTCTCATCCGGCGGCGCGTCCGGCGTGAAGGCATCCCAGTGAGCCCAGGAGGAACGTCATGAGTCAGCCAGTCCGGGGAATCCGCCACCAGGTGGCGTGGACGGCCGTCGGGTCGCTGGTGGCCGGGGGCGGTCTGTTCGGCGGCGCCGTGTCCGCTCAGGAGGTCCTTCCCGCAACTCCGGAGCCGTTCAAGGGCCAGGTCGGATTGAGCGTGAAGGATTCCCGCTCCGACTTCCCGCAACCGATCCAGGCCCCGAAGGGTTCGCCCAACGTCGTCCTGGTGATCCTGGACGACGTCGGCTTCGGCGCCACGAGCACCTTCGGCGGGCCCTGCCAGACGCCCACGCTGGAGCGGCTGGCGCGGAACGGCCTCCGTTACACCCAGTTTCACACCACGGCCCTCAGCTCGCCCACCCGCGCGGCGCTGCTCACCGGCCGCAACCACCACTCGGCGCACACCGGGGTGATCATGGAGCAGGCCACGGGTTTCCCTGGCTACGACAGCCAGATGGGGAAGGACACCGCGACCGTGGCCGAAATCCTCCGGCAGAACGGCTGGAACACCGCCTGGTTCGGCAAGAACCACAACGTGCCCGACTGGCAGAACAGCCAGGCGGGTCCCTTCGACCTGTGGCCCACGGGCCTGGGTTTCGAGCACTTCTTCGGCTTCGTCGGCGCCGAGACCAACCAGTGGCGCCCGGCGGCCTACGAAGGAACCACCCCGGTGGAACCCTACCTCGGTCGGCCGGACTACCACTTCGACGACGACATCGCCGACCGGGCGATCCGGTGGGTCCGCAACCAGAAGGCCGTGGCGCCGGACAAGCCGTTCTTCCTCTACTACGCCCCCGGCGCCACGCACTCCCCCCACCACCCCCGCCCGGAATGGGTCGCCCGGTACAAGGGCCGGTTCGACCAGGGTTACGATCGCATGCGGGAGGAAACCTTCGCCCGCCAGAAAGCGCTCGGCGTCGTCCCCGCCGACACCCGGCTGACGGCGCCGCACCCGGACGTTCCGAAATGGGACACCCTCAGCGCCGAGCAGCGGCGGCTTTACGCCTACATGATGGAGCTCTACGCGGGATTCCTCTCCCAGACGGATCACAACGTCGGCCGGGTCCTGGACGCCATCGAGGCACTCGGCCAGCTCGACAACACGCTGGTCATCTACATCGCGGGGGACAACGGCGCCAGCGACGAGGGGATGTTCCAGGGGTGCCTCAACGAACTCGCCACTCTCAACGGCGTCGAGGAAGACCTCCAGGAAGTGCTCCGGCACCGGGACGACCTGGGCACGTGGAAAAGCCACAACCATTACCCCATCGGCTGGTCCCACGCCATGTGCACCCCGTTCCAGTGGGCCAAGCAGATCGCCTCGCATTTCGGCGGCACCCGCAACGGGATGGTGCTTTCATGGCCCGCCCGGATCGGGGACCGGGGCGGCATCCGGAGCCAGTGGCACCACGTGATCGACATCGTGCCAACCATCCTGGCGGCATGCGACCAGCGGGCGCCGGCCATCGTCAACGGCGTGGCCCAGAAGCCCGTGGAAGGTGTGAGCATGGCCTATACCTTCGACGACCCGAAGGCGCCGTCTACCCGCCGAACGCAGTATTTCGAGATGTTCGGCAACCGGGCCATCTACCACGACGGGTGGGTGGCCTGCACCACGCCGCACCTGGCCCCCTGGCAGGATTCCATGATGACGGCCGAGGTGGACGTGATCAGCGGCTACCGGTGGGAACTCTACAACCTCGCCGAAGACTTCAGCGAGGCAGTCGACCTGGCGGATAGGGAGCCGGCCCGGCTCGAGGAGCTCAAGCTCCTCTTTTATGCCGAAGCCGCCCGGCATAACGTGCTGCCGCTGGATGACAGCAAGATCATCCGGCTCAACCCATCCATCCGGCCCAGCCTCCGGCGGGGCCGCGACGAGTTCGTCTACGGCGGCCCCGTGACGCGCATCCCGGAAGGGAGTGCGCCCAATGTGAAGAACCGGAACTTCCACATCCGCGTCGAGGTGGAGCTGTCCACGGGACGGGAGCAGGGGGTTCTGGTGACCCAGGGCGGCCTCAGCGGCGGGTATGCCCTGCTGATGACCGATGGCAAGCCCTCGTTCCACTACAACAACCTGGACATCGCCCATTTCGAAATCGCCGCGCCCGACGCCCTGGCGCCGGGCCGCCACACCATCGAGTTCGACTTCACGTACGACGGCGGGGGCTTCGGCAAGGGCGGCGCCGGGTCCCTCCAGGTGGACGGCCGGCCGGCCGCCCGGGGGCGCATCGAGTCCACCATCCCCATTCGGGTCTCGCTGGACGAGACCTTCGACATCGGCGAAGATACCGGCACGCCCGTGAACCTGACCTACGACGTGCCGCACCGCTTCTCCGGACGGCTCGGCAAGGTGGTGATCAGCCTGGGTGAGGCCAAGATGCGCTTCGAGGACCTGCTGAACATTCTCCGGGAGCAGCGCACCGGGAAGCGTGCCGAATGATCCCGGAGGACAGCGGTCGTCCGGCAGGCGTCCGACCGGTGTTTGCATCGGCCCCCGGATTCAGACAATGAGCAAGCGGAATGATCGGACCTGCACGCAGCCGGGCGGCGTCCCGCAGGGCGTCCACGTGGTGGCCAAGCCCGCGGGGCCGGCCTGCAATCTCGACTGCGCGTACTGCTTCTATCTCGAGAAAAAGGTTCTCTTCGCCCCCGCCGAAACGTACCGGATG
>CALAMB010000324.1 GCA_937925645.1 uncultured Acidobacteriota bacterium
CGCGCGCCGCCGGGCTCCCCGTCTTCGCCGCCGGCGACGCCCTGGAGATCGCCGAGGCCTCCTCGGCCATGTTCAACGGCCGGATCGCCGGCCTGCAGGTGGCGCAGGCGCTGGGCGCCCCGGTGGAAGCGATCCCGCCCGCCTGGCACGAGAAGGCCGAAATCCTGAAATCGCATCCCGGCCCGGTGCAGCCGCCGGCGCCGCCGGCCGCCGATTCCGGCGTGCTGCCGGTCATCCACTGCCGGCAGGAAATCCCGTGCAACCCGTGCGCCACCGTCTGCCCCACCCAGTCCATCCGAATCCAGGGTGATCCCATCATGGGACTGCCGTACTTCGAGGGGACCTGCACCGGCTGCGCCCGGTGCGTGGCCATCTGCCCGGGCCTGGCCATCACCCTGGTGGACTATCGGAAGGATCCCGAAAATCCCACGGTCACGGTGCCGTACGAGGTGTTCAACTACCCGGTGGCCGTGGGCGACACGGTGCCGGCGGTGGACATCGACGGCCAGCCCCTGGGCGATCTGCCGGTCGTGGGCGTGGTGAGGAACAAGGCCAACCGGATGCAACTGGTCCGGCTCCGCGCGCCCCGGGCGCTGGCGCCGCGGGTGGTGTCGTTCCGCATCCAGGATGAAGCCGTGACGCGTCCGCTGGCGGACACAGTCCCGGCGCCGGCCGACGGCGACAGCGCCTTCGTCTGCCTCTGCGAGCGCGTGAGCCGGGCGGAAGTCCGGGCGCTGGTGCGCCGCGGCGTCACCGACGTGAACATGATCAAGGCGGTCACCCGGGCCGGCATGGGCGCCTGCGGCTCAAAGACATGCGAGACCATGATCCGGCAGATCCTCCGCGAGGAGGGGGTGCCGGCGGACGCGGTGACGCCCAACACCCGGCGCCCCGTGTTCGTGGAGATCCCGCTCGGGATGTTCGCCGGCGAATCCGACCAGGAGAACCGCTCATGAGCCGGCCGAACTACGATGTCATCGTGATCGGAGCGGGTTCGGTGGGCGTGCCGGCGGCGCTGGCGCTGGCCGGGCGGGGGCTGTCGGTGCTCGTGATTGACGAGCATCCGTCGCCGGGGCAGGGGAACAACAAGAAAGCCATCGGCGGCATCCGCGCCACCCATTCCGATTTCGGCAAGATCCGGGTCTGCCAGCGGAGCATCGAGATTTTCGCCGGCTGGGAGGCGGAACACGGCGACGACATCGGCTGGCTGAGCAACGGCTACAGCTATCCCGCCTACAGCGAGGCGGACGAGCGCAAGCTCAAGGACCTGATGACGGTGCAGCACGAGTTTGGACTGGACATCCGCTGGTTAACCGCCGACGAGTACGCCGAGCTGGCGCCGGGCATCAACCGGGAGGGGTTGCGCGGATCCACCTATTCGCCGGGCGACGGCAGCGCCTCGCCGCTCCTGGCCATGAGCGCCTTCTATTTCAAGAGTCTCGCCCGCGGCGCCGTTTACCGCTTCGGCGAAACGCTCACGGGCATCACCACCGCCGCCGGCCGGGTCACCGGCGTGGTGACGGACCGCGGCGCCTACGGCTGCGGCTGCCTCGTCAACGCCGCCGGCAACCACGCCCGGTCGGTGGCTGAAATGGCCGGCGAGTCGTTCCCGGTCCGGTCCGACTGTCATGAGGCGGCCATCACCGAGCCGGTGGCGCGGTTCTTCGGGCCCATGATCGTGGACATGCGCGCCGGCGAGAACTCGCTCAACTACTACTTCTACCAGAACCGGGAAGGGCAGGTGGTCTTCTGCATCACTCCGCACCCCCCCATCTGGGGGGAGGACAATGCCTCCACCTCGGTCTTCTTCCCGCAGGTGGCCCGGCGGATGGTGTCGCTCTACCCGCGGCTGGCCAATCTCAAGGTGCGACGCTCGTGGCGCGGGCAGTACCCCATGACACCCGACGCCTTCCCTATCGTGGGCCGGACGCGGAGCTGTCCCAACTTCGTCCAGGCCATCGGCATGTGCGGCCAGGGCTTCATGCTGGGGCCGGGCCTGGGCGAGCTGCTGGCCCGGCTGGTGACCGACGCGCTCACCGACGAGGACGCCCGCATCCTGCCGAGCTTCGATCCGTATCGCGCCTTCACGGGCACCGAGGCGTTCCAGTAGGACGGGGTGGGTTCCTGAAACGCGGACAGCGGAATTCGGATTTCGGACATCGGACTTCGTGCTCGTAATTCGTAATCGTGATTCGTAATCGTGATCCCAACCCGGCGGAGCCGGAACCAAGCGGTGGGTTGGCGGTGGATGGGCCGTTTCGGGCCGATCCACCGCGAAACCAAGCGTCGGGTTCAGGCTACGCCAGGTCGGGATTACGAATTACGAGCATGACATCCGAAGTCCGATTTCCGAATTCCGATATCCGAATTCCGACGTCCGCGTTACGGCAACGAGCCCCTGGCCTCGAGCCTCGAGCCTCCAGCCTCGATCCTCGTGTCTTCAGCCGCATCGATTCAGATGGGAAAAAAGAGGGCGCCGGTCGGGCAACCGGCGCCCCGGTGGCTTACCCCTATTGGTTGAGGTAAGGTTGGAGGAGCCGGAGGAATCCCTGGAATTCCTCCGGTACAGGCATGAGGGCATCGGATAGGATCTTCCGGTGGTCGATCAACTTCTGGTAAAAAGTGTAATTGGCCTTCCGGTCGATGGTCAGGGTCGCGCCCTGGATCGATATTCCGGCAAACAAACCCTTGCTGCGCGAGTACGACAGAATGCCGGCCCGCAGGGTGAGATCGGTGCCCGCCTCCGCGTTGCGGCCCACCGGGCCGGCCGTGGCGGCGGCATCACCGCTGAACGTGAAGTTGTCGGACAGAATGGCGTCGACACCGCGGGGATTCTGGATCAGCAGGATCAGGTCCACCGCCTGGCCGCCGAGCTGCAAACCGAAACTGCCGCCCTTGATGGCGACAAAACACGGATTGCTCCAGCGGTCCTTCTGCCGGCGCACCATGATGCCGTACCCCGCCCGGCCGCCGAAGAGGAACGCCCCTTCCACCACGTGGGGAATGACGATCACCGCCTCACTTCCCGCCAGCAGCGCGTCAGGGATTCCCTGTTCGGGGATGTTCAGCACTTCCTCCAGCACCGCGGTGGCGTTGGCCATGCGACTCACGGTCTTGTTGCGGCTCAGCGCCAGCGCCGGCGTCCCGAGGCATAGGCCGAGGACGGCGACAAGCAGGCCGGTGGCGACGCACGGCGCCAACACGCGAGGCGTAAGTATCGGCATGTTCAACCTCCCAAGTCGGACGGATCGACCGCGGCCGATCCGCCCGGAGAGCCGGACGAGGGGTCCCGGCCTATTCCAGCTTCCGGCGCAGGTAGGCCGGAATGTCCAACCGGCTGGGCGCCACATCGAGCCCGGAGGCCATCTTCATGTCGGCCACGCAGACGGGCTCCAGCGCCGGTTCGGCGACCGGCTGGCCGACGGCGGCGGTCGTCTGCTGGCCGGGCGCCGGCATGGCCGCCTTCGCCGCCTGGGCCTCGAAGCCGGTGGCGATGACGGTGATCTTGACCTTATCGCCCAGCCCCTGGTCGTAGACCACGCCCCAGATGATGTTGGCGGTGGGGTCCGCGGCGTCCTGCAGCACGGCGGCCGCCTCGCTGATGTCATGCATGGTCATGGAGTCGCTGCCGGTGACGTTCATGATGACGCCCTTGGCGCCGTGGATCTGGCAGTCCTCCAGGAGCGGGTTGGAGATCGCCCGGCGGGCGGCGTCGGCGGCGCGGTTGTCGCCCTCGCCCACGCCGATGCCCATCAGGGCGATGCCCATGTCCTGCATGATGGTGCGGACGTCGGCGAAATCCAGGTTGATCATGCCGGGCACCGTGATCAGGTCGGAGATCCCCTGGACGGCCTGACGCAGCACGTCGTCGCAGACATTGAACGCCTGCATGAGCGGCGTCTTCAGGTCCAGCGCCTGGAGCAGCCGGTCGTTGGGAATGGTGATAACGGTGTCCACGCAATCCTTCAGGTCCTTGAGGCCCATCTCGGCCTGGGAGGACCGCCGCCGGCCCTCGAAAGTGAACGGCTTGGTGACCACGGCGATGGTCAGCGCACCCAGCTCGGACGACAGCGACGCGATGATGGGCGCGGCGCCGGTGCCCGTACCGCCGCCCAGCCCGGCCGTGATGAACACCATGTCGGCGCCCTCGAGCTGCTCGATGATCCGCTCGGTGTCCTCGAGCGCGGCGGCGCGGCCCACGTCGGGGTTGGCGCCGGCGCCGAGTCCCTTGGTCAGCTTGCCGCCGAGCTGCAGCTTGATCGGCGCCATGCTGCGCTCCAGGGCCTGCAGGTCGGTGTTGGCCGAGATGAACTCGATCCCCTCGACCCGGGCCTGGATCATCCGGTTGACGGCGTTGCAGCCGCCGCCGCCCACGCCGACGACCTTGATCTTGGCGCCGACGCGGCCTTCCTCCTCGAACGTGAACAGACGGTTCGGAACTTTGTTCATGCCTTCCATGTTGCTCCTCCTCCAGACTATATGCTGAACAATTCTTGGATCCAGTTTTTCACGCGGTGCGTCGTGCGGCCGATGCCGATGCGCCGGTCGGCCAGCCGGTCGTCCAGGGACGACTCGCGGCGCGTCAGCGCCGATTGCGCCTTCTGAAACAGGCCCACCAGCGACGCGTAGGCCGGCGACCGGAACTCCTCCGGCCACCCCTCGGGCAGGACGGGCTCGCCCGACCGGGTGGGCACGTCCAGGGCCCGCTCGGTGAGCCCCGCCAGCTCGCGCAGCGACGCGCCGCCGCCCGCAACCACGCAGCCGGCGAACTGGCCGGGCTCGAAGCCGGCCATGGTGATCTCGGTGCGGGCCATCTCCAAAATTTCCTCGATGCGCGGCTGGATGATCTCGGTGACGATCTGCGGGGCGATCTGGCGGATCCGGCCGGTGCCGGAGCCCTGGATCTCGAACGGGCCGACGTCCTCGCCGGCCTGCGGGTTCAGGGTGCCGTGCTGGCACTTGATCCGCTCGGCTTCCTTGAGCGTGGTGCGCAGGCCGACGATGATGTCGCGGGTGATGTGGTCGCCGCCCACCGGCACGCTGAAGCTGTGCTGGATCTTGCCCCGCTGGTACAGCAGACCGGTGGTGGTGCAGGCGCCGAAATCGAGAAAGATGGCGCCGAATTCCTTTTCTTCCGGGGTGAGGACCGCCTCGGCCGCGGTCAGGGACTGCAGGGTCATTTTCTCGACGCTCAGGCCGGCCTGGTTGACGGCCTTGGTGAAGTGGGTGATCTGGGTCTTGGGCAAGGCCAGGATGTGCAGTCCCACCTCCAGCCGCTTCCCTTCCATGCCCAGCGGATTGTCGACCTCCAGGCTTTCGTCCACCAGGCACTGGCGGACGATGGTGTGCAGCTTTTCCAGCGTCTGCGCCAGACTGACGTTGGACGCGGCGTCGACGCACTTCTGAAAATGGGCGGTGTTGATGGGCACCGCGTTCGAGCCCATGATCAGGGTGCCGTTGCTGTTGAAGCTCTTCAAACCGCGGCTGTTGATGCCCATGAACACCCGGTTCACGTCGGTCTGGGCGGATTGTTCCGCATCCTGGATGGCGGCCCGGATCGAGCCGCTGACCTCGTCGAGATCCACGATGAGCCCGTTGCGGGTTCCCCTGGCGGGGGCGGCCCCGAAGCCGAGCAGCGCCATCGACCCGTCGGACTCCAGGCGGGCGATGCCGGCGTACACGCGGGTGGAGCCCGCGTCCAGGACGCCGATGAGCCGGTCTTTTTTACTCAGTGCCATGGGGGGCCTCCTGCGGGGTCGCCGGGGGGATCTCCATGGGCCGGACGATCACCCGGTCGTCGAAACGCATGTCGATGACGGCGATGGGGCCGTTCTCGGCCCGCGCCCGGTCCACGATCTTGAAAAAACGCTCCAGCCGCTCCGCCTGTTTCTCGTTGCCGAGGTGCACCCGGGGGTTGCCATCGAGCGGGATCACCGTCAGGTTGGCCAGGTCGGTGATGTCCACTTCGGACAAGAGGCCGGAGAGCTTGTCGGGCCGGTCGTCGATGGCCTCCAGGAAGGCAACGTACATCCGGATCCGCTCGAGGTTCTCGTCGGCGGCCATGGGGTCCGTGCCGTCGTGCAGGCCCACCAGCACGGGCCGGTCGATGGCGTGC
>CALAMB010000325.1 GCA_937925645.1 uncultured Acidobacteriota bacterium
GCCGGCACGTGGTACGCCCGCGGCGCGCCGATCCCCTCCACCCGCAGCAGGTTGTTGTGGCCGTTGGCGGGCGTCCACTCGCGGTGGTCGATGACGCCCGGCGGCAGCTCGTTGAGCTCGCGGTCCACCAGCCGATAGCTCCCCACGGCGAGCGCGGCGCCGCTGGAGCGGAGGCCGTCGACCATTTGCTGGAGTGTGTCCGGGCCGGTGTACAGGTCGTCGGAGTCGAGCTGCACCGCGTAGAGCCCGCAGAGCGGCGATACGACCGCCAGTTGCCAGCAGCCGCCGATGCCCCGGCCGGGGAGCGGCGGGACCAACCGGTGGACGTGGGGGTGGCGATGCTGCAATTCCTCGACCACAGCGCCCGTGCCGTCGGTGGAGTAATTGTCCACCACCAGGATATTGAATGGGAAATCCGCCTGCTGGCTTGCGGCGGAGGTAATTGCCTCGCCGACGGTCCCCGCCCGGTTCCGCACCGGGATCACCACGCTGGCGAGCACGGGGAATTCCCCGGCGGACGGCAACGGCGCCGCCGGCGGCGGCAGCCACGCACCGGTGCGGCGGAGGTGTTCCGTAAACACCGCCTCCAGTTCCTTCTGACGGTCCTGGTTTTCGTGTCTCAGGTAGTCGAAGTGCCCGTTCGCCGCCGGACCGGCGACCGGCCGGACGCGGTAGAGCGCCTCGGGCACCCGGGCGACGGCGCCGGCGCGGGCCAGGCGCAGGCGCAGCTCCGCCGGACCGGACCAGCGCGTGTGGCCCAGCGGCCCTTCGGCGTCGAGCGCCGCCGCGACCGTCCCGCGCCGCCACGCCGTGAGCGGCCCCATCGGGAAAGTGTCCCGGGCCGATCCGGGCTGGAACGGCGGCACGTGCGTCGTGTCCGTCGAGCCGTCGGGCGCCTCGCGCCGCCAGTGGCTGTAGAGGCAGCCGGCGCCCAGGTGCGCGAACGCGGCTTCCAGCCGCTCCGGAAACCCGGCTTCCGGAGCCGCCGCCACCGGCTCCTCCACCAGCGCCAGATACTCGCCGGCCATGTCGCCGACAAGTCGTTCCAGTTCCCGCCCAGGGAGGAAGGCAGGCACTCGCTGGACGTCCGCCGGCGCTACGGATGACGGGCTCCCCGCGGTGTCCGCCGGGACCAGGAGCACCACGCGGGCCACCCACTCCCGACCCGCCCAGGCGGCCGCGGCCGCCGCCGCGGCGGCCGGATCGTCCACCCGGATGGCCACCGTCCATCGGCTCATGCGAATCCTCCCGAAACCGTGCCTGCCGTGGACCGCGGCTGCTCGGGCCACGGCCGGGCCAGGGTCACGCCGCTCATCCGGTTGGCGCGCAGGAACTCGGCCAATGGCGCCCGCACCACGCCGCCCGCCGACCGGGCGGCGTGCACCAGCACCGGTCCGCCGGCCTCGGCCAGCAGCAGGCCCACGTGAAAGTAATCGAGCCCGCGGCGGGTGGAGACAAAGCACGCCAGGTCGCCGTCGCCCACAACGCGGCGGAAGGCGGCGACGGCGCGCTTGGGCCAGCCGCGCACGGCAGCGGTCGCCGGCGGCAGGCCCGGCACCACCCCCAGGCGCCGCGTCCATTCCCGCGGCGTCCGCCCCGCCGGGTGCGGCAGCGGCGCGATGCGGCCCTCGGCCGCGTTCTCCTCCAGCCAGTGGGACATGTAGTGCCGGCGCGACGCCCACGCCACCCGGCCGCCCGAATAGCGGATGAGCCGCAGGTTTTTGAGGAACTCCGCCTCGTCCGCCGACCGCGCCAGCGCCATGACCGTCTCGAGGAACGTCACGCAGTCGAAGGCATCCAGCGAGACGGTGAGCGCCTCGGGCTGACCCGGCCCGCCGCCAAGCGGCGCAGCGCGGAACGGGCAGCCCTGCAGCGCCGTCACCAGCCCGCGGACCCGCTCGCCGTAAGGCCTCGCGGCCGGCGCGGCGGCCAGCAGCGCCGTCAGGCGCTCCGGATCATATTCTGCGCGGATGGTCCATTTTTCGGTGTTCATCGCGGATTGAGCCCCGCTCTCCGTCGGGCGTCCTCATTCTAACACTTTTCTTGACCCGGACAATTTGTGTATAATGATGTTTCCAAGGCCCCGCCCGCTCGTTTCCAAGTGTGAGGTTGACAAACGAGACCGCCCCCCCCGGACGGGACTATTCTTTCCCAGGGAGGCTCGCATGAGCCGCAAGTACAAACAGAAGGGCTACCAGGACGGCGATTCCGAACGACCGGCCCGCCCGCCGCGTCCAGCCGGCAACGGCGATCACGTCCGCGGCCGGGTGGAGACGCGCTACCGGCGGACCATCCGCTGCACCGAGTGCTCCGCCAACGTCCAGTTCACGGACGAGCTGAAGCCCACCGACACCTGCCGCAGCTGCAACGCCGACCTGCGCACCTGCCGCAACTGCAAGTTTTTCGACCCCGGCGCCCCCAACGAGTGCATGCAGCCGGTGACGCGGCGGATCGACGGCAAGAACGTCCGGAACGAGTGTCCGCAGTTCCGGCCCAAAATCCTCTTCGAAAAGGTTGTGGAAGAGCGGAAAGAAGGGCCCGTCAACAACGCCCGCAAGGCCTTCGACGATCTGTTCAAGATCTGATATTCGCAGAACCCAACAGCACACGACGAGGCTCGGGACTCGAGGCTCAATGCTCGTCCCCCATCAATTATTGATTGATTTGGGCGGTCGGGCCAGAGTGACCAGGATCGCCAAGCCCATGGCGGCGACGAAGGTGACACCCATGGCCGTGACGGTCGTGTCCAGGCCGGTGGCGACCCAGACCACCGTGGTCACCAGCCCGGCGACGAGCGCGGTCACCACGCCGGCGCCGCGGAAGCGGTCCCAATAGAACGAAAGCAGCACCGCCGGCGCGAACGAGCAGCCGATCCCGGCCCAGGCGTGACTGACCAGATCATAGATCTTGGCTGGGCTGAACAGCGACAGGGCGAGAGCCAATCCGCCGATGACCACCACCGCCACCCGGGAGATGGTCAAGACGGTCTTGTCGTCCACCTGCCCCCGCCGGATGGCCCCCTTGAACACGTCCTGGCTGATGCTGGCTGCAGCGACCAGCAGCATGCTCTGGGCAGTGGAGATCATCGCCGCCGCCGCGCCCGCCAGCAGAATGCCGGCCAGCCACCAGGGGAAGAGCTTGTTGATCACGAAGGGGAGGATCGACTCCGAGTCCTGGACGGCATGGGGGCCGTACAGCACCAGGGCGCAGAGGCCGATGATGACGACACCGGCATACGCGAGAATCGTCCAGATCACAGCGATGTTCCGGCCGATCCGGACATTCCGGTCGTCGCGCATGCCCATGAATCGGGCGTTGAGCTGGGGCTGCCCGCCCAGGTAACCGAAAAACCAGGCGAACTTGTTGAATATCAACAACCCGGCGGCGAAACCGACGGTGGTGCCCGTCAGGGAGTCAAATCCCGGTCCGGCGGCCGCCAGTGCCTCGCCGAATCCCGTGGGCTGGTCCAGCACATGGACGAGCATGATCACCGGTGTGACCACCAGGGTGGTGATAATGAGCAACGATTGGAAGGTGTCCACGGCCACCACGCTGATGAAGCCGCCGAAGGCGGCATAGGCCAGGATCACCACCGCTGCCACGATCTGACCCCATACCGGGTCAAAACCGAAAATGGGGACGATCTTTTCTCCCGCCCCGTTGAACTGCGCCCCGACGTAAAAAATGAAGAAGAACACGATGATAAACGTGGACAGCAGCCGGATGGTGTTGGCATTCTCGGGAAACTTGGCTGCAAAATACTCGGGCATGGTCAATGCGTTGTGCTGCTTGGCTTCCTGGCGGAATTTCCGGGCCAGGGCCACCCAGGCGGTCGTGATGCCCGTCAGGCAACCCAGACCGATCCATATGCCGGACAAGCCGGTGGCATAGACCATACCGCTGAATCCCAGCAGCAGCCAGGCCGATTCGCCTGTGGCCCGCTCCGACAGCGCCAGCATCCAGCCGGGCAGTTTGGCGCCGCCCAGTACGAAGTCCGACTGGGACTTGGTCCGCATCGCCTGCCACAGACCCAGCCCCAGAGTCAGCACCAGGTAGCCAATGAAAATCCAGACCATCTTCACCGCTCCTTTGGATGGGGACAGAATGTGCCCAATGTACCGGAATCGCCGTCCGAAGGCAATCCCCCGCGTCCCCCCCCCCGCGGGGCCGCAAAAATGTTGACCGAATACGCGGGGGCTGTTTTAACATAACCTGAATTGAAACTTAACCATTGGTCCGTATCCGCCCCACCACATGGGCGGAGACACCACTAAGGAGCCGCAGCCATGAGAACACCGCGTTGGACTCTCGCCCTGGCGCTGGCCGGCGCCCTCACCTCGGCGCTCCAGGCGGACACCGCCGCCCTGGAAGAACGGATCCGGCAGTTGGAGCAGCAGCTCGCCGCCCAGCAGGCCGTGCTGGACCAGTTGAAGGCGGAGGTGCGGCAGCAGGCGGCCGGTCAACAGGAATCCGCCGCCGAAACCGCCCGCACAGAAGTGGCGAAAGAACTCGGCTCCCACGGCCTGTCGCGGATCCGGTTCAGCGGCGACTCCAGGCTGCGGTACGACGGCATCTATTATGAGGACGAAGCCATCGCCGACCGCCAAGGTTTTCGGCTCCGCGCCCGCCTCAAAGTGGAAGTCGATCTGGGCCACGGAGTCAAGAGTGTCTTCCGGCTGGCCTCCGGGATGGCCAAGGCCGTGCCCGGCTGGGATTTCGGCGCCGAAGCGATCTCCACCAACCAGACGTTCACCGACAGTTTCGACGGCAAGGGCCTCTGGCTCGACCAGGCCTACCTGACCTGGACGCCGCCGGAACTCGGCCGACACGTCACGTTTGCCGGCGGCAAGTTCCAGAATCCCTGGATGTCCACTCCCATGGTCTGGGACACCGATGTCAATCCGGAAGGTTTCTACGAGCAGTTCCGCTTCGCCTCCGACCCGGTCGAGGTGTTCGCCACCCTGGGCCAGACGGTCATCCGCGAAGTCAGCGACGGGGACGACGCCTTTATGTTGGCCTACCAGGGCGGCCTGAAGTTCGGCACCGGTCCCGTTCAGCTCGCCGGCGCCGTCAGTTATTACGACTTTCACAACTACGCCGCCAACTTCAAGTACGCGAGAGGCAATTTTACCACCGTCGTCGACGGCGAGACCGTGCTGGACGCCGGCGATTTCAACATCGTCAACGCCCTGGTCCGGATCGATTACACGGGGTGGCGGCATCCGCTGATGGCCTTCGCGGACTACGGCGTCAATGTCGGCGCCGCGGGGCCCCACGCGGACCAGAATACCGCCTGGAATCTGGGCGGCCAGATCGGCCAGAACCGGAAAACCGGCCACTGGTCCCTGTTCTACCGCTACACCCACATCGACGCCAACGCCCTGGCGGGCGCATACGTGGACAGCGACTTCGGCAGCGCCAACCGGAGGGGTTCTCAGGTCACGTTCAAGTACAACCTCCAGGACCGGATCACCTTCGGACCGACCCTCTACATCACCGACAAGGTGTCGGGTTCCGAACGCTGGAACAGGTTCCAGTTCAACCTAGAGGCCAGTTTTTAGCATCACCAACCGCCGACGGCCAAAAGCATTATTTTGAAACTTGACCCATTGCGGAGGGTTTAACTACCCTCGGAGCTCGAACAGGCGGGGGAATGAACTCTAACACCAGGCCACATGTCGGCGCCCGGTTAACCATCGGCGGGAACGACGGATTGTGGACGCATTTCCGAACCTGCGGCGGCGTTTTGCGCATCTGGATCATTCCGCGTGTGATCCCGGGCACACATTCGGCATCCGAACATGCGGTTGCTGCAACATTCCCCCTCGACCGGCGTAGAAAGCTATTCGCATTCCATAAACGGGTTTTTACAACATGAAACACGCTCTTCGTCACATTTCGCTTGTCTCTCTGGCCGCCCTGGCCCTGCTCGCCGCAGGGTGCGGCACACCGGCCGCCAACGGCAAGAACGGCCGTCCCAACGGGGCCGGCGGACAGCGGCCCGGCGGCGCCGGACCCACCGTGTCGGTCAAGGCCCAGATCGCCGACCGCGGCGACGTGGCCACCTTCATCATGGCCTCCACCACGTTGGATGCCGTCCGGAGCGTCGACGTCTACTCCAAGGCCACCGGCATCGCCGCCAGCGTCAACTTCGAGGA
>CALAMB010000326.1 GCA_937925645.1 uncultured Acidobacteriota bacterium
TTCGACATCCAGGTGGTGGTGCGCAAGGGGCTCATGTACTCCGCCCTCACGGGCGTACTGGTCCTGATCTTCTACGGCTCGCTGGGCGCCGGCAGCTTCCTGCTCACCCGGCTCCTGCCCGGCGGCGACTCCTCGATCTGGCTGTTCGCCGGAACGGCCCTCGTGCTGGGCCTGGTCTTCCAGCCGCTGCGCGAAGTGTTCCAGCACATGGTGGATGCGCGGTTCTTCCCCGAGCAGCGGGCCTTCCGCCAGCAGCTCATGGACCTGGCCAGCCAGCTCCCGGCCCACGGCAAGGTGCCCCGGATGGGCCGCCACCTGGTGGCCCAGCTCCAGGAGATCTTCGAACTGCGGTCGGCCGCGGTGCTCGCGCTGGACCCGGCCACCGGCATCCTGTCGCCACTAGCGGCCGTGGTTCACGCCGACGAGCCGATCCCCGCGGGCGACCCGCTCATCATCAGCCGGCAGGATCCGGGCATCGAGCTGCTGGGCAAGATCCAGCGACCGCTCCCCGTCGAGCGCCTCACGGCCAAGGAGACGCGCCTGGCCGGCCTGCTGGAGCGCTACGGCGCCGCCCTCGTCGTGCCTTTCTTCGGCGCCAAGACGCTCAGCGGTCTCCTGCTCGTGGGCCGGAAACGGAGCGGCCAGCAGTTCCGGGCCGAGCAGGTGGACATGCTGGGTTTCCTGGCCCGCCACGTGGGAATGGTGTTCGAAAACGCCCGGCTCTACGAATCCGCCACCTACGACAGCCTCACCGGCATGCTGCGGCGGGAGGCGGTCTTCGAGCGGCTGGCGCAGGAGATCAGGCGCGCCTTCCGGTACGGACGCCCGCTGGCCGTGGGCATGGCCGACATGGATTTCTTCAAGCTGGTCAACGACAACCACGGCCACCCCACCGGAGACATCACCCTCAAGCGCGTGGCCCAGGCCCTCACCGGGGCGCTCCGCGGCACCGACTTCGTCGGCCGGTACGGCGGTGAGGAGTTCCTGCTGATCCTGCCGGAAACCGACCTCCGCAGCGCCACCGAAGTCGCCGAGCGGATTCGCGGGGTCATCGAAGCGATGGCGTGCCGGTCCCCGGACGACCAATCCTTCCAGGTGACGATCTCCATCGGCCTCGCCACGCTGTCGCTGGAGGGCGGCGACGGGCCGGACGCGCTGGAACGGCTGGTGCAGCAGGCCGACGAGGCGCTGCTGGCGGCCAAATCCCGCGGTCGCAACCGCATCGAGACGTACCCCGTCACGAGCACCGACTGAGCCATTCACGCCGATCGATTACGCGAAGGAGCCGCCGGCTCACCGCTGGCAGCGGGGACAGAAATGCGTGGAGCGCCCTCCGAGCACCACGCGGCGGATGGGCGTGCCGCAGGCCGGACACGGCCGGCCGGTGCGGCCGTACACCCGGAACTCGTCCTGAAAGCGGCCGCCCCGGAAGACGTGGTCCAGGCTGGCGCCGCCCAGCATGATCCCCCGGCGCAGGGCGCGGCGGATGGAGCGGTAGAGCCGCCCCAGTTCGGCGTCGTCCAGCGTCTCCACCCGGCGGCGGGGGTCGAGCCGCGCGCTGTAGCAGCTCTCGTCGGCGTAGATGTTGCCGATCCCGGCGATGAACTCCTGGTTCAGCAGCAGCGGTTTGAGGCGGCCGCGCCGGCCGTGGAACAGGGCGCGGAAATCGTCGGCGGAGAAGGTGGCCGGCAGCGGCTCCGGGCCCAGCCGCCCCACCACCTCGGCGGGATCGTCCGCGAGGTAGACGCGGCCGAACTTGCGCGGGTCCTCGAACCGCAGCTCGCACCCGTTGTCCAGCGCGAACACGGTATGTACGTGCCGGCCGCGGCGTTCGCCGGCGGGGACCACCTGCAGGTTGCCACTCATCTTGAGATGGATCAGCAAGGCGCCGCGGTCCAGGTGGAACACGAGGTACTTGCCGCGGCGGCGCAGCGCCGTCACCCGTCGCCCCGGCAGGCCGCGCGCCACCGCGGCGGCCGACGGGCGGACCGCCCGGGGCCAGCGGGCCGTGACCCCGGTGATGACGCGGCCCGCCACGGCCCCCTGGAGGCCCCGGACCACGGTTTCCACTTCAGGCAGCTCCGGCATGGCGCCTCCTCGCCGTCCTCACTCGGCCAGGTCGAGCCGCAGCCGGAGCAGGTCGGCCGCGGTGGGACGGCCGTCGCCGTCCCGATCGCCGGAGCGCCGGCCCGCGGCCGGCGTCGTGGAGTTACCCGCGAGCGCGCGGGCGAGCAGCGGCGGATCGGCCGCCGTCAGCCGGCCGTCGCGGTCCAGGTCGGAGCGGGCGGCGACGACCGCCGCCAGGGCGTCGATCCGGCCATGGCCGTACACCGCGTTGGGGATGTCCGCCCCGGCGAATCCCTCGCAGTTCTGGGGGCTGGTCAGACCGACGGCGGAACGGGCGACGAGCGCCTCCAGCCAGTCCACGTCGCCGGCGGTGTCGGGGTTGGCGGAGATGACGAGCGCCACGAGCCCCGCCACGTGGGGCGCCGCCATGCTGGTGCCGGACAGCGCCCCGTACCCGGTGCCCGGCAGGCACGACGTGACGCTGACGCCGGGGGCGGCGATGTCGGGCTTGA
>CALAMB010000327.1 GCA_937925645.1 uncultured Acidobacteriota bacterium
TGGCGAACCTGCTCCGGAAGAACACCCGCCGCTACGGGGCCTACCTGGTCCACCTGGGCGTGGTGGTGTTCTGCCTGGGCGTCGTGGGCTCGGCTTACTTCAGCCAGTCGTTTGACGCCACGGTGGAGCCGGGGCAGTCGTTTGAGGCCGGGCCGTACACCGTCCGCTACGAGCGCTTCGACCGGGATGCCGATCCGGAGAAGGAAATACTTCGAGCCGAGCTCCACGCGCTGGAGGGCGGCCGGACCGCGGCGACGCTCCGACCCGAAAAACATTTTCACCGGCTGTTCGAGCAGCCGATGACCGAAGTGGCCATTCACTGCACGCCGGTTCGCGACCTGTACGTGATCTTCTCGCCGCTGAGCCTGTCCGGCCGGGCCAACTTCAAGGTGCTCATCAACCCGTTGGTGCTATGGATCTGGGCGGGGGGCATCCTGATCACCCTGGGCGGGCTGCTGGCGCTCCTGCCGCGGTCACGCCGCGCCCTGCTCCGGGAGTTGCCGGCTGAGGAGGCCGCATGATCGCGTCGCTGCTGGTCCTGGCCATCCTCGTCGCCGCGGTGCTCTACGTGCTGTGGCCGCTGCTGGGCGCGGCGCCGGCGGCGACGGACGCCGCGGCGGACGCCCCGCCGGAAGCCGCCCGCGAGGAGTTAGACGCGGCGCTGGCCGACCTGGAGTACGACCGGCGCGCGGGCAAGCTGCCGGCCGAGGATTACGCCGAACTCAAGGCGCGGCTGGAGGACCGGCGGCGCCAGATCCGATAGTCCCGAGCGAGCGTTGCGGAATGTCCAAAGACGGCGTGCCAGTCCTGTCCCTGCAGGAAGTGCGCAAGCACTTCGGCGACGTGCCGGTGCTGCGCGGCATCAGCCTGGACGTGGCCCCGGGGGCGTTCATCGCCGTGGTGGGACCCAACGGCGCCGGCAAGACCACCCTGTTCCACTGCATCGCCCGCCTCATGCGGCCCAGCTCCGGGACGATCCGGTTCCGGGGCGAGGACGTGAGCGGGCGCGACCTCGAGTTCCGGCGGGCGATCGGCTACATCTCCCACCAGCTCTTCCTCTACCCGGAGCTGACCGGACGGGAAAACCTCCGCTTTTTCGCCCGACTCTACGGCCGACCCGACGATCCGGCCGCCCTGGATGAAACCTTGGCGGGGATGGGGTTGGCGGTGGCCGCGGACCGGCCGGTCCGGACCTACTCCCGGGGCATGAAGCAGCGGCTGGCCATCGCCCGGGCGCTCCTGCACCGGCCGGAGCTGGTGCTGCTGGACGAGCCCTTCACCGGCCTGGACCAGCATGCCGCGGCCGTCCTCCGGGACCTGCTCCGCCGGCTCAAGGGGGAGGGCCGGACGGTCCTGATGATCAGCCACCAACTGGAGCACGCCGCCGAGCTCGGCGACCGGGTCCTCGTGCTGGTCAACGGCCGGATCCGCGCCAATGTGGCCGGGGCCGAGGCGGGACCGGGCCGGCTGCCGGCGCTCTACCTCGACGCGGTGGGCCGGCACGGGGGGGCGTCGTGAGCATCCTGCGCCTCGCCGCCTGGGTGGCCTGGAAGGACCTCCGCCTGGAGCTGCGCACCCGCCAGAATTTTCTGACCACCCTCCTGTTCGCCTTCATTATCATCGTGGTGTTCAACTTCGCCTTCGATCCCGGCTCCCGGGCGGCGCGGGAGAGCGCCCCGGCCATCCTGTGGGTGGCGTTCCTGTTCGCCGGGATCCTCAGTCTGGCCAACGCCTTCGCCATGGAGCGCGAGGAGGGATGCATGCTGGGCCTGCTGCTGGCCCCGGTGCCGCGCGGCGTGATCTTCCTGGGGAAATTTCTGGCCAACCTGGCGTTCCAGACCGCCGTGGAGACGCTGATCCTGCCCATCTTCGTCGTCTTCTTCAACGTCCGGTTCGCCGGCGGCTTTCTGCCGTTCCTGCTGGTGGTGCTGCTGGTGAACGTGGGCTTCGTCGCCGTGGGCACGCTGTTCTCGGCCATGACCATGGGCCTGCGCCTGCGCGAGGTGCTGCTGCCCATCCTGCTGTTTCCGGTGATCGTGCCGGTGGTCATCGCCGGCGTCAAGGCCACCGCGCTGCTGTTCCAGGCGCCGGCGGCGCCCGGCTGGATCCACTGGGTGAAGCTGCTGGCCGGCTTCGACTTGATCTTCGTGGTAGTATGTTACGCGGTCTTCCGTTTTGTCGTCGAGGAGGCCGCCTGACGAACCGCCGGCGCGGGCCGGCATCCCGACATCCGAACCGGCAACATGACAACGGACACCCAACACGCTGACACCTGGGCCGCCTCTCCGGCCGGCGGACGCGCCGGTTTTACGGCGCTGGCCGCTCTGACGGCGGCCGCCCTGGTGGGGGCGCTTTATATGGTGTTCCTCTACGCGCCGCGGGAGCGCGAAATGGGGGAAGTCCAGCGCATTTTCTACTTCCACGTGGCCTCCGCCTGGCTGGCCATGGTGGCGTTCGCCGTGGTGTTCGCGGGCAGCATCCTGTACCTGTGGCGCGGCCGGCTGCGCCATGACCGCTGGGCGGCGGCCGCGGCCGAAATCGGAGTCCTGTTCACCACCATCGTGCTGGTGACCGGGCCGCTGTGGGCCCGGCCCGTCTGGAACACGTGGTGGACGTGGGACCCGCGCCTGACTTCGTCGCTGGTGCTCTGGCTCATGTACCTGGTGTATCTCGTGCTGCGGGGCAGCCTGCCCGAGAGTCCCCGGATGCGCCAGTTCAGCGCCGTTTATGCTGTCGTCGCCTTCGCGGACATTCCGATCGTTTTCTTCTCCATCCGCTGGTGGCGGAGCATGCATCCGGTGGTGGTCTCCAGCCAGGGGATGAACCTCGAGCCGGAGATGGTGCACACCCTGGTCGCCGCGTGCGTGGCGTTCACCCTGCTGTTCGCGCTGCTGTTCCGGCTGCGCCTCGGGGTGGAGCGGGCCCGGCTGGAGGCCCAGCGTCTGCGACGGATACTGCTCGAGAGGGAATGACAGATGAACGGTTACCTCTTTGCGGCGTACAGCTTCATCCTGCTGCTGCTCTTCGGGTACATCATCGGCCTGCACGGCCGGCTGCGGCGGCTGGCCCGCGAGCTCGAGGAGCTCCGGCTGGCTCTGCGCGACGGGGAGGACGCCTGATGGGCATCGCCGGTTTCCGCTGCGGCGAATGCGGCGGGGAAAAATTTCCGGCGGGCGTCCGGCTCGTCCTGTGCCCCGCGTGCGCGGAAAAAATTCACGCCGGCTGCTGGCCGCGTCACCGGGCCCGCCACCTGGAGGCGGACTCCGCCGCCCGGCTGGACGAGGGCGCGCGCCGCGGAACCATGGGCGATTACGGGATCATCCGCTGGGCGGACCCGCCCCCTTCCGACGGCGGCGGTTGAATCGGGTCCGGGAGCACGCCGAGCAATTTTTTTGACAACGCCCGGCGGAACATGTATATTGATTAAGTTTTTACGAAGCCCCGACCCATTCCGCCGCGGTCAGAACTGGGATCATGAACTACTGGCTGACGCAATCGTTGTCCGGCTACCTGTCGCAGCACATGAACGAGCTGATCTTCATCGGCATCATCGTCTGCGCGCTGTTCATCCTGATCGTATACCTGACCTTCTTCCGCCGGCGCCGCGAGCCGGGCATTCAGCAGCTCATCGAAACCCAGTTTTTGGAAAAGACCCGCAACCTGCCCACGAAGGAAGAGATCCTCAACGTCATCGTCGAGTTCGATCGCTATCCCTCGTTCATCCGGATCCTGACCGCCGTGCTCAACCAGTTCACCATGGATTACCTGTACAGTTACGGCGAACTCGCCAAGGCCTTCAGCACCCTCGTGGATTTTCCCAAGTCGGGCCAGGGGATTTCCGCCGCCCAGCGCGCCGCCATGATCACCATGGTCCGGGTGTTCATCAGCAGCGATTTCATCCGCCAGAAATGCGGCGAGATCCTCGATGAGAACTTTGATCGCTTCATGGACGAAGCCTCCGCCGGTTGAGCGCGCCGTCTCGATCGCTCCATCCAGTTTCAGGGAACGCAACGCATCCGCCGGAGGGTGCGTCCGGCGCGATCCGGCCAATCCCGACTGAGCGTGGCTTCAACCTGCGCGCGAACGGCAGTTTCATGGTCGGAGCAGGAGAAACAATGAGCGAACCCAAGTCCCTGACAAACGGCACGACGACGCGCTGGTTCCCCTTTGTGCTCATGTTGATTCTGGGATGCGGCGGCCTGCTGTTGGCTGCGAGCACGTGGCTGTGGGCGCTTTCCGCCCTGCCGGTGGGATTGGCCTTCGGTTTTGTGCTCCAGAAAGGTGATTTGTGCGGGGCGTCGGCCTTCAGCGAAGTGCTGATGCTGCGGGACGCCCGGAAGCTGGGCGGCATCTGGCTGGCGATCGCCTGTTCCATGGTCCTGTTCGCCCTGGCCGGCCAGCTCGGCTGGATGCAGATCCAGCCGAAGCCGTTCCTCTGGATGAGCTACCTGACGGGCGGCCTGGTTTTCGGCGTCGGCACCGTCCTGGCCGGAGGGTGCGTCAGCGGCTGTCTCTACAAGTCGGCCGCGGGCAACCTGAATTCCATTGTCGCGCTGCTCGGCATGCCCGTGGGAATCGCCGCGGTGGAATCGGGGCCGCTGGCTCCCCTCTCCCAATGGATGAAACGTTTTGCCATCAGCGGACCTGACGGTCAATCCGTGTCCCTGTCCACACTGACGGGGCTTCCGTTCTGGTTGCTCGCCCTGATCCTGTTCGGCCTGACCCTCAGCGCTTTTTGCCTGATGGGCCGGCGGCGGCCAGCGGATGGGCGCCGCCGCGGGTTCCGCGCCTTTCTCGCCGGCCCCTGGCGGGCATGGCAGGCCGGGATTGCGCTCGGCGTCGTCGCCCTGCTCGCGGCCGTCAGCGCCGCTGCCGCCGGCCGGTCGTACCCTCTCGGCGTCACGCATGGCGTGCTCAACCTGCATCAGGTGATCACCGAGCGCAACCTCGTCCACGACTGGGGGGCGCCCAGGCCCGCCGTCAATCCCGGCGCCAAGCCGGTTCCGCAATCCGTCGGACAACTGCCGCCGCCGGCCAAGCCGCCGGTGAAGAAAGTGTCCTGGTGGCTGATCCTGGTGGTGCTCGGCACCCTGTACGGCGCTTACGCCAGCGCCAGTCTGGCGGGTCCGGTTCGGTTGAAGGGCCGGGAACCTCTGGAGCTGGTCGTGGCGATCGCGGGGGGATTGCTGGTGGGCGTCGGCGCGGCGTTGTCATCCGGCTGCGTGGTGGGCAACATCCTGTCGGGTTGGGCCCTGATGAGCGTGGGCCTGGTGCTCTTCGGCCTGGCGGTGGTCGCCGGCAACTGGCTGGCCACCCACTTCTACCTGATGGGGGGCTCGCTCGCCGACCTCCCACTGACACTGGGCAGCATCTTCCGCCGGCGATAAGGGGCGGCTCGTTCCGCGCCGTCCAACGGGCGTCGGCAATGGAAACGGCTCCCCGCCAAGGGAGCCGTCCGGACATCATTCCATCGGTCAGGGCGCGGGGTTCAGGAGCAGCCGCTGGTCTCGCCGCAGTTGGGGCACTTGTAGCAGGCGCCGTTGCGGACCATGATGGAACCGCACTGGAAGCAGGGGGGCGCGTCGGGCTGCAGCTCCAACAGCAGCGGCTTCTGGGTGGCGGGCTCGGACTTGGCCGCCTTCTTCGGCTCGGCCGCCGACGTGTTGGCGGGTTCCTCGACGGCGATGATGCCCAGCTTCTGGTGCTCCTCCTCCGGCAGGAACTTCAGCGCCAGCCACTTGAAGATGTAATCGAACAGCGACTTGGCGTAGGGGATGTGCGGGTTGCCGGTGAAGCCGGAGGGCTCGAACCGCGTGTGGGTGAATTTTTCGACGAGCACCTTCAGCGGAACGCCGTATTGCAGGGCCATGGACACGGCCGTGGCGAAGCCGTCCATGACGCCGGAGATCACGCTCCCCTCTTTGGCCATGACCACGAAGATTTCGCCCGGCGAGCCGTCTTCGTACATGCCCACGGTGATGTAGCCCTCGTGGCCGCCGATGGCGAACTTGTGAGTGATGGCCCGGCGCTCGTCGGGGAGCTTCTTCCGGACCGGCCGGTAGACCACCTTCTCCTCGGCCGTCGGCTTGGTCTCGGCGCTGGTGGACAGCGGCTGGATCTTCTTCGAGCCGTCGCGGTAGATGGCGATGGATTTGAGCCCCATCTTCCAGGCCTCCAGGTAGGTCTGGGAGATGTCCTCCGGCGTGGACTCGGTGGGCATGTTGACCGTCTTGGAGATGGCGCCCGACAGGAACGGCTGGACGGCGGCCATCATCCGCACGTGGCCCATGTGGTGGATGGTGCGGTTGCCCTGCGCCGGCTTCAACGCGCAGTCGAAGATGGCCAGGTGCTCTTCCTTCAGGAGCGGACAGCCCTCGATGGTGCCGTGTCCTTCGATGTAGTTGAGGATCTTGCGGACCTTCTCATCGGGGTAGCCGAGGCGCTTGAGGGCCGCGGGGACGGTGTTGTTGACGATCTTGATGCCGCCGCCGCCGACGAGCTGTTTGTACTTGACGAGGGCCAGGTCGGGCTCGATGCCGGTGGTGTCGCAGTCCATCATGAAGCCGATGGTGCCGGTGGGGGCGAGCACGGTGGCCTGGGCGTTGCGGAAACCGTGCTGCTCGCCTTCCTGGATCACCTGGTTCCAGACCTCGCGCGCCTGCTTGTACAGGTCGGGCGAGATGTTCTGCGGGTCGATGTACTTGAGAGCGTCCCGGTGGTAGTGCATGACCTCGATGAACGAGGTCTTGTTTTTCGGATAGTGCGCGAAGGTGCCGAGCTGCTCGGCGATCTTCGCCGAGGTCAGATACGCCTGGCCGGTCATGATCGCGGTGATGGTCGCTGCATAGTCCCGGCCCTGGTAGCTGTCGTAGGGGAGGCCCATGTACATGAGCAGCGCGCCGAGGTTGGCGTAGCCGAGGCCGATGGGGCGGAACTCGTGGGAATTCCGGTCGATCCTCGGCGTCGGATAGCTGGCCGCGTCGACGATGATCTCCTGGGCGGTGAACACCACCTCGATCGCCTTGCGGAAGCTGACGGCGTCGTACTGCCCGTCCTCGGTGGCGTAGCGGAGCAGGTTCAGACTGGCCAGGTTGCACGCGGAGTCGTCCAGAAACATGTATTCGCTGCACGGGTTGGAGGCGTTGATGCGGCCGCTGCTCTTGCACGGGTTCCACCGGTTGATGGTGGTGTCGAACTGGATGCCCGGATCGCCGCAGACGTGCGCCGAGTCGGCGATGAGCCGCATCAGGTCGCGGGCCTGGAACTCGTGGACCACCTCGCCGCTGGTGATGGCCTTGGTCCGCCAGGGTTCGTTGTTCTCCACGGCGCGCATGAAGTCGTCGGTCACCCGGACGCTGTTGTTGGCGTTCTGGAAAAAGATGGAGCTGTAGGCCTCGCCATCGATGGACGCCTCGTAACCGGCCTGCACCAGGGCCTGGGCCTTGCGCTCCTCCTTGACCTTGCACTGGATGAAATCGACGATGTCCGGGTGGTCGATGTTCAGGATGACCATCTTGGCGGCGCGGCGGGTCTTGCCGCCCGACTTGATCACGCCGGCGAACGCGTCGTAGCCCTTCATGAAGGAAACCGGCCCTGAGGCGGAGCCGCCGGAGGCGAGCTTCTCCCGCGAGGAGCGGAGCGACGAGAGGTTGGTGCCGGTGCCGGAGCCGAACTTGAAGAGCCGCCCCTCGGTCTTGGCCAGCTCCAGGATGGAATCCATGGTGTCTTCCACCGAGTTGATGAAGCAGGCGGAGCACTGGGGCTTCGGCTCGACGCCCACGTTGAACCAGACGGGCGAATTGAAGGCGACCTTCTGGTTGACGAGCAGGTGGGTCAGTTCGTCGGCGAACACCCGGGCGTCGCTCGCCTCCTGGAAGTAGCCCAGCTCGGTGCCCCAGCCGGTGATGGTTTCCACCACGCGGCTGATGAGCTGCTTGACGCTGTACTCGCGGCAGGGCGTGCCCAACTGGCCGTGAAAATACTTCGAGGCGACGATGTTGGTCGCGGTCATGGACCAGTCGATGGGCACCTCGACGCCGGCCTGCTCGAAAATCACCTCGCCCTTGCTGTTGGAAATGCGGGCGTCCCGGATTTCCCACTCCAGCTCATCGAAGGGGTGGCGGTTTTCCTGAGTGAAGAACCGATGGAAGTTTAATCCTTTCTTTGGTTTAGCTTGCCGCCGGGGGGTTGAGGCCGCAGAATCCACCGCCACTTGTTTGTCAAGTTCCATCCCTGAATCTCCTCCAGATCATGCGTAGCCCGTAGGTTTAGCGCAATTGTCCAAATTATGGCGCATGTATCCGGGCATGTCAAACGAAAAGTACTATATTTTGTAGATAGAACTGTCCCGGACACAATATATTGTATCTTGTGGGCTACGTGTACTTTAGCGTTAACTCGTTATTCACGATCCGGTCAAACCCTTGCGGGACGGACCGCTCCGGAGGAGGATCCGGCGGGAGCGTCTTTGGCGGGCGTGCGCGCCGAATTTGTACTATAATTCACATTTCCTTGTTGAAGCGGTTCGGACCGCAGATGGTCTCGGGAGGCGGCGCCGCTTGCCACCGCGGAGAATCGGGGCGCCGGGCGGCCGGGGGATCCGTGCCCGCGTCGCCTCAGGTTCCGAATCTCGGCGCATCGGCGGATCGAGGGTGACCGGTGAAACAGCTCATCGTGAACGCGGACGATTTCGGTGCCAACGCGGGCGTCAACCGCGGCGTCCTGGCGGCGTACCAGGCCGGCGGGTTGTCCAGCGCCACGCTCATGGCCGCGGGGGAGGCGTTTGCCGAGGCGGCGGCCATGGCCCGCGCCACGCCCGGACTCGGCGTCGGCGTCCACCTGGTGCTGGCCGGCGGGCTGCCGCCGACTGCCGCGCCGGCCGATGTGCCGACACTGGTGAGCGCGGACGGGCGACTCTGGCCGGACCTGGGGACGTTCGCCCGCCGCTGGGCCACCGGCCGGATCGATCCGGCCGACGTGGAGGTCGAGGTTGACGCCCAGCTCGACCGCGTCCGCGACGCCGGCATTACGCCCACCCACGTGGACGCCCACAAGCACGTGTTCGTGATCCCCGGCGTGATGCGCCGCGTGGCGGCCGCCTGCCGCCGCCGTGACATCGGGGCCGTGCGCAATCCGTTCGACGCCGATCCGCTGGCGCCGGGCCTGGCGCCGCCGGGGCGGCGCCGCCGCCGGCTGCTGCAGTGGCTGTTCGGCCGGTCCGTGCGGCTGGCCCGGCCGGGCTGGCGGCGGGCGGCGGCCGGCCTGTGGGCACCCGATCGGTTTTACGGTGTGGCCGCGACCGGGCTCTGGACGGCCGGCTACCTGGAACGGATCGTCGCCGGGCTGACGGCGGGCTGCGCCGAACTGATGACGCATCCCGGCGTGCTGGACGAGTCGCTGCGCGCCAGCCGGACCCGGCTCAAGGAGTCCCGCCAGGCGGAGCTTGACCTGCTGTGCCGCGTGCTGCCGCCGCTCCTGACGCGCCACGGGGCGACCCTGCGCGCGTTCACGAAACCGGACGCGTAGATGCCGCCCGCGCGGCGTGTTCGCGCGCGGTTCCGCGTCCGGCGGGTGGTTCCGCCGGCGACCCATCATTCCCTGGTGCATCGAGAGCGTGACGGACGGCGTACGGATCCCGCCCGGGCGCGACGTCAGACCAGGCGGCCGTCGGGGGCGCGCAGGTCGATGAAACCCTGGCGCTTGAGATGATGAATGAACGCGGCCAGGCGCTCCGGGGCGGGCCGGACTTCGTCGCCGAACCGCGCCACCAGATCCTCGGCGATCCGGCCCACGGTCCGGTTGCCGTCGCAGCGGCCCCAAACGAAGGACCCGATGGCGTCGAGCTTCACCTGGACGTTGGGCTTGCGGCGCCGCGGCAGGAACAGCCGCCGGGCCCACTCCGACTTGAAGCGGGGCACCTCGAGGGCCACCAGCTCCCCCTCCAGATTGATATGCCCCAGCCGCCGCAGCGGCACCAGCTCCATGAGATTGAATTCGGCGTGCGTGCGTTTCTTGGCCATCGTGTCCTGCCCGTCTCTGGGTAATTTCGCCAACGCGCCATTTCACCACAAAGCCGCCGGGAACTCAAAGGGAATGGGCGGCCGACCGGCGAAAAAAAACGGGCGGGACACGCGTCCCGCCCGGATCGGATCGACAGGGAAACAGCGGCTACATCACCCGCGGCGGCGCCGGCTCATCGGGGCTGCCGGCGTTGCCCACCGGGACCTTCACCAGGTACCAGCCCACGAACAGGAACACCAGCAGGGTGGGCAGGAACTGGAGCATGGAGCCGGATTGCTCGAAGATGAAGGGCACGTTGATCTCCATGACCGCCAGGAAAGCGAAGAACAGGCCGATGAGCGCCTCGCCGGCGATCAGGCCCGACGCCAGCAGCACGCCGGTGTTCTCCACCCGGGCCGACTGGGCTTCGTTGAGCTTCTTGCGGGCCACGACCTTGTCGGCGATCCCGCGGATCAGGCCGCCGAGGAAGATGGCGAAGGTGGTCTCCAGCGGCAGGTACATGCCGACACACACCAGCATCGGGCTCTTGACCCGCAGCAGGATGAACCCGACGGCCATGAGGATGCCGACGATGATGAGGGGCCAGGCCATGTCGCCGCCGACGATGCCCTGCGACAGGATGGCCATCAGGCTGGCCTGGGGTGCGGGATAGTTGGCCCCGCCCAGGCCCGTGCCGCCCCGGGTGATGTCGCCCTGGTGGAGGATCCAGAGCGGGATGAACATGACGCCGGCGGAGAGGATCACGCCGAAGAAATCACCCACCTGCATCTTCCACGGCGTGCCGCCCAGGATGTGGCCGACTTTCAAGTCCTGCAGCATTTCACCGGCCACGGCGGCGGCGACGCAGATCACCGCGGCGACACCGAGCACGGCCGCCACGCCGGGTTCACCGCTGACGCCGAGCGCCACCATGAGCAGTGCGGCGACGATGAGCGTGGACAGGGTCAGGCCGCTGATCGGGTTGTTGCTGGAGCCGATGAGCCCCACCAGGTAGCCGGAGACCGCGGCGAAGAAGAAGCCGGCGATCACCATGACGATGGTGGCCACCAGGGCCGCGCCGACGTGACCGCTGAAGTAGTAGTAGATGAAGAACGTGGCGACGGAGGCGAGGATGATGCCGATGAAGACCCACTTGAAGGGCATGTCCTTCTCGGTCCGATCCTCGGCGACGCCGCCGGTGGCCGCCTTGCGCACGTCGCGGATGGCGCGCCCCAGACCAGCGGCCAGACTGTTGCGCATGCGGTACAGGGTGAAGGCGGCGCTCATGAGCATGCCGCCGATGGCGATGGGCCGGACGACCTTGGACCAGACGCTGTTGGCGAGGGCGATCCAGATCTGCTCCGCCCAGTGCGCCGGGTTGGGATCGGCGAGGAAAGCGTTCCAGTACTTCTGGTCCAGCAGGTCCTTGATCGCTTCCGGGTTCTTCACCAGCGCGTCACTCACCTGGGTCCACAGGGAGGGGCCCATAAAGTAGAGCAATAGCGGCACGAACAGGCCCCAGGCCAGCAGGCCGCCGCTGAAGTTCAGCGCGGCCAGCTGCGGACCGATGATGTAGCCGACGCCGATGTAAGCCGGCGACACGCCGGGGGTCGAGATGAGCGCGCCGCCGCCGGCCTGGGCGCCGCTGGCGGAGTTGATGCCCAGCAGCTTGTCCTTGAAGGCGATGAAGGCCTCGCCCTTGGAGGCGAACAGCTTGAACTCCTTGAAGAACTGGATGGCGGCGCCGATGCCCATGGCGGTGAAGAGGAACTTGGCTCCGCCGCCCTTGGCGCCGCGACCGGCCTTGTGAATCTCGGAGGCGGCCACCGACTCGGGGAACGGCAGCTCCTTGTCCTCCACCATGACCCGCCGCAGGATGGTCACGAACAGGATGCCGATGAAACCGCCCACCAGCATGATGGCGGTCGCCTCGAGGTAGTGGGACAGGCTCATGAAGTCCCCTTCCCACACGCCGGCGATCATGAACGCCGGGATCGTGAAGATCGCCCCGGCCGCGACCGACTCGCCGATGGAGCCGACCGTCCGGGTGATGTTCTCCTCGAGAATGCTGCCCTTGAACAGCTTCAGCAAGGCCATGCCGATGACGGCGGCCGGATAGGTCGCGGCGATGGTCATGCCGGCCTTCAGGCCGAGGTAGGCGTTGGCGGCGCCGAGGATCACCGCCAGCGGCAGACCGATGGCCATGGCGCGAAGGGTGAACTCCTTCATGTCCGTCGTTACGGGAACGTAGGGGACGTGCTTCTGATCGGCCATACGCTTCTCCTTGGTGGAGTGGATGAAATGGGCTGTTAAACTGGGCCAGTGTAATGCAACCGGGTGTGAAGATCAATCGAATTTCCGGACGGACACCGTCCGAACCGAGTGCCGGCGGAGGATTTGACGAAACGGGCAGTTGCGGCCTACGGCTTGAGGGTGACGGCCGCCGTCCGGTCGCCGATCTCGATCTGCTGCAACCGCTCCGGGAGACGGAAGCCGTAGTCGGAGTCATAGTCGACGCCGGGCAGGCTTTTCCGGAGGAAGGGAATCACCAGGGCGGGCGGCACGGGAAGCCGGCCCATCTGGATGGATTCAACCTGAACGAAGCAGCGGTTGATGATGTCGCGGTTGGGGACCAGCCGGACCCGGAGCGTTCCGGTGGTCTTCAGGAGGTCGGGGAACGCGTCGCGTTTGTCCGCGGGCAGGTGGTCGTGGACCGCCTGGCCGTTGATGCGGCAGACCAGGTCCACCCGGCCCGGCGTCAGGCGGGCCACCGCGCTTTCCAGTCCGCGGGCCGGCAGGTTCTGGCGCTCGAGCTCGTACTGGAGCTGCTCGTTGATCTCCAGTTCGGTCAGCCGCCAGGTTGTCGCGCCGGCAACCGGCGCGGCGGGCGTCGCGGCCGCGGCGTCCGGTGTGGCGGGGGCCGCGGCGGGCGGCGCCGTGTCGGCGCCGCGCAGGGACTGCGCGAGTTGCTCCACGTTTTCCACCCGCCGGGGCGGCGGCGGTTTCAGCTCGGCCGGGTCGGGCGCATCCAGGATCGGGCTCAACAGGTCGGCCGGCCGCGGCATGAAGAGGAGCGCCGCGCCCACGGCAAGCACGGCCAGGCCGGCCAGCGCGGCCACGATCAGCAGGGCGCGTTTCACGGTTTTATTCATCGGCGGGGTCCTCGGCGGACGGGCGGCCGGCGGCGCCATCCGACTGGTGCTCCGGATCGGAGTGGTGCTCCAGGTTGCGGATGATCGCATCCACGCGCTCCGCCTTCTCCTCGGCGTCATCGTAGAAGAAAATGAATTTGGGCGTGTGTTTCAGCCCCAGGCTCGCCGCGGCCTGAGAGCGGATGAACGGCGCGGCGTGCTCCAGGGCGCGCAGCACGTCGGGGCGCTCCTCCGGCGGGCCGTCGTCGAGCACGTACACGCGGCACGTGTTCATGTCCGGCGCGAGCCGAATGCGGGTGACGCGGCAGCCGATCAGCCGCGGGTCGTCCATCTCGAAGGGGATGACGCCCTCCAGTTCCTCGAACAGGAGCTCGGAGAGGCGCGCCATGCGGATCGATGGGTCGGTCATGTTGGCATCCTGCGGCAAAGAGTTCCGGCAATCCGTTTGGATGATCCTTCCCCGAAAAAAGATGAATGCGGCGGGTCCGTTTCGTCCCGTTTCAGACGCCGCTCAGGAGACGGTCGGCCAGAAAGCCGGGCAGGCCCGAGAGTTGGATCCGCCGGATGGTCTTGTCGATGTCGTAGGGGATCTTGTGGAACGAAATGACGGCCCGATCCGTGTCCAGCACCACGCAGGAGGCGCGCGGGTCGTAGTCCCGCGGCTGGCCGACGGAACCCGGGTTGATCAGGTAGCGCGTCTTGCCACTCAAGTCGAGCTTGGCCTCGAAGCGGTCGCGCGGGATGAAGTAGTAGAACGAGGAGTCGCTCTCCTCCAGGACGAACAGGCCGGGCACGTGGGTGTGCCCGAACAGGCACAGGGTGGTATCGAAGCACTGGAAGCTCAGGTAGGCGTCGTTCTCGTAGAGAATGTAGTAGTCCTCGTCCATGGGCGAGCCGTGGCAGATGGTGATCAGGGAATCCACCTTCAGCGGACCGGCGGGCAGGGCGCGCACGTACTCCAGGTTGCGGGGACGGAGTTGCTCTTTCGTCCAGATGGCGCTCAGCAGGGCGTTGGCGTTGAAGTTGTCGCCGCTCTCCACGCCGGAGCACACCTTGTCGTGATTGCCGCGGATGATGGCCGCGGGCTTGAGCCGCCGCAGGCGCTGGACCACCTCGTTCGGAGTGGCGGCGTAGCCGATGAGATCGCCCAAACACAGCAGGCGGTCATAGTCGGGCACGTGAGCCAGGACGGCCGCCAGCGCCTCCAGGTTGCTGTGAATGTCCGACAAGACGAGATAGCGCATCGTTGTGAGCCGCCTCGCCCGCACTATATCACAGGCCCCGGCCGGCACCAACCCCGTATCCGGCGGATGGCGGGGCGCGCGACTGCCTGTTGCCAAGCCGGGCACGGATGCGTATGATGGGACCACGTCCGCAACGCCTTGCAAGGAGTGGGTCGCATGAGGAGAATCCTGCTGAGCAGCCTGTGGCTGGCCCTGACCGCGGCCGCGATCTGGGGCGCCGATGTCGCCGTGACCGAGGCGTCAACCGGTAAGAGTTTTCCGGCCGTGCGCCGGGTGGCCACCGCAGCCGGGGAAGTCGAGGTCGCCTGCGCCGGCACCGGCGTCCGCACCAAGCTGGTGATCAAGGTGTACGCGCTGGGCTTCTACGTCGAGGAGGCCTACCGCCAGAAGGTCCGTCCCGGGTGGCAGAAGCAGGCGCCCACCATCAAGCGCCTGCAGGAGACCCCCGCGTTCTTCGACAGCCTGATGCGCGATGCCTACGTCCGGCAGTTCGAGCTCCAGTTCGTGCGGGAGGTGGAGGCGGACAAGATCCGGGATGCGTTCAGCGAGGGAATCGAGGATAACCTGCCGGAGATGAAGGGCAATGCGACGGTGGCGGCCGACGCCCGCCGGTTTATCGGCTGGTTCAAAAACACGGCCAGGGAGAACGACCGGCTGGTCATCACCATCGGCGCCGACGGCACCATCACCGCTCACCACAACCAGGCCGAACTGGGCCGTCTCCAGAATCCGGTGCTGGCCAAGGGCGTGACCGGCATCTGGCTGGGTCGGAAGTGCATCTCCAACAGCCTGAAGGAAGGCCTGATCACGCGGTTCTATCGCTAGCGCGCCCGCGGGCGGCGGTCAATCGTTCAGGGCGGCCTTGAGCCGGGCGAACGTGGTGTCCAGGTCCTCGGGGAGGACGCGGGTTTCGCCCATCACCGATACAAGGTTGGAATCCCCCACCCACCGCGGAATCAGGTGGAGGTGCAGGTGGCCGGCTACCCCGGCGCCCGCGCACTTCCCCTGGTTCCAGCCGATATTGAATCCTTCCGGACTGTAGGCGGACTGGATGGCCCGCTGCAGTCGCTGGGCCGAGGCGATGAGCTCCAGCGTCTCCTCGGGGCGCATCTCGTGGAATGCGGCGAAATGCCGGTACGGCACGACCATGCTGTGGCCCGAAGTGTACGGGAACCGGTTCAGCACCACGTAGCCGTGCTCCCCCCGGCTGAGCACATATTCCTCCTCCGCCGGGAGCCGGGCCAGGCGGCAGAAGACACACTCTTCATCCGTGTTGTGCTGTAAGCCGGCGATATAGGCGTAGCGCCAGGGGGTCCAGAGAAAATCCATGCGTCACGAGTTGATCAAATCCCGCAGTTCCTTGCCGGGCTTGAAATAGGGGATCTTCTTGCCGGGAACGTCAACGGTCTCGCCCGTCTTGGGGTTGCGTCCCTTGCGGGGACCGCGCACCCGGATCTTGAAACTGCCGAAACCGCGCAACTCCACTTTCTCGCCGTCCTGAAGGGAATTGATGATGCTGTCCAGCACGGTTTGAACCACCACGCTGGCATCGTGCTTGGTGAGGCTGGATTTTTGGACCAGACGGTTGACGAGTTCCGCTTTAGTCATGAAGACCTCCCGGTGGATACATAATGTAATGTGGGATAAACCTAACAGAAAAAGGTGGTTTTGTCCATATTTTTCGTCGCCGGAGCAGGTCGGCGGGATCAGGAAAAGGGGCTGGTCGCGGTATGCGCGGCGAGCGCATCGCTGGGGATCTGGCGGGCGCTGAAGCTGATCCGCCGGTCGGCGGCATTGACTTTGAGGAGACGCACGCAGACCGGCTGGCCCACCCGGGCGAGCGCGGTGGATTCGGGCGGAGAGCCCTCGGGAAATTCGCTGATGTGGCAGAGCCCCTCGATTCCCTCGCGGAGCCGGATGAACGCGCCGAAATCCACGATGCGCGTCACCACGCCCTGCACCAGGTCGCCGGGCTGGTGTCGGTCGAAGAACTTTTCCCACGCGTTCTCCTCAAGCTGCTTGAGGCCGAGGATGAGCTTCTGGGCGGCCGGGTTGAACTCCAGCACGACCGCCTGGAGCCGGCTGCCGACGGCGCGCGCCGGATCAAGCGGCTGCCGGCTCCAGCTCAGGTCCGACTTGTGAATCCGGCCGACCACCTGGGGCGCCGCCTCCACGAGGAGACCGTAGCCGTCCATCGCGCACACGCAGACCTCCAGGCAGTCACCGGGCTGGCAGTGCGGTTGGAACTGTTCCCACGGGTTGGGCAGCATCCGCTTGATGCTCAGCGAGAGACGGCGGGCCTGGACGTCGAGACTGAGGATCTGGAGCTGGATCCGATCACCCGGCCGGTAGCGTTCGCGGTACGACAGGTCGAAAGGATTCCAGGATATCTCGCTCCGGTGGAGCAGTCCCTCGATGCCATGCTCCACCTCCACGAACAGGCCATACGGGGCGTAACTCTGCACGCGCCCGGTCACGACGGTGCCCGGCGGGATGCGCTCGGCCGCCGTCATCCACGGGTCGGGTTCGAGCTGCTTGTACCCGAGACTCACCTTGTCGCTGTCGGGATCGTGGTGGAGAACCATCACCCGGATCCGCTGGCCCAACTGGAAATGGTCCGCCGGATGCCGCACCCGGCCCCAGGAGATGTCGGTCTTGTGCAGCAGGCCGTCGAGTCCGCCCAGGTTGAGGAACACGCCGTACTCGGTGATGTTCTTGACCGCGCCTTCGAGGATCTGGCCGGGGCACAGCTTGGCCAGGATCTCCTGGCGGAGGCGCTGCTGACGGTCCTCCAGCAGGGCCCGCCGCGACACGACGATGTTGCGGCGCGCCCGGTTGAACTGGATCACCGCCAGCTCGAACTCCTGTCCCACCAGCCGGTGCAGGTCCCGGACCGGATGCAATTCAATCTGCGATCCGGGCAGGAAGGCGCGGACGCCGACGTCCACCATCAGGCCGCCCTTGACCACGTCGACCACCCGGCCGCGGATCGTCCGGCGGGCGAGATAACATCTCTCGATGTCCTCGTAGATCTTGTTCTGGCCGGCTTTCTCGTAAGACAGGAGAATGTAGCCGTCGGCGTCCTCGGTGCTCTCCACCACCGCCTCGATCAGCAGGCCCGGGGCGATGGCGTCGAAGCACGGCTCGTGCTGGATCTGCTCCAGCGGAATCTTCCCTTCGGATTTGTAGTCGATGTTGACGTAGACGAAATTGTCCTTGACGGACAGCACCGATCCGCTCACGAGGTTGCCGGGCCGCAGTTCGGCCTGCGCCTGTTCGAAACTGTCCAGCAACGACTGGAAATCTTCGGTTTCGAATCCGTCGCAGGAACTATCCGACCGGTCCCATGGGATGGGCTCGCGGTGCATGTCAGCAGGCGCCTCCGCGCATGGTCTGGCCGCGGTTGCCTGAACGGGAGTGCCGGGAGAAAAAGACGTGCAGAATCGGCTGGGGTTGAATGGTTAATAAAGGCATCCGCACAACTCAAAAACAGGAAGTCGCCCACTTATACGTTAGCGGACCGATCCTTGTCAAGCCGGAAATGCCGTCAACCCGCGTCGGTGCTGAGGAAGAGAGCGAGCAGTTCCACCTTGCACTGGTAGACGTCCATGAGCGATTCCCAGGTTTGTGTCGTGGCGAGACCGCCCGCGATGGCCCGCTCCTGGTTCTCGATCAGCTGGTCAAGCTGCGCCATCTCCGCCTGGATGGGTTGCCGGAGTTCGTCGGGCGCCAGCGGGAGCAGCCCTGCGGCATGCGCCTCGAGGAACACCAGGGCGTACTGGTATTCGTGCCGGGCGTCGGCCAGAGCGTGTCCGGCGGTCTGTCCCGCGCGGTCCGGCGCGGGGGCCGCGCCCGGTGGGAGCGCCTGCCACGTCAGTCCGGCGGCCAGGAGGATCAGCGCGGCGGCGGCGGCCCAGACCGGGCGGCCGGGCAGCCGGCGGCGGTCGCGGCGAAGCAGCCGCTCGGCCTCGGCCTGCCGCCGGATGCGGCCGGCCAGACCGGGCGGGAGCGCCTGGGCCGGCAACCGGGCCAGTTGGTCCCGCAGGGCGCCGAGCTCGGCCGCCAGGGCCGCGCAGGAGGCGCACGCCGCCAGATGCGCCCGCACGGCGGCGGCGTCTTCGGGCGGCAGGTCGCCGTCCACCCAGAGGGACAGTCTGGATTCGGTCTCGGCGCACGGGTGGCGATCGTCGGATCTCATGGCGTTTCTCCTTGCAGCAGGGCGCGCATCTGCATCCGGGCGTGATGCAGCTGGGATTTGGAGGTGCCCACCGAAATGTCCAGGATGTCGGCGATCTCCTGGTGGCGGAGCCCCTCGACGTCGTGCATCAGGAGCACCGCCCGGTAGCCGGGCGGCAGCTGCCCGATGGCCGCCTCGAGGTCCAGCCGGCGGTGCAGTCCCGGCGCCGTCGAGACGCCGCGGAATGGCGCCGCGTCGTCGTCGGCCGCCTCGGCGACCGGCGGCTGCCGGCGGAACTCCGAGATGATCCGGTTGACGGCCACGCGGTGGATCCAGGTGGCCAGCGCGGCCCGCCCGTCGTACTGCCGGATCTTGCGCAGCAGCAACAGGAACACCTCCTGGGTGAGGTCCTCGGCGGTGGTCGCATTGCCGCACATGCGCCGGGCCAGGTTGAAGATCCGCCGACCGTACCGGTCGAGCAGCTCGGCGAAGGCGCCCTCCTCGCCGCGGACGATCCTGTCCACCAGGTTCATGTCCTCGGACCGGTCGGGCACGGGCCGCGGGAAGGATTCCATCACCAGACTCACGGTTGAGTTGAGCGCCGGCATCGCGTTCATCGCAACCCTTGAGACGAACGGGGACGGGCGGATGGTTGCACGGGCGCTGACGGAATCATTTCACCACATCGGGATTCAAATGGGAACTTGAATCTGCCGGCGGTTGTGGTGAAATAAGATAGCATTACCCGGAGGCGCGCACCTCATGCGGATCGCCGAATGGATTCAGGCCACGTACCCGCCGCCCATTGTGGACATCTACGCGGTCGCCCGGGAGTACCGCCGGCCGCGGCAGCCGCTCATCAATCTGGGCCAGGGCATCCCCGACATGATGCCGCCGCCGGAGTGCCTTGCGGCGCTGGCCGACCGGCTGGCCGATCCGGCGCTCCACCGGTACGGTCCCGACCAGGGCCTGCCCGAACTGCGGGCGGCGCTGGCGGACGATTACCGCCGCCGTCTCGGCGTCCGGCTGGACCCCGAGCGGGAGATTCTCATCACCGCCGGCGCCAACCACGGCTTCGTCCTGGCCCTGATGGCCACGGTGCAGCCGGGGGAGCGGGTGGTGCTGGGCGCGCCCTACTATTTCAACCACCTCATGGCGCTGCAACTGTTGGGCATGACCGGCGTGGAGTGGCCGCTGGTTGTGCGGGACGATCGCTACGTCCTCGATCTGGAAGGACTGGCGCCGCGGCTGGCGGCCGGCGCGGCCGGCGTCGTCTGCGTCAATCCGAACAACCCCACCGGGGCGGTGTTCGGCGCGGCGGACATCGGCGGCGTGGTGGCCGCGTGCGTCCGGTGCGGCGTCACCCTGTTCTACGACGAGGTGTACAACCTGATCGCGTTCGGCGAGGAGCCGGCTGGCCATCCGTACCGGTTCGCGGGCGGGCGGGAGCACACGATCGTTCTGGGCAGTTTCTCGAAGCTGTTTGGGATGACCGGTTGGCGTGTCGGTTACCTCATCGCCCCGCCGCCGGTGGTGGAGCAGATGATGAAGGCGCAGGACACAACGGTGATCTGTGCGCCGGTGGCCGGCCAGGCGCTGGCGGCGGAATGTCTCCGGCGCTGTCCCGACTACCCGGCCGCGTATTGTCGCGAGCTGCGCGGCCGGGTGCGGCGCCTGGCGGCAGTCGTCCGCGGCATTCCGGCGCTGGCGTGGCGGGAGCCGGCGGGCGCCCTGTTCACGCTGCTGCCGTATCAGCACCCGGAGCCATCCCGGCAACTGGCCGCGCGGATGGTGCGCGAAGCCGGGGTGATGGCGATCCCCGGCGCGGCGTTCGGCGCGTCGGGCGAGCACCACCTGCGGATTTCGTTCGGATTCAGCGACGAGGCGACGATTGTGGAAGCGGGGCGCCGGCTGGCGCGTTTCTTTACTGGGGACCGAATCCGGTCGGGCCGAAGCCGAACCGCGGCCCCTGGGGCCGGGGACCGGCGGGCCGGGGGCCG
>CALAMB010000328.1 GCA_937925645.1 uncultured Acidobacteriota bacterium
GGTCACCGACCTCCTGAAGGAGTACCAGTCGGCCACGGACAAGCTGCGGTGGCAGGTGCTCGATCCCGACCGCAACCTGGACAAGGCCCAGAAATACGGCGTCCGCAGCTACAACACCATCGTGCTGGAAAGCGGCGAACGGTTCGAACTCGTGGAAGCCGCCGACGAGGCCAAACTGACCTCGGCCATCCTGAAGCTCACCCAGAGCCGTACCCGGAAAGTCTATTTTGTCGAGGGCCACGGCGAAAAATCCATCGCCGACGCCCAGGAGCGCGGCTACACCATCCTGGCCGAAGCGCTCAAGAAGGACGGCTACGAGGTGGTCGGCGTCAATCTGGTGCAGAAGCAGGGCGTGCCCGAGGACTGCACCGTGCTCGTCGTCGCCGGCGCCCAGAAAGAACCGTTCCCGCAGGAGCTCGACTGGATCCGGGACTACGCCCGGAAGGGCGGGGCGCTGCTGGTGCTCATTGATCCCATGGCGGCGACTTTGGAACCGCTGCTGGCGGAGTGGGGGATTCAGCCGCGCAACGACCTGGTGCTGGACACCAGCAACATCAACCGCTTGCTCGGCTCGAGCCCGGGCATTCCACTGGTGACGCACTATCCGGACCACCCCATCACCCGGGGCATGCGCGGAATGTCCGTGTTCCCCCTCGTCCGGTCCCTGGCGGAAATCGTTCCCGCACCCGCCGGCGTCACGGTCCGGCAAGTGCTCGAGACCGATCAGGAGAGCTGGGCGGAAACCGATTTCTCGGCCCTGGACAAAACCGGCCAGGCCGAGTTCAACGAAGGGCTGGACACCCGCGGCCCGGTGACCATCGGGCTGGCGGCGGAGCGTGAATTCAAGACCGGCGACGCGGCCGACGCCGATAAAAAGGTCTCTCGCCTGGTCGCCATCGGCGACTCCGAGTTCGCCGCCAACGCCTACTTCGGCACCCAGTTCAACGGCGACATTTTCCTCAACTGCGTCAACTGGCTCTCGGTGGACGAGAACCTCATCTCGATCCGCCCCAAGAACCCCGCAGACAAGCGGGTCATGCTCACTGCGGCGCACGAAAAGATGATGTTCTATTTCTCCGTGGTGCTGCTGCCGCTGATCCCCCTGGTGATCGGCGTCGTGGTGCGCGTCATCCGGAGAAGGAAGCGATGAAGTTCAAGGGTACGCTCGTCCTGATTGTCCTCTGCGCCTTGCTGCTGGCCGTCGTCCTGCTCATTGACAAGAACGGCGCCAAGTCCGACGAGGCCGGCGATAACAAGCGGCTGTTCAAGGTGGAAGAGGGCAAAATTAGCCGCATCACCCTGGTCCGGGACGGCGAGGCCGTCGCCGCCGTCCGTGGAGACAAAAAATGGACCATTGAACAGCCGGTTCCGGCCGAAGGGAACAAGGAGGAATGGAACGGGTTGGCATTGGCGCTCTCCGCCTTCGACTATGAACGGGTGGTGGAGGAGCGTCCCGCAAATCCCGCTCAATATGGACTGAGCAATCCCGAGCTGGTGATCACCTTCGAGGTGGAAAAAGGCGCGGTGCACAAGCTGGAACTGGGCGCGCCGAATTTCTCCGGCGGATCGTATTTCGCCCGGCGCGGCAATGACCCGAAGGTCTACCTGGTGTCGGGCCACTCCCGCGACAAGTTCACCGCCGATCTCGACCGCTTGCGCGAGGCCGCGGCCATGAAGTTCGACATGTACGCCGCCACATCCCTCCATCTGGATCGGCCCGCCGGGGCAATCCAACTCCGCAAGAAGGACTGGAACTGGTTCATCGAGGCGCCTGTCGGCGGACCCGCCGACGACAACGAGCTCGAGACCATATTGCGCCACTGCAGCGAGCTGCGCGTGCAGGACCACCTCGATGGTGCCGAACCGGCCGGGCTGAAAAAGGCCTTCGGCCCGGTCCGATACCGCGTCGCCGTCACGCTGGACAAAGGTGAGCCACAGGTACTCGAAATCGGCGCGGCCAACCCCTTCCCGTCCAACCCAGGCCAGGTGCTGGCGTTGAATGTCACCCGAGCCGATTACTTCACCCTGCCCCAGACCGCCGTCACCGCTCTGGACAAGCCGCTGAACACGCTGCGCAGTCACGATGTGGCGCGCTTTTACCCGTTCGAGGTGAAAGGCGTCACCTGGGAAACCGGAGACGTCAAGACCGTGCTCGCCAAGAACAAGGACGGCGGGTGGACCTGGAAGCGGAAGGGGGGGGATGCGCCTCTCGACGGCGCCCGGGTGGACGAGTTCCTCGGCCGCCTGCGGGACCTGAAAGCGACGGCGTTCGTGGACGCCCCCGATCCCGCCCGGCTCGGACTGACCCCGCCCGCCGCGCGCGCCATCCTCGACGTGGAGAACAAAGCCGGCATCACGCTGCTGTTCGGCTCCGCGGCCGACGGGCAGCGGATCGTCCGCAACAGTGAATACGCCTATGCGGTGCGTTTTGATGATGCCGCCTGGCAGAGCCTGAAATTCGAACCGGCGGCCTGGCGGCCCGCAACCGCAAAAAAGTAAATCGCCGTCAACCACCGGGCCATGCCCCGGGAATCGTTGCCCTCGCCGGGGTCCAGCGGCTATAATGTCCGCCATGACTCCTTCATTCGCAGATCGTCGCCATGGAATCCGCACCGGCCGCTGGCTGGGCTCGCTCCTCCTGGTGTGGACGGCCATCACGGCCGCCTGGGCTGCGGCGGACCGGCCGAAGATCGTCAACCGCGTCAACCACGCCACCCGCGTCATGCAGCATGTCGTCACCATCAAGGAGAGCGGCATCCCTACCGGCCTGCTGGACCATTGCGACGGGCTGGTCATCATCCCCCGCATGACCAAGGCGGCGTTCTTCATCGGTGGCAACTACGGCCGGGGCGTGCTGATCCATCACTCGCCGGACGGCCGCTGGAGCAACCCGTGTTTCGTGCAGCTCCGCGGCGGCGACATCGGCTTCCAGGCCGGCGGGCAGTTCGTCGACCTCGTGCTGGTCATCAACCGCCGCCAGGGGCTGGAGGCGATCCTGCGTAACAAGTTCACGCTGGGGGTGGATGCCGGCCTGGCCGTGGGCCCCCTGGGCCGCTATGCCGAAGCGGGCACGGATTTCCATCTGCGATCCGAAGTGCTCGCGTACTGCCTGAGCAAGGGACTCTTTGCCGGCGTATCCCTCAAGGGTTCGTCCCTGAGCCTCGATGAGGACGCCAACCGCGTATTCTACCGACGCCTGTACGAGCGGGGTCAGATCATTTCAAACCATCAGTTTCTATTCGACCGGATGCTGCCCTATCCGGATGAAGTCAAGCCGCTTCTTCGCCTGCTTCGGGGATACACTCAGGAGCGCGTCCGTCTCACGCCCGGCTCGGAGTTCAAATTCAAGCCGCTGATCGATTAGAAAATAGTATTGCAGAATAGGGTGTGTTGATTTAAAGTTAATCCGTATATACATTTAACTCAAGGATATTCTGTGATCGCTCGCGTCGTTGTCCACCAAAGACTCGCCGGATTGGGTCTGCTTCTCGTGTTGTGCGTGTGCGCCTGCAAAAAGAACGTCACGCCTCCGCCGGCGCCCGACTGGCGGTTCGAACCCAAAGCCATCCAGCTCACCTACCTCGCCGACCCGATGCTCAACACCTACGACGGCAGCGCCCACGCCACCGTGCTGGCGATCTATCAGTTGACGGATATCAACAGTTTCAATCATTTGGCTCAGTCTTCCGACGGCCTGCAGAAACTGTTGCAAGCCCAGCCGTATGACGCGACCGTTGCCGCGGCTAACCGGTTTTTCATCCAGCCCGGCGAACGGAACACTCTCACCCTGGCGCGGGCGAAAAACGCCCAATGGGTGGGTGTCGTGGCGGGCTACTACCAGTTGACGCCCGGCGTGGTCACCCGCCTGCTGAACATTCCGGTCCTGATCGAGCACCACGGGAAGATCTTTCGGAAAACCTCCGCCCGGGTGGATCATCTCAGCGTCCACCTGTTCCTGGGTCCGCGGGCCCCGCAGGAAATCGACCCATACGACGAGTTGGAGTGAGCCCATGCAAGCGAACAAACCCATTTTCTGGCACCAGGGTCTCTTTCTTCAGCCGCACCACTTCCAGTTGCAGGAGCGCTATTTCCACTCCCTCCTGGAGCCGTTCCGGCAATTCGTCCAGCCGTACGCCTGGGGCGCCGCGTCGTGGCGCGTGGACGAACCCCTGCTGCTGAATCAGGCGTTCGATCTGGCCGAGGGCTCGTTCGTCTTCCAGGACGGAACCTGGGTGACGCTGCCGGGCAACGGCGTGATCCAGGCGCGCTCTTTCAAGGCGGCCTGGACCGATACCGAGCGTCCGTTCAAGGTTTACCTGGGCCTACGCAAGTGGGAGTCTTCCGAAGAAAACGTGACGGTGCTCGAACAGGAAGGTGACATCGGCAAGGTCAATACCCGCCTCGCCTGCCACATCGTCCCCCAAGAAATCAAGGACATGCACCACAGCGGTCCCACGGCCCACGTGCGGCTGATGCAGTACGCCCTGAAGATATTCTGGGAGTCGGAAGTCCCCAGCGTCGGTGATTACCACCTGCTGCCGGTGGCGGAGCTGGTCAGCGACCGGAGCGGCGTGCACCTGTCGGAACGCTTCGCGCCGCCCGCGGTGGTGCTCAACGCCGCGCCGGTGCTGTTGCAGATCGCCAAGAACATCCGGGAGCTGGTCGCGGCGCGCACGCGGAGTCTGGAAGAATACAAGATGCCGCGGGAGGCCCAGACGGCAGAATTTGAAGGCGGTTACACGGTCTTCCTGCTCGCGCTCCGCTCCCTGAACCGTTACCTGCCGTCGCTTCACCATCTCACCGAGACGTCCACCGTGCACCCATGGACGTTCTACGGCCTGCTCCGGCAACTGGTGGGCGAGCTGAGCACGTTTTCCGACCGGGTCAACGCCCTGGGCCGGCTGCCGGACGGCCGCGTCCTGCTTCCGGATTACGACCACGAACATCCCGGTCCATGCTTCGAGGAAGCGCAGACGCTGATCGAGGAGCTTCTCAACGCCATCCTGGTGGGGCCCGAAGGCATCATCGATCTGGTCCGTGAGGGCGAATGGTTTCGCGGCGTCATCCCCGCCACCCTGTTCGACAGCCGGAACGTGTTCTATCTGGTGGTGCGGACCGCCGAAGACCGACAGCGCTCGCTCGACGCGTTACGCAACCTGGCCAAGTCCGGCAGCATCGAGGCGCTGCCCACGCTCCTGGCCCGGGCGCTGCCCGGCCTGCCGATGCAGTACAACGAGATGCCACCCCCGGGCCTGCCCAAGCGACCGGGATCACTTTACTTCCGGCTGGACCAGGCCCACGGCCACTGGCTGGAGATCATGAAGCGGCAGAACTTTTGCCTGTATTGGGACAACGCGCCCGCGGACACCAAAGCGGAACTGATCGTCGTGCGCAAGTAGGTGTATGAAGCAAACTCTCAACCGGCTGGACCTCAATTCGGAGTCTCATCAACCCCCGGCCGCTCCGGCCGAAGACGGGCTGGTGGAGTATTTCCTCGAGCTGTTCACCTACACGCTCTATTTCGCGCGGAGCCCCGAGTCGCGGCCGGCCAGCCAGGCTGATCTTGAGCGCCAGTTCCACCGGTTGATCGACCGCGCCGAACAATCCCGCCAGGCCGCCGGAGTGCCGGACGCCCCATGGCAGGCCGCTCTCTACGCGGTCAGCGCGTGGGTGGACGAAACCGTACTCTGCTCAGACTGGCCCGACCGGGACAAGTGGCAACTGGCCCAACTGCAGCGCGCCCTGTTCCACACCACCCTGGCGGGCGAAGGGTTTTTCGACCAACTGGACCGGTTGCCGCCCGAATCACGGGACGTGCGCGAGGTCTATGATTACTGTCTCGCACTCGGCTTCAAGGGACGTTACTTTTTACCCGCCGATCAAGCCCGGCTGGCGGACATCCGCCGCGAAAACCTGCGCCTGGTGGCGGGCGACGCGGATCTGCCTCTGCCCGCCCAGCTCTTTCCCGAGGCGCGGCCGACCGCGCCGCCCAAACGGAAGAAAGGACGCTTTCCGCTGGCGTTCCTGTGCTACGCGCTCCTGTGCGCCGCACCGGTGATCATCTTTGTCGCCCTGTATATCCTGTATGATAAACTGCTGAACAACATGATTTTCAATTATTTCAGCAGCGTGTTTTAGCGGGCACGTCTCCCGCCGGATGAGTGGAATTGTGCGCAAGTTTCTGAAGATCATCCTGTATGTCTTCCTGCTGGCCATTCTGGCCGGCGCGATCGCCCTGTTGGTGGTCTGGCGGCAATGGCCCTGGTGGTTCGGCGTCGCGATCTTCCTGGGCGTGGTCGGTGTATGGGTGGCCATCCTGTACATCCGGAAATATTTCATGCGCAAGCGGGAGCGCGAATTCGTCCGGCGGGTGATCGCCCAGGACACGGCCGCCATCCAGGCCGCCCCGCTTCACGAGCGCGAACAGCTTCAAGACCTGCAAACCAAATGGCAGGAGTCCGTGGAGCGGCTGCGCACGTCCAAGCTGCGCAAGCGGGGTAATCCGCTATACGTGCTGCCCTGGTTCTTGGTGATCGGCGAATCGGGCGCCGGCAAGACCTCGGCCATCAAGAACGCTTCCTTGAGCACGCCGCTCGCCGAAACCGTCCGCACCGCCGGTCTGGCGGCGACTCGCAACTGCGAGTGGTGGTTCTTCGACCAGGCCGTCGTCCTGGACACCGCCGGCCGCTACACGATTCCGGTGGATCCGGGCCCCGACCGCGAGGAGTGGGAAAAATTTCTGACCCTGCTGGCCCAGTACCGGCGGCGCGAGCCGCTCAACGGCCTGGTGGTGGCCATCGCCGCCGATCGCCTGCTGGCCGAAGACTCCGCCAAGCTGCACGCCGACGGCGAGGATGTCCGCCAGCGGATTGATCAGGTCATGCGGGTCGTCGGCGCCCGTTTCCCCATTTATGTCCTGGTGACCAAGATGGATCTCGTGCACGGCATGGTCCCGTTCTGCCGGCACCTGCCGCCCGACCGCCTGACCCAGGCCATGGGATTCATCAACGAACAGCAGTCGCTCCGCTGGAAAGACGTCCTGGACCAGGCCATGGCGACGGTGGGGCGGCGGCTGCGCCAGCTCCGCTTCATCCTGGTGCACCAGACGCCCGAGGCGGAACCCGGCGCGCTCCTGTTCCCCGCGGAGTTCAGCCGGCTCACGGACGGCTTGAACCGCTTCCTGCGGGCGGTCTTCGGCGACAACCCGTACCAGGAAACCCCGCTGCTGCGCGGCATCTGCTTCAGCAGCGCCCGGCAGGGCGAACCGCCCGTCAGCGAATTTCTCCGGAGCACGGGACTGGATTCAGCCGCCCGGCCTGCTGGAACGCGGGAAGACGGCTACTTCCTGAAGGAGATCTTCAAGGAAGTGCTCCCCGCCGACCGGTATGTGTACCGTCCCCTGCCGGAGCTCGTCCGGTGGCGGCGGCTCACCCGCACCCTGGGCTTCGCGGCCTGGGGGCTGCTCTGGGCCTTTCTGTGCGGCATGCTGAGTCTGGCCTTCCACCTCAACGTCCAGACGATCGACGCGTTCAAAGAGGAGTTCTACGATCCGCCGGCACTGACCGAGGACGCCTCGACCAATCTGCTGATGCTGGACCGGATGCGGCTGGAGCTCATCGACATGCGCGCCGCCAACCGAGACTGGTGGGTGCCCCGGTTCGGCCTGAACCAGAGCCTGCGGCTGGAAGAGCGGCTGCGGGCGCATTTCGTGACCCTCTTCCGGGGCGGGTTCCTGATTCCGCTGGATGAATCCCTGAGTCGGCGCATCGACGCGGTGAATCCGCTCACGCCTGAAGAGGTGATGGCCGATTACGTCGGCTACGTGGTGACCCGTATTACTCTCATCCGGGACTACCTGCGCGGCGAACGGCCTTCCCCCGAAAAGCCGCCCCCGGTTGTCGACGAATTCCGCCGCGCCACCACCGATCTACTGGAGTTGGAATACCCCACGCTGCCGCCGGCGATCGCCGCCAAATTCGGAGACATTTACTACACCTACCTCTACTGGTTCACCGACAGGTTGGAACGCGAGCAGAAGGTCGAGGAGTTGCAGCTCCTGCTCCTCCACCTGCTCCGGCACAAGGGCAGCAACCTCCACTGGCTGGTCAAGAGCTGGATCCCCGATTCACCCGACGTGGATCTGATCAACTTCTGGCCGACCCCCGAGCAGGATTACGACCTGGCAATGTTCGTCCCCGGGGCGTTCACCGCCACCGGCCGCCGGAACATCGACGCCTTCATCCGGCAGATCGACGCCGTCCTGGCGGATCCGTCGGTGATTGCCGAGCAGAAAAAGGAATTCTGGGAGTGGTACCGCACCGAGTACTATTCGAGCTGGACGCGCTTCGCCGCCGGCTTCGCTTCGGCCCGGGACGGGATGCACACTCCCCGGGGCCGGGAGCGGCTCGCCACTCTCATGACCACCGACCAGAATCCCTTTTTCCTGTTGATTCAGCGGATGGCCCAGGAACTCACCCAACTGGAGGATCCGCTGCCGCCGGCCTGGGTGGGGCCGGTGGTCGAGATCGCGGCCGTCCAGAAGCTGGCGGCCGAGCAGCAACCCCAGGCCAAGCCCGGCGGCGGACTGGTGGAGAAACTCAAGCAGGAAGAGAAGAAACTTTCCCGGGAATTCGAGGAGAAAATCGATCCGGAGCAGGCCCGGTTGGCCGAGCGCCGGACGACCGAAGTGAAAAGCTGGAAGGGCTACCTTGAGGCGCTCCAGCACATCGCCCCCGCGGTCATCTCGCGAGAGACATGCTTCCACATGATCTCCGACTACTTCCCGGAGAACTTCACCCCCGGGCAGGCGGCGGAACCCGGCGCCAAGTCGCCGTTCAATCAGGCTCACGCCAGTCTGGGCTCCTTGTACGGACTGGTGGAAACCCAGGGCGATCCCGCCGTCGTCTGGCCGCTTGCCGAAGCGCCCCTGAACCAGGTCCTGGATTACTGCCTGATGGAGACCGGTTGCGCCCTCCAGGAACAATGGCGCGAGCAGGTTATGGGCGGGTTGGACGGTGTGGAGACCGAGAAACTCCCCCGCGTGCTGTTCGACGAGAAAGAGGGACGGGTTTGGAAGTTCATCCAGAGCACGGCCCGGCCGTTCATCCGCCAGGACTCCTTCGGTTACGCCCCCCGCACGATGGCCGGCCGCTCCGTCGCGTTCCGGGATGACTGGATCCGATTCCTGAATACCGGCAGTCAGGCAATGTTCCAGTATCAGGCTGATTACCTCGTTCAGATTGAGGCTCAGCCCATGGACGCCAATGCCGACGCCGCCGTCAAGCCGCTCGGCTGTATCCTGTGCCTCCAGTGCAGCGACACGAAAACCTGCCTGGAAAACTACAACTACCCCCAGTCCGCCGCCTTCAAGTGGTCGCCGGACGGCTGCGGCGACACAACGCTGACCATTCAGTTCCCCGACCTGACCCTGAGCCGCACCTATGCCGGCAGATTCGGTTTTTCGAAGTTCCTCGCCGAATTCATGACCGGCAGCCAGGTGTTCAGGGCCGAGGATTTTCCGGATGCCACCGCCCGGCTTCGGCACCTGGGCGTCAATTGGATCCGGGTGACGTATCGGATCACCGGCGGCGAACCCGTCATCCGCATGTTGCGCCGGGCGCCCACGACGGTTCCGCCGGAGATTGTGGTGTGTTGGCCGCTCCCAGCAGCGGCCGGGAAGTGATCGCATGAGCGACTGGAAAGATTTGGGCCGCACTCCCATTGCTCCGGGCAATCCGGCTGGCGCTGACGTGCAGGATCTGCCCGCCTACGCCGCTCTGGAAGCGGAAGTGAGCAAACTTAACTCGCCATCGGCCGCCAGCGGCGTTGACTGGGGTCAGGTCGCGCGCCTCGCCCAGGACATCCTGGCCGGACAGTCTAAACATCTGCTGGTCGCCGGATACTACTCGGTCGCTCAGTTGAATACGGACCGGCTCCGCGGCCTCGCCCGCGGGGCGCGCGTTCTGCGTGATTTGCTGGATAATTTCTGGGAGACGATGTACCCGCCCATCCGACGCATGCGCGGACGAAAAAACGCCGTGGAATGGTGGTACGAAAAAGTCCAGGCCACCGTCCGGAACCTGCCCCGCGAGGAGTGGCCCGAAGCCGAGCGGAAGGCGTTTCGGGATGACCTCGAGGCCATCGACCGCTTTCTGGCGGAGAAGATGGAGGACGCCCCCATTCTCCGGCCGCTCATCGACCAGGTGACCAATCTCATTGCCGTGGCGGGCGCGGCGCCGCCCGCCGCACCCGCCGGTACGCCGGCCCCCGCGCGCGCGACGACCGCCGCCGGCCCGGTGACCGCACCCGCACCGGCCGCCGCTCCCGACGCGTCCGATCCCGATCAACTGCTGCGGGCGGGGTTTGATCACCTCAGCCGCGCCGCCCGGCTCATGCTGGCCAAGGACCTGGCCGACCCGGTGCCTTACCTGATGGTGCGCATCGCCGCCTGGCTGCCCGTTCGGGCTCTCCCTCCGGCCGAGGGGAGCAAGACCCGCATCCCGCCCCCGGAACCGCAGACCGTGCAGGAGCTGGCTAACTTGTACGCCGCCGCAAACTGGGCGGAACTCATCCGGACGTGCGAGGCGGCGGTGGTCCGGTTCCTCTTCTGGATCGACCTGAGCCGGTCATCGGCCGAGGGACTGGAGCAATTGGGGCACACCGCGGCGGCGGGAGCAGTAATCCGGGAAACGCAGGCCTTTGTGCAGCGGTTCCGGGGAATCGAGAACCTCGCGTTTTCCGACGGCACCCCCTTTGCCAACGACGACACCCGACAGTGGCTGCTGAGCTTCGGCGGCGACGCCGGCCGGCCGGCGTCGCCATCCGGCGCCGGTGACGACCTGGCGCTCGCCGTTTCCAAAGAGATGGCCGCCGCCCAGGAACTGATGGCGCAAAACCAGCTGGGCAACGCCCTCGGCACGTTCAACGAGCACATCCGCCAGGCCGGCTCGCTCCGGGAACGGCTCGCCTGGCAACTGGCGCTGTGCCGACTGGTGCTCCGGGCGCACAAGCCCCGCCTGGCCGCCCCCTACACCCGGGACATCCTGGACTGCGTGGAAACCTGCCGCCTGGAGCGCTGGGATCCGGTGCTGGCGGTGGACGCGCTCACCGTGGTCCTGAAGGTGCTGCGGGCACAGGGCGAACGTTCGGACAAGGCGATGATCGAAAGCGTCCTGGACCGGATCCTGATTCTGGACCCGGCCGGCGGACTGGATTTCATGTGAGGCGGCGGTCGATGCCGCCCCGGCTGATCAGGCAATCAATCTCGACAGGAGGTTCAATATGGCAAAAGAAGCTTCCGTAGCGCCAAAGGAGCGGGTGAACATCGTCTACCGCCCCGCCACCGGCGACGCCCAGCAGGAGGTCGAACTACCGTTGAAGGTTCTTGTGATGGGTGATTTCACCTCGCGGCCCGACGACACGCCCATCGAGGACCGCAAGCCCATCAACATCGACAAGGACAACTTCGACGAAGTGCTCAAGGCGCAGGACATCCGGTTTCAGACCGGCGTGGCCAACAAGTTGTCCGGTGATCCCAACGCCCAGCTCAACGTCAACCTGGACTTCAAGAGCATGAAGGATTTCGAACCGGACGCCATCATCGCCAAGGTGCCCGAGCTCGCCAAGCTATTGGAGCTGCGCGACGCCCTCAAGGCGCTGAAGGGTCCGCTGGGCAACGTCCCGGCCTTCCGCAAGAAGATTCAGGATCTGGTCCAGGACGAAGGCGCCCGGACGCGCCTGCTGAAAGAACTGGGAATTGAGGAATAGGAGGTGGTCTCATGGCCGAACAGGATAAAAAACAGCAACCCCAGGCCGCCGAAACCGTCCAGGGCGAAGCATCCCTGCTGGACGAGATTCTCCAGGCCACCCGCCTGAAGCCCTCCGACGAGGGATATACCGCCACCCGGCAGGGTGTGCAGGCCCTCATCGACGAACTGCTCAAACCCGAGCGTGCCGAGGCCCGAGTCACCCAGGGTCTGGTGGACGAGATGATCACCAGCCTGGACCAGAAGCTCAGCGCCCAGATGGACGCCATCCTGCACGACGCCGAATTCCAGAAGCTGGAGTCGTCCTGGCGCTCCCTCAAATACCTGGTGGAAAAAACCGATTTCCGGGAAAACATCAAGATCGAGATGCTCAACGTCCCGAAGCAGGCGTTGCTCGACGACTTCGAGGACGCGCCGGAGATCCCGAAATCGGGCCTCTACAAAACGGTCTACACCCGGGAGTATGGCCAGTTCGGCGGACAGCCCTACGGCCTGATGGTGGGCAACTACGAGTTCGGTCCCGGCTCGCAGGACATCCGCCTGCTGCAGAACATGGCCAGTGTGGCCACCATGGCCCATGCGCCGTTCGTCGCCGCCGCCGGCTCGGAATTTTTCGGCCTGGACAGCTTTGCCGGCCTGCCCAACCTCAAGGACTTGAAGTCCATCTTCGAGGGACCGCAGTACATCAAGTGGCAGTCTTTCCGTGAGTCTGAGGACGCCCGCTATATCGGCCTCACCCTGCCCCATTTCCTGCTGCGTCTGCCTTACGGGCAGACGACGAAGCCGGCCAAGACGTTCAATTACAACGAGGATGTTGCCGGCGGCGACAAGAATTTCCTGTGGGGCAACGCGGCCTTCGCGTTCGCCTCGCGGATCACTGACAGCTTCGCCAAGTACCGCTGGTGCGCCAACATCATCGGCCCCCAGGGCGGCGGCGCGGTCGAGGACATGCCGGTCTACCAATACGAAGCCATGGGCGAACTGCAGACCAAGATTCCCACCGAAGTGCTGATCTCCGAACGGCGGGAGTTCGAGCTGGCTGAAGAGGGCTTCATCGCCCTGACCATGCGCAAGGGGAGCGACAACGCGGCGTTCTTCTCCGCCAACTCCGCCCAGAAGCCGAAGCGATTCGCCGACACGGCGGAAGGCAAGGCCGCGGAGAGCAACTACAAGCTGGGCACGCAGCTCCCGTACATGTTCGTCGTCAACCGGCTGGCCCACTACCTCAAGGTGATCCAGCGGGAGAACATCGGCACCTGGAAGGAGCGGGTGGACCTGGAGCGGGAGCTCAACAACTGGATCCGGCAATACGTGGCCGACCAGGAGAATCCGTCGCCGGGCGTCCGCAGCCGCCGCCCGCTGCGGAAAGCCGAGATCACCGTCTCCGATGTGGCCGGGGATCCCGGCTGGTACCGGGTGGACATGAAGGTCCAGCCGCATTTCAAGTACATGGGCGCCTCCTTCACTTTGTCCCTCGTGGGCAAGATGGAGAAGGAATAGCCCGCCAGCCGCCCGCGCGGCGCGGCCCCGACCGTGCGAACGCTCCGCCGTGCGCGGAACGAGATATTGTTCCCAAATTTTTGGCAAGGAGGATGAGACTATGCCGATTCCAATCCATTTGCTCGTCGAAGGCGTGAAGCAGGGCAAGATCGAAGGGTCCTGCACGATGAAGGGCCGGGAGGGCACCATCCTGGTCCAGGGTGTCGACCACACCGTCGAGATCCCCAAGAGCCCCCAAACCGGTCTGCCCACCGGCAAGCGCATCCACATGCCCGTAACCGTCACCAAGGAGATGGACAAGAGTTCGCCCAAGCTCTTCCAGGCGCTCTGCAGCGGCGAGCAGCTCAAGACCGTCGAGCTGGACTTCTACCGCATCAGTCCGCAGGGCACCGAGGAGAAGTACTACACCATCAAACTCGCCAACGCCATCGTCACCACCATGCGCACCTACTTCCCCAACTGCCTGGACCAGGCCACCAAATCGTACGGCCACATGGAGGACATCGCCTTCACCTACGAAAAAATCGTGGCCACGTGGGTGCCTGACGGCATCGAGGCCGAGGACGACTGGACCGCGCCGAAATAGGATCCGGACCGACCGGACGGCCGTCCCCCGCGGGGCGGTCGTCCCGGCCGGCCAGCGGATCGATTCGCCTGAACGGGAGGCGGAATGTTCCAGGATCGTTTGCTGGAGCGCATCAGCCGTATCGAGCGGGATCCCAGCGGGCGCGACGCGCTGCCTGTCGCCTGGGAGGTGCGATCCATCACCCGTCACTTGCAGCGCCTGCTCAACACGCGGCAGGGCGGCGTGCCCATCGCCGAGGATTACGGCATCCCCGACTTCACCAACATCCCCGGCGAGACCCTGACTGAGACCGCCCAGGAGATGGTCAAGGTGATCCGGCAGGTGATCAACCGCTACGAGCCGCGGCTGAGCCATGTCCAGATCTCCTTCATCCCGATCAAGGACGAGATCCTGTCGCTGCGGTTCAAGATCGACGCCCGGCTCGCCCGCGACGAGCGTGTGCCCGTGTCGCTGGAAACCCGGGTGATGGCCGAGGGCAAGGTCGAGATCCAGGATTAGGCGGAGACCAGCCGTGATCAACGACTACTATCAGGAAGAGCTGCAGAATCTCCGCGAGCTGGCGGTGGAGTTCGCCAAGGCGCATCCGGCCCTGGCGCCCATGCTCAGCGGTCCGTCCACCGACCCGGATGTGGAGCGCCTGCTGGAGGGCGTGGCGTTCCTTACGGGACTGTTGCGGGGAAAGCTGGACGACGACTTCCCCGAAATCGTTCACAGTTTGATGGAGCTGATTTTCCCGCACCTGCTCCGTCCCGTTCCCGCCTCCACGGTGGTCGCCTTCAGCCCGAAACCCGGCCTCCAGGAAAGCGTCGTCGTCAAAGCCGGCACGTCCCTGGCGGGCGTGCCCATCGATGGCGTCACCTGCCTGTTCCGGACCTGCTTCGACGTGGAGGCGCATCCGCTGAAAATCACCGCCGCCGAGCTGCGCCAGGCCCCGGGTCAACCCGACCGGATCCGCATCGCCTGCGAGCTGACCGGACCCACGCTGGACCAGTGGCGCCCCACCCGGCTCGGCTTCTTCCTGGCGGACAGCGTGAGCCAGGCGATGGATCTGCTCCTGCTGCTCAGCCGGCACCTCCGCCGGATCACCGTGGTCCCGGTTGCCGGCGGCGCGCCGGCGGATCTGCCGCCCGGAGCCCTGCGCGCCGTCGGTCTTGATCTGGACAACGCGCTGCTGGCTTTCCCCCGGCAGGCGTTCCGGGGCTACCGCCTGCTGCAGGAGTACTTCATCCTGCCCGAAAAGTTCCTGTTTTTTGAATTGCGGGGCTGGGACGCCTGGCGCGACCGCGGCAAGGGAAACGCCTTCGAACTGCTCTTCGAGCTGATGCCGGCTCCCGTGGCGCCCCCGCGCGTGAAGCCGGACAGTTTCGTCCTGAACGCGACGCCGGTGATCAACCTGTTCCGGCAGGAAGCCGAACCGGTCCAGCTGGACCATCGCACCGAGAAGGTCCGCATCCGACCGGCGTCCAGGCAGCCCGGCTACTACCAGGTCTACAGCGTCGAAACCGTGGCCGGCTTCCGGCAGGGCAGCGTGGCCCGGCGAGATTACAGGCCGCTGGAGTCCGCCGCCGGTCAGACCGGCGATGCCGCCGTCTATCAGGTCATCCGCGCTCGTTCCCCCATCGACGGCACGCCGGAGACCATGTTGTCGTTCGCTTACTCCAGCGACCCGGCGGACCTGGTCAGTGAGACGCTCAGCATCACTCTGACCTGCACCAACGGCGTTCTGCCCGAGCGACTACAGCTCGGCGACATCTGCAAACCCACCGAAGATTCTCCCGAGCTGCTCACTTACCGGAACATCCTGCCGCTGACGCCGGCGGTGGAGCCGGTGCTGGGCAAGAACGCCCTGTGGCGCCTGCTGGCGCACCTGTCGCTGAATTTCATGGCGCTGGCGGATTGCGCCGGCCTGCAGGAGATGCTCCGGCAGTACATCCCGGCCGGCCGCGACCGCGCGCGGGTGAGCGCCAACGTCAAGCAGGTGGACGGACTCGTGGATTTCACTGTGACGCCATCCGACCGGCTCTTCCGCGGGCAGGTGATGCGCGGCCAGCAGGTCGTGCTCACCGCCCGGCAGGATCATTTCACGGGCCTGGGCGGATTGTTTCTGTTCGGCTCGGTACTGGAGCTGTTCCTGGGAGTGTATTGCAGCATGAACAGCTACAGCCAGTTCCAGATCAAGGATGCCCTGTCCGGAGAATCGTTCTCATGGCCACCGCGGATCGGCGACCGCCATTTGATCTGAAGCAGCAGTTGCTGCGGGAAGGCTCGCGCTTCACCTTCGCGCAGGCCGTGCGCCTGTTGCGGCTCCTGGTGCAAGCCGAGCAGCCTGCTGCGCTTCAAGATATCCGGCTGCGCCAAATGATCCAGGCCCATCCGCATCTGTCACTCGATTTCCCCGGCACGGACATCACCACCATCCGGGAGAAGCCAGCCGATTCGGGACGCTACCAGATCACCGCCACGTTCCTGGGTTTGTACGGCGCCGGTTCACCCCTGCCCACATTCTACACGGAGGACCTGCTCAACGAACGGTCCGACGGGCGTTCAGTGATGCGCGATTTCATCGACATCATCAACGCCCCGCTCTTCCCGATCTACTTCATGAGCTGGAGCAAGCACCGGCTTTTCCATCGCCTGGTCGAGAAGAAAGATCCGGACATCTTGCTGATGCTGTGCTGCCTGCTCGGGTTGGGCGAGGAGGCGATCCGCCGCCGGGTGGACGATCCGGCGGGCTTGTTCCGCTACCTCGGGCTGTTCACGCTGCAGATCCGCTCCGCCGAAGGCCTGCGCACCCTGTTGGCCGACCAGCTGGACGAACCGAGCCTGCGGGTGGTCCAGTGCGTGCCCCGGGTCGCCACAATCCCCGAGGATCAGCGGTGTCGCCTGGGTGTCGCGGGCAACGTGCTGGGCGAGGATTGTTGCCTGGGTTCCGAGATCAAGGACCGGATGGGCAAATTCCGCGTGGAAATCGGCCCGGTAGACATCGACACCTTCACCCAGTTCCTCCCCGGCCAGCCGGGTTTCGGCGAGATTCGCCGGCTGACCGAGTTCTACCTGGACCAACCTCTGGAATGGGAGCTGCGCCTGACCTTGCGGGCCCGCGACATCCGGACCACCCGCCTGGGCGACGCCTACTGGGCCCAGCTGGGCCTCAACACCTGGATGCTCTCCACCCGGCAGGCGAGCCGGCCCCTCACGGTGCTGCTTCAGGTGCCGTCGGCGAAGGAAGAGCAGCTCCTGATGGCCCATTGACCGATTGCTCTTTGCCCGCAGCGATTGGAACGGTTCGTGTCCCGGCCCGCGTGCATCCGGCTCACCGGCGGATGGGCGCCGGCAGGCAGATGAATCAACCAAGGAGGATCGCATGATAACCGTCGACATCAAGTCGCTGTTGACCCGCATGAACGCATTTTGCACCAACGCCCTCCATGCGGCGGCGGGCCTGTCCGTGTCGCGCACCCACTACGAGGTTTCCGTGGAACAGGTGCTGGTCAAACTGCTCGAGGAGCCGCGATCCGACTGCACGTTGATCTGCCAGAAGTTCAATCTGGACATCGGCCGGGTGATCAAGGCGCTGGAGGAATCGCTGGAGGACTTCCGAACCGGCAATTCGTCCAAGCCGGTCTTCTCCCCGATGCTGCTCGAACTGATCCAGGACGCCTGGATGGTCGCCTCCATCGACTTCGGCGAGCGGCGCATCCGTTCGGGCGCGCTGCTGATGGCGCTGCTGGCCAAGCCGGCCTTTTTCGCCTCCGGCCGCTACATCGACCTGCTCAAGACCGTCAACCGCGAATCGCTGGCCAAGGATTTCTGGGCCTTCACCAAGGGCTCCCTGGAGGCGGAGGCGGCCGCCCGCGAGCCGGGCGGCGCGGCCGAGCCCGCCACCGGACCCTCCGATGGCGGATTTCTGAAACGCTTCTGCGCCGACTTCACCCAGAAGGCCCGCGACGGCGGAATCGACCCGGTGTTCGGGCGCGACCTGGAGATTCGCCAGATCGTGGACATCCTGGCCCGCCGCCGCAAGAACAATCCCATCTGCGTCGGCGATCCCGGCGTGGGCAAGACCGCCGTAGTGGAAGGGCTGGCGCTGCGCATCGTCCAGGGTGACGTGCCGGAGCTGCTCCAAAACGTGTCCCTGCTGGGCCTGGACATGGGCCTGCTCGAAGCCGGCGCCGGCATGAAGGGCGAGTTCGAGAACCGCCTCAAGGGTGTCATCAGCGAGATCAAGGGCTCGGAGAAGCCCATCGTCCTGTTCATCGACGAGGCGCATACCCTCATCGGCGCCGGCGGCTCGGCGGGCACCAGCGACGCGGCCAACCTGCTGAAGCCGGCCCTGGCCCGCGGCGAGTTGCGCACGGTGGCCGCCACCACCTGGGGCGAGTACAAAAAATACTTCGAGAAGGATCCCGCTCTGGCCCGGCGATTCCAGGCCGTCAAGCTGGATGAGCCCAGCGTGGAGACCACCATCCTGATCCTGCGCGGCATCCGAGACAGCTACGAGGCCGCCCACAAGGTGATCATCCGGGACGACGCCATCCGGACCGCGGCCGAGCTGTCCGACAAGTACATCACCGGCCGCTTCCTCCCCGACAAGGCCATCGACCTGGTGGACACCGCCTGCGCCCGGATCAAGATCAACCTTTCCGCCAAACCCGGCGTGCTCGAGGACAAGGAACGCGCCGCCCAGGCCCTGGAGCGAGAGAAAGGCGCCATCGACCGCGACCGGGACAATGGCATCGCCGTCGACGAGGATGCCTACCGCAAGGTTCTGGACAAGATCGCCGCCCTGCAATCCGAGGCCGAAGCTCTGCAAGCCCGCTGGCAGCAGGAGAAAGAGGCCGCCCAGAAGGTGCTCGAGATCCGCGGCCGCCTGGCGGCCCTGGGCGGGGAACCGGCGGCTGACAAGGACGCGCTCAAGCAGGAACTGGCCGCCGCCGATACGGCCTTCCACGCCCTGCAGGCCGACGGCGGGCTCATCCAGGTGGAAGTCAACCCGGACGTGGTGGCGCAAGTGGTCTCCGACTGGACCGGCATCCCGCTGGGCAAGGTGCTCCGTGACGAGGCCGAGAACATCCTGCGGCTGGAGGAGCGGCTGGCCGAACGGATCAAGGGCCAGGACCACGCCCTCAAGATCATCGTCGAGACCATCAAGTCGGCCAAGGCCGGCATCAAGAATCCCAACCAGCCCATGGGCGTCTTCCTGCTGGCCGGCCCGAGCGGCGTGGGCAAGACCGAAACGGGGCTCGCGCTGGCCGACCTGCTCTTCGGCTCCGACCGGAACGTGGTCACCATCAACATGAGCGAGTTTCAGGAGAGCCACACCGTCAGCCGGCTCATCGGCTCGCCGCCGGGCTACGTCGGCTACGGCGAGGGCGGGATGCTCACCGAGGCGGTCCGCCAGAAGCCGTACTCGGTGGTCCTGCTGGACGAGGTGGAGAAGGCGCACCTGGACGTGCTGAACCTGTTCTACCAGGTCTTCGACAAGGGCATGCTCACTGACGGTGAGGGAAAAGAGATCAATTTCCGCAACACCATCATCCTTCTCACCAGCAACCTGGCCTCGGACATCATCCAGGAGATGACCGCCGGCGACGAGCCGCTGCCGGCGGACGCGGTGGTCGGTGCGATCCGTCCGGTGCTGTCCAAGCACTTCAAGCCGGCGCTGCTGGCGCGGATGGCCATCGTGCCCTACTTCGGGCTGCGCGGCGAGGCAATGAAGCGGATCGTGGAGCTCAAGCTCCGGCGCATCCAGCGCACCCTGATGGAGAACAACAAGATGGCGCTCGACTACACGCCGGCGGTGATGGAGCAGATCGCCGCCCGCTGCACCGAAGTGGAGACGGGCGCGCGGAACATCGAGTACATCCTGGACGGCAACATCCTGCCCCAGTTGTCCCAAAAGGTGCTGGCCCAGATGAGCGAAGGGGCCATGCCCACGGCGGTCTATCTGGACGTGGATGCGGGCGGCGCGTTTACGTTCCGTTTCGACAATCCGACCTCCTGAGGCCGGCAGGCAATCGACACGAGGTGCATCATGACTCGGATTCATGTCTCAAGCGGCGCGACCCGGCGGATCGTGCTCGCGGCGCTGTTGATCATTCTTGCCGGGCTGGGCGGTATCGACCCGGCGGCGGTCGACCTCCCCACCGTCCGGACTGTTCCTGATTTCAGTATCTCACCCGAGCTCATTCCGGTCGACAGCGCGTCCGATGCATTCCTCTGCATCTCCAACAGTTATCTCGCCCGGTACGCCTCCTTCCGACCTGGCGACACCTTCACATTCACGTTCGACACCGGCTGCGGTCAACTGGTCTACGCTGAACCCGCCGTCTACATCAATTCCGCCACGTTGCGGTCCGCGGACTTCACCGTGCAGGCGTATCCCGGCCGCAACCAGATCGTCATGACATACCGGGGGCTGACCAAAGCGTTCGAACCGGGCGACAGCGTTTGTCTCCGGATCACCATGCAGACCGATCCGTTCGTGGGCCAGGGAGTTGCCGAGGTCGTCTGGCGTTACGCTTCCGAGCCCACCACGTCAATCCGCTCGGCCCGGTACATCGTGATCCACACGGTGGATTTTCCCACCGGCCCGCCGGGACCGCCCGGGCCGGAAGGACCCGAAGGCCCCACCGGACCGACGGGACCCACAGGTCCAACCGGCCCATCGGGTCCCACTGGTCCCCAAGGCGAGATCGGACCCACCGGGCCTCAGGGTGAGATCGGGCCTTCGGGTCCCACCGGACCCACCGGGCCTCAGGGTGAGATCGGGCCCACGGGTCCCACCGGACCACAGGGTGACATTGGCC
>CALAMB010000329.1 GCA_937925645.1 uncultured Acidobacteriota bacterium
GGCGAGGTCAACAGCCCGAACGGCGGCCGGGTGCTCCCGGCGCCCGAGACGGCGCGGTGGTGGGCCCGGACGGACGGGGCCGATCCGGCACCGGTGTCCGTGGAGCTACCGGACCGGCATGACGACGGCACCCGGGTGCGGACGGTGACCTTCCCCGCGAGCGGCGCGACCGCAGCGCAGGTGATCCTGGTCGTGGTGGAGGGCGGCGGCCACGGCTGGCCGGGCGAACCGGCGCCGCCCCCGGCCTGGCTGCTCGGCCCGGCCACGCGGGAACTGGACGCCGCTCCGTACATCTGGGAATTCCTGCGCCGATACCGCCAGCCGGGCAGGCCAGCCAACTGATTCCATCCCTGCCGAGTCCATTCCACCTGAAGAAAAACGTCGGAAAAACGAACAGAAGATGGGAGTTGACAGTTCAACTATATCGGAATATACTCCGAATTAGTTAAACTATTTCGGAGTTAGCTCCATGAAAGAGATTCTGGCCCGCCTGTTGAAAATCGCCCTGCCCAAAAAACAGTCGGCTTTCTTGTGGGGACCGAGACAAACGGGCAAGACCACTTTCTTGAACGCAACCTTTCCCGACAGCCTTCGTTTTGATTTATTGCAGACCGACCTGTATCTGGAGTTGGTCAAGCGCCCGTTTCTGCTTCGAGAACAACTTCTGGCAGCCGCGCCGCAGCAACTGAAGGCACCGATCATCATCGATGAGGTGCAGAAAGTGCCCCAGTTGCTCGACGAAATCCACTGGTTGATTGAAAACAAGGGGCTGCGTTTCATCCTGTGCGGCTCCAGCGCGCGGAAACTGAAACGGGGCCGGACGAACCTGCTCGGGGGCCGGGCCTGGCGCTACGAGATGCACCCGCTCGTGTCGGCTGAAGTGGCGGGATTCGATCTGCTCAGGGCGCTGAACCGGGGGATGGTCCCCTCACACTACCTGCAGCCGGAATACCGCAAGTCATTGCGCGCGTACCTGCATGATTATCTCAAGGAGGAAGTCTTCGATGAAGGGTTGACCCGGAATATTCCCGCCTTTTCGCGCTTTTTTGACGCCGTGGGGTACTCACACGGCGAACTGACCAATTATGCCAACATCGCCCGGGATTGCGGCGTGGACTCAAAAACCGTCAAGGAGTACTACCAAATCCTGATGGATACCCTGTTGGGCACGATGATCGAGCCCTTCAAGAAGCGCCAGGACCGTCAGGTCATCACCCGGGCCGGCAAGTTCTATCTGTTCGATGTGGGTGTGGCCGGGGCCATCACGAACCGTCAGATTCCACAATTGAGGGGCGAGCTGTTCGGGAAAGCTCTGGAACATTTCATCCTGATGGAACTGCTGGCCCATCGCTCCTATCGCGAGCTTCATTACGACGTGAATTTTTGGCGGACGAAGTCAGGTGTTGAAGTAGATTTCATTCTGAACGGTGGGGAGGTCGCCATCGAAGTGAAGGGCACCCACCGCATCGACAGCGCCGAACTCCGATCCATGAAAGCTTTCATCCAGGACTATCGACCGGCACGTTCCTTTATCGTCTGCACAGAAAGCGCCCCGCGAAAACACGAAGGCATTTTCATCCTACCCTGGCAGGTGTTTCTCGAACAGCTATGGACCGGCGACGTGGTTTAGCCGTGTCGGCATCCGGACGGGCCAGCGGCGGTTGAATCGCCCGCCGGAGGGCGGCCGCCCGGTGTTCATCCCCGCACGAAGTGGGGTATCTCGGCGGGGAGTTCCAGCGACAGCTCCACGAAGCCGGCGTAGCGGCCGTCGCGGTACCACGGCGACTGGTGGATCAGCTTCCGGACCCCCTTCTTCTCGATGGTGTAGACGTTGGGGCGTTCCGTCCGCAGCATCTCGGCGAGCATGGTGCGCGACGGCTCCGGGTGGCAGTCCAGCACGTTGGTGCCCACCAGGGCCGCGCCGCCTTCGGCGGCGAAGACCGCCGCCGCGCGGTGGTTCATGTAAAGGATGGTGCCCGCCGTGTCAGTGACCGTGACCGCCCCGGGAAATTCGCGCGCCCAGTCGATGTCCATGGAAGCTCCTGCCCGTCAGGTTATGCGACCCGTGATTCTGCCATGTTTCGGACCGGTTTTCCAGCCATTCGGCACGAGGGTGTCGCCGGGGGCGGGTCCGGACATCACCGCTGAATAAACTTCGCTGACAATCCCCTTGACAGGTCCGGAGAAGCGGTTAAAATCCAGATATCGATTTCGCACAAGACCATATGAGTTGATACTCACTAACAAGGAGGTCGGTATGTCCCCATCGATCGCTCCGTATCTGATGTTGTTGCAGTCCGAGGAGGATGTCGCGGGCATGCTCGGAGCCGGATTCGGCTGCGTGTTCTTCGTGATCT
>CALAMB010000330.1 GCA_937925645.1 uncultured Acidobacteriota bacterium
CAACGGCGGAATGGGGGGCGGGGGAGTGAATGGTGAACAGTGAACAGTGAACAGTAAACAGTAAACAGTAAACAGTAAACAGTAAAGAGTTAGGAGATAGGAGATAGGAGAGAAGAGTTCCAAGTTTATCGTGCTCGTAATTACGATTACGAGAATACGCTAAGGGCGGATGATGCGGGCGGCGGAGGCGAGCAGCTCCACGGTCTCGGCCATGCCGCCCACCACCCCGAGGCGGAGTTCGGCGCGGCGGCCGAAGTGGTCCAGGCAGGTGCCGCAGGAGGCGACCTTCGCCCCGCGCGATTCGAGGGCGCGGATGCTCTCCATCGCCTCGCCGTCGGCGGTGGTGAGGAAGACGCCGGAGTTGACGCAGACCACGAAGTCGAGGGAGATCTCGGAGTCCACGATCTTCTTCAGGAATCCCCGCAGCAACTTCCGGCCCAGCTCCGCATCGCCGGCGCCCATCTGGTCAGAGTTGAGGTACAGCACCTGCATGGATTGGCCTCCCTGAGAATAATGCCGTCCATTTCAGCACAAGACCGGATCCGGTCCAAGCGCTTTCTGAGTAGCGGGCCTCGATCCGCTCTGGTTGAGAGCGGGGCGAATCGGATATACTGAACACAGCAACAATCCGGCAGCGCGCGTTCCGATCCCGACAGATCCCGATTGAAAGGAGGGAGACCCATGGCCGCAATCCGGCTCCGCATGATCGCTGTGCTGGTGACGCTCTTCGTGGCGACGCCGCTCGCGGCGGCGCCGCCCCCGGGGCGGGCCGACGTGACCCTCACCGTGGACGGGCAGGCCATCCGGCTGGTCCACGCCTATGCCCGGGTGGAGCTGAACATGGACAGCTTCGAGGAGCTGGCGGTGCTCCTTACCGACCGGCCGCTGCCCGCGGAGTTGTTGGATCGGGGCGTCCCGCTCCACGAGATTCTGGCCAACGCCGGGCTGGCCCACGGACTCCATTTTTCGCTCACCGGCGAGGGCCGGCCCGAGGGGTGGAACGTGGTCCACCCGTTGCTGAATACGGGCTGCGTGCTGTGCAGTGACTGGGACGCCGAGGCCATCCGGACCGCGGCCGCGGTGCGGGGGCGGGTGTTCACGCAGACACCCCAGCAGACCGACGGCCGCACCTGGTCATTCGCCGGCGAGTTTCACGCCGCCGTGGAGCCGGGCTGGGAGGCGGCCGCCGAGGCGGCCGCCACACCGGCGCAGCGCGCCATCCGCAAGGGGCTTCGGGCGGACGGACTGCCGTTCACGCCGGACTGGTTCTTCACCAGCGCCCTCATGAGCGCCGACAACGTGGTCCGCTATCTGGACGCGGGCATGCCGCCCGACACGCCCAACCCGTCCACCGGCGACACCCTGCTCCTGGAGACGCTGGGGGGCGACCTGAGCGTCGGCCAGCGGGCGGCGGTGAAAGAGCTCCTCCGGCGGGGTGCGGATCCCAACCGTTTGTCGCGGCAGAGCGGCGGGACGGCCCTGGCCCGGGTGCATTGCTGCGCCGACGTCGCGGCGGCGCTCCTCGACGCCGGCGCCCGGCTGGACGCTCCTTCGGGCCAGGCGGGACGGACCGCCGGCCAGGCGCTCATGAACGCGGCCATCGTCCTGTCAAAGACGGAAGTGGTCCGCCTGCTCGTGGCCCGCGGCTACCCGGTGGCCGCGGAGCGCGATCGCCTGTTGAAGGACGCGGTGGGCCGGCCGGAAGTTGAGCAGATCCTGCGGGAAGCTGTGGGAGCCGGTGGCAGCCGGCCGCCGGCGGCCGCGCGGCCGTCCCGGCCGCCCGCCGAGGCGGCGCCGGCACCCGCGTCCGTCCGGCCGATGCCAAGCCGGGCGGAGGCCGTCGCGGCGCTGGAAGCACGCGACCTGCCGCTCACCCAGGACGCCCTCTGGACCGCGCTCATGGCCGACGACGCCGAGACCGCGCGGCTGCTGCTGGCGGCGGGGGTGAGCCCCAATGAGCCGCGGGCGCACGACGACACCACGCCGCTCCAGTTCGTCGCGTTCCGCCAGTACGGGGCGAAGGCGGCGGTTCAGACCGCCCTGATCCGGGACCTGATCGCCTGCGGCGCGGACGTGAACCGGCCTGACAGCAATGACGCCCCGCCAATCCTCCATGCCGCCCAGTTCTGCGAGGCGGCGGCGGTGCGCGCCCTGCTGGCGGCCGGCGCCCGGACCGGCGTGAAGGCCAAGGGGGGCGCCACGCCCATGATGATGGCGGTGATCTTCAACCGGGCGGACAACGTCGCCGCCTTGCTCGAGGGCGGCTACGACGTGAAGCCGGAGCTGGACATGCTCCGCGGCATCGCCGCCTCCTACCCGGATATCCTGAAGATGATCGAGGCGGCCGCGAAGAAGTGACGGCTGCTACACCTGTCGTTCGAAGATGAGGTCCCGGCCGTCGCGGCGGAAGCCGGCGGCGCGAAGCGCATCGGCGTACGCACCGGCGGCGGCCGGCGCGCCGTTGATCTCCGCCACGCGGACGCGGGCCGGCGGCCGCACCGCCCGACGGGTCCAGGCGGGGAACATCGCCAGCGCGCGCGGCAGCACCGGGTCGTCCGGCGGCACCGCGATCGCCAGCGCTTCGCCCATCCGCCGGGAGACCAGCAAGACGTCCGCCCCGCGGAAGACCACGTGGTTCGAGGGCAGCCGCGCCGGCAGCGCCGCCGGCAGGCCGGGCAAGGCCAGTCCGCAGGGGGAGGCCGGATCGGCGGCGCAGAGCCAGTACACCGAATCCCCGGGTAGCGGCTCAACGAGGGCCCGCGCCGCCGCCGGCGACGCGAACTGGATCCCGGGCACTCCGTCGAAGAATCGGCCGGCGATCACCTCGCCGGCGAGCTCCATGAGCCGGAGCGCCGGGAAGACCGCACTCCAGCGCAGCTCCGGCCGTTCGCCGGCCAGAAGCTCCCGGAACACCACGCCGTAGCGCCGCAGGAGGAGGCGGACCCGTTCCTTGGCGCGCTCCAGGCTCTCCAGGGCGTCGGCCGTCTCCGCCGCCGCCGGCAGGCTGCGCCAGTGGCCGGTCCATGGCCGGCTGGTGCGCCAGCGGGCCAGCCCCGAGCGGCGGCCGCGTCCGGCCAGGGCGGCGACGGACTCGGCCTCGAAACGGTGCTCCAGCCCCCGCCGCACCGCGGCGAACGCGTCGTTGGTGAGAACACCCGTCCAGGCCAGCTGCCAGAGACCACGGGTGACGGTCTCGCTGGACAGACCCGTCTCCGCTATCAGGTCGTCGAGGCGGAAGCGGCCGCGGTTGTTGCGGAAGAACGCCGCCAATTGCGCCGTCGCCGGATCCGCCGCCGGCCCAGTCGCATCCGGCCGGGCGAACAGCGCCAGCTGGTCTTCGAACGAGAAGGCCAAACGTTCCGCGCCGTCACCGAACCAGGCCAGTCCCTCGCCGGCCATGAGCGCGTCGAGCCAGGCGGGCCGGTAGCCGGCGAGGCGGGCGGGGAGGATCTCCGTCTCCCAGAGCTCCACCCGCGCCCCCCAGCCCATGAGCGCGTCGAGTCGCGCCCGCAGCGTGTCGGGTCCGTCGTCGTCGGCGAGCAGTCCTTGCTGCGCCGCGAGGAACAGGGGCAGCTCCGCCAGCGGCCGCACCGGCGCCGCCGCCCGGGCCTCGCGGCGGCGCAGCCGGAGCAGCGCGTCCAGGTTGCGCCGATCGCAGACGGCGTCCGGATCCTCCGTCGGCGGCTCATGGAACGGACCGGCGGCGAGGTGGCCGTCGGCCAGAAGCCGTGCCACGGCGGTCGCCACCCGCTCCAAGGGCACGCCGAGTGCACCGGCGATGTGCCGGGGGGTGATGGGGCCGTAGAACGCCAGCCACTCTCGGAGAAACGCCGCCAATGTCGCATCGTCGCCGGCCAGGGCGAGGGTCACCCGCTCTGCTTCTGGGGCGGGCACGCGCACGGCGCCACCGGTGGGTCCGGCGATGCGCGCCACTCGCCCGGCCAGTTCGTCCGCCCAGGCCGCGGGGTCGGCGCCCGCGTCCCGCACGATCGCCTCGAGGAGCGCAGTCCATTCGGTCTCGGGGATGGCCCGCCGCTCGCCTACCCAGAACGCCAGCTCGTCGGGGATGCCGGGGGCATAGCCCGGCGCCAGGCGGTGGAGTTTGGCCTGGAACGCGTCCAGCAGTTCGCCAGACAGGCGCGGCCGCGCCGCCGGGTCCCGGGCCAGGGCGTCCAGGACGCCCGTATCCGAAGGTAGCTCCACCGGCGCCTCGGGCGTGTCGTCGCCGTACATATAGGTCCCGGTCTGGCGCCAGAGCACGGCGGCGGCGAATGGGGACGGCGCGCGCGTCATCACCTCGGTGACGCGGATGGCACCGGAGCCGAGCTCCGCCAGGAGCTGCTCCAGGGCGTCCAGGTCGAAGTCGGTCGCCAGGCACTCTCGCCATGCCTCGGCCAGGATGGGGAACTCGGGGTCGTCCCCCACCGCTGCCAGCAGCTCCTTGGCCCGCAGCCGGTGCAGCCACAGCGGCGTCCGCCGGCGGAAGCCGCCGCGCCTGAGCAGCAGGGCGCGGCCGGCGCACTCGCGGAAGCGGGCGCCGAAATAGCCGGTGGCGCCGAGGCGCGCCCGGATCAGGTCGCGGACGGTGGCCGGCGTCACCCACTCCAGCAGGCGGGCGACGGTCACCTCCGGCGGCGCCTCTAGGAGCACGCAGTCGTCGCTCACGAAGTAGGGGACCGCGCGGCCGAGGTGCGCCGCGCAGGCGGCGGCCGCGGCCAGGGCGAAGGGACGGTTGACGCGGCCGCCCCAGCCGGTGTGGAGCAGGAGCTGGCGGCGCCGCTCGGGGTGGACCGGATCGGGACAGCTTTCGGCAAGCAGGTGGTGCCGGTGCGGCAGCGGCGCGCCGGTGGCCTCGCGCTGTCGGCGCAGGTAATCGCCCAGCGCGACGGCCGCTTCGGGCGACAGGTGGTGACGGGACGCCAGTTCGGCGGGGAAATCCGGATCGTCCAGCCGGCCGTCGGCGGTTTCCAGCAGACAGCCGATCCGCTCCGCCAGCGACCAGGTGCGGCCCTGCTCCTCGGCGCGCCAGAACGGCACCAGGGAATGGCCGCGGCCGCCGGGGACCGCCTCCACCTCGTTGGCGGTGATGCGGGTGATGCGCCAAATCTGGTTGCCCAGCGGGAAGGCGTCGCCGAGCGACCGCTCCCAGACGAACTCCTCGTCGAGCTGGCCCACGGCCGCCTTCGTGTCGGCGGCGCGCAGGGTGAAATAGCCGCGATCGGGGATCACCCCGCCCGACAGGAGCAGCAATCCGCGCACGTGGGGCCGGGCGCGGGCGCGCCCGTCGGTGTCAACCGCCAGCCGCGGCTGCAGCTCCCGGAGCCGCGTGCCGGCCCAGCGGCCGGCTAGCATGGCCACGACGCGGTCGAAGTCCCGCCGCTCCAAACCGTGATACGCGGCGCAGCACCGGACCTCGGTGAAGAGCTCGTCCAGCGTGCGGGCGTCATCCACGGTCATGGCCAGGATCACCTGGGCCAGCACGTCCAGCCCGCCGGGGCGGGGGACGATGGGCTCGATGGCGCCCTCGGCCACCGCCCGGGCCGTGGCCGCCGCGTGGACAAGCGCCGGTGGGTGCAGCGGCAGAAACCGGCCGCGCGACGTCCGGCCCACGCCGTGGCCGGCCCGGCCGATGCGCTGCACCGCCGAAGTCACGGAGTAGGGCGGCTGGACCATGACCACCGCCTCGACGCTGCCGATGTCGATGCCCAGTTCCAGCGAGGAGGTGGCCACGATGGCGGCCAGCTCGCCCCGCTTGAAGCGGGCCTCCACCGCGGCGCGGATCTCGCGGGCCAGCGCCCCGTGGTGGGAGTAGGCCACGTCACGGCCGGCCGACTCGTTGATGGAGCGGGTGAGCCGCTCAACCAGGCGGCGGCTGTTGGCGAAGAACAGGGTGGTGCGGTGGCTCTCGATCTCGCCGCGGCACCGCTCCGCCACCTGCAACCACCAGTGGGACGGCGGTTCGCCCGGCGCCGGCGCGGGCGGGGCCTCCACGCGGAGGTCGTAGCGCTTGGCGCCGGGCGCGTCCAGGTGTGCCACGGCCCGCGGCTCGTACACGGGTTCGGGCGATTCAGACGCCAGCCGATAGCCGCCCACGAACGCGGCCACCGCCGCCGCCGGTCGCACCGTGGCCGACAGGGCCACCCGCTGGAACTCACCGCCGAGCTGCGCCAGCCGCTCCACCGCGGTCATCAGAAACAGGCCGCGCTTCTCGCCGGCCACGGCGTGGATTTCGTCCAGGATGACGGTGGCTGTTCCCTGCAGGGCACGCCGGCCGGAGGCCGACAGCAGGAGGATGTTCATGCTCTCGGGGGTGGTGATGAGGATCTCGGGCGGGCGGCGGATGATCCGGCGGCGCTCGCCGGGATCGGTGTCGCCGGTACGCACCGCCACGCGGATCTCGGGGAAGGGGACGCCCCGCGCGGCGAACAGCTCCCGCAGCTCCGCCAGCGGCCGTTCCAAATTCTGCCGGATGTCGTTGCCCAGCGCCTTGAGGGGCGACACGTAGAGCACCCGCGCCGCCGCGGCCGGGACGGCGCCCGTGACGAACCGGTTCAGCGCCCACAAGAAAGCCGCCAGCGTCTTGCCGCTGCCGGTGGGCGCGGTGAGGAGCACATGCCGTCCGGCGGCGATGGCCGGCCAGGCGAGCGCCTGGGCCGCCGTGGGCTCGCCGAGGCGGGCGCGAAACCACTCCGCCACCAGCGGGTGGAAGGCGGCCAGCGGATCGGGCTTGACGGCAGGCGGTGGGGACGACTCGGTCATGGCGGCGATACAGGCTCTCGGTTTTCGCCAGAGATTATATCATTCCCTGCGGCCGTCAGACGGAATCACCAGGCACAAAGGACACAAAGAGAAGAATCCATTTGTCATTGATCATTGTTCATTTGTCAGTTTTCATTTCAGATCGGTGAATGGGAGGAGAGTATTGGTTATTGCTGATTGTTCATATTTTATTGGCTATTTGGAACCGAGCCGGATTGTGCCGAGACCTGGATACCGGGACTTGGGTTCTTGGATCCGGGTACTGGGATCTGGGACGTGAGGCCGAAAGCCAGGACCCAGGACCCAGAACCGAGGTTCCAGGTCCGATGTCCGAAGTCCAATGTCCGCTGTCCGAAGCCCAAAATATTCCTTAGTGGCCTTTGTGCTTTTGTGGTGGTTCGGACCGAAAGAATTGATCAGTCGTCTTCCGCGAGCGGGCACTGGGGATCGTCGGCGAGGTAGTCGCCGGTGAGCGCATAGGCCAAGGCCCGGCACCCGGCGCAGTCGGCCACGCCGCAGTAGCCGCACCGCAGGCCGCTGAGCCGAGGGCGCAGGGCGTCCATGGAAAACTCCGCCAGCCGGGGCAGGATGTCGGCGAACGGCTCAACCAGCGCGTTGCCCACCCGAACGGGCAGCCGCCGGCACGGGTACACGTCCCCGTCCGGCATCAGGGCCATGGATTCATCGCCCAAATTGCAGAGCGCGCCGCGGAGCGGTTCCGCCTCACCGGGCGCCAGCCCCAGCCAGAAGGCGCGGTACGGGAGCAGGTCCTCCGGCTCCGCGTCGATACCCGCCGCGGCGGCAATGGCCGCCACGGCGTCGCGCCAGTCGACGGCGGTAAGGACCGCGTCGGCGATCCCGCGGCCGCGGCCCAGGGGCACGAAGCGCTCGAAGATGATGCCGTGGAGGCCCGCGGCGCGCGCCCACCGCACGGCCTCGGCGACGCGGCTGGCGTTGTAGCGCGCCAGGGTGAGCATGACCACCAGCAGCTTGCCGGTGCGCCGGAAGCGCTCCAGGTTGGCGGTGACGCGGTCGAAGTTGCCGCGCCCGCGCACGGCGTCGTTGGCCGCCGCGTCGGCGGCCTCCAGCGAGATCTTCAGCGCGCCGATCCGGGGGGAGGCGGCGATGCGCGCCAGAGTGTCGTCGTCAGCCACGGTGCCGTTGGTGATGATGTGCGCCTCGGCCAGGTTGGCGAAGCCGTGCAGGTGGGCCACCAGGTCGAAGAATCCGGGCAGGAGCAGCGGCTCGCCCCCCGTAAGGTTCACCGACACCGGCCGCGGCGCCAGCGCGCCGAACACGCGGTCGGCCAGGCGGCGGAGCGCCGCCGGCGGCAGTTCGCGGCTCCCGTCGAACGCGTCCTGGTAGCAGTGGACGCAGCGCAGGTTGCACCGGTCGGTGAGGTGCCACTGGAAGCCGAAGAGCGGAGCGGTGTCGGGTTGCTGGTCGTTCATGGTTCTGGGGCGTCGGGACGCCGGGCGATTATACCATCGGTTGGGGAGAAGGCCGCGGCGGGGAGAGCGGACATCATTCCGCGAGCGTTCGTCATTTATCATTGATCATCGGTCATTTCTCATTTGTCATTTATTGGTTATCGACTATTGCTGATTTGTGATTGGCTATTTGGCGCCCTGACCCGCCAGCGTGAACCTCGAGCCCCGAGCCTCGATTACGATCACAATTACGAATTACGATTACGAGCACGAACACTCAACCCTCAACTCTCAACGAGTGGGAACGAGCCCCGAGTTCCGGCAACCTTTTCCCCCGCATCACTCGTATACGGCAGCGTCAGTATTCCGAATCATTGGAGCACAACATGGGGAAGCAGGAAGGACTGGATCGGCGTCGGTTCATCACGGGGGGCGTGGCGGGCGTCGTGGGCGCCGGGCTCCTGCCGGCCGGCGGTCTGCTGGCGGCGGAGGAAGCGCCGGCGGCGGCCGCCGATCCGAAGATCCGGGAGTACCGGACGCTGGGCCGCACGGGATTCAAGGTGTCGGATATCAGCCTGGGCACCTGCTTCGCCGAGGCGGTGATCAAGATGATGCTGGAGGCGGGGGTCACCTACATCGACACCGCCGAAAGCTACAAGAACCAGACGATCATCGGCAAGGCCATCCGGGGCCGGGACCGGAAGTCGGTGTTCATCACCTCCAAGCTGGAGCTCAAGAAGGAGGACACGGTTGAGAATCTCACCGACCGGTTCCGCAAGTGCCTCGAGGAGCTCCAAACCGACTACATCGACTGCATGATGAACCACATGCCGGAAGAGCTCGAGCTGGTCCGGCACGAGGCGTTCCACGCCATGACCGCCCGGATGAAGGCGGACGGCAAGCTTCGGTTCGTCGGCATCGCCCATCACGGCGTGAGCTGGGCCGAGGATCCGAAGAATCCCATGGAGCTGGTGCTCGGCGCCGCGGCCGAGGACGGTCGCTACGACGTCATGCTGCTGGCGTACAACTTCCTGGCCCGCGAGGCCGGCGAGAAGGTGCTGCGGCTCTGCGCCGAGAAGAACATCGGCACCACCCTGATGAAGACGGACCCCATCGGCAAGTACTACCTGCTGAAGGAACGCGTGGACAAGCTCGTGGCCGAGGGGAAGGAGGTGCCGGAGTTCTACACGAAGTACCTGGAGCGCCTCCAGAAGGACCTGGAGAACGCCCACACGTTCATCAAGGAACACAACCTGACCAACCCGGCCGAGATCCGCACCGCGGCCATCCGCTGGGCTCTCGCCAATCCCCACGTGCACGCCGTCTGCTGCAGCACCCGGAATTTCGAGCAGGCGGCCGCCTTCATGGGGCTGTCGGGCACCCGGCTGAGCCGGCGCGAGGCGCGCCAGCTCCAGGCGTATGCCGACGGCTTCGGCCGCTACTACTGCCGCCACGCCTGCGGCGCCTGCGAGGCGAGCTGCCCGCACGGCGTGCCCGTCAACACCATCATGCGCTACCACCACTACTACGACGCGCACGGGCGGGAGAAGCTGGCCATGCAGCAATACGCCCGACTCCCTGGAGCCAAGGCGGACGCGTGCACCTCCTGCGAGGGGCCCTGCGAGGCCAGCTGCCCCCACGGAGTGGCCATCCGCGGGCTGCTGGCGTTGGCCCACCAACGCCTCACATTGGTTTAAGGGACGATGCCCGAACCGTCTGGTTCGGGCGGGCGGTGAGTCGGTGAATCGGTGAATGGGTGAATCGGGAGACGGGAAACGTCAGACGGAAAGCATCAGGCAAACGGGAAGACCCGACCCGAGAACCCCGAACCCCGATGTCCGATGACTGGGAACGAGCCTCTAGTCTCGAGCCTCGAGCCTCGATTATGAGCACGAACCCTCAACTGGTCGCAAACCCGGAACCTGTGTATTTTTAGGTCCGTTCGATGCAAATCTAGGGAACGGGTACGAGTCCCGAGCCTCGAGTCTCGAGCCTCGAGTTGCTCATTTCCCCTTCCGGTATTCCGCCTCCACCGTGATGGCGATGCCGCCGCGGGCGGCGAATTCGCCGCGGACCACGCACCACCGGGGTGCCAGCGCCTTCACCAGGTCGTCGAGGATCGTGTTGGTCACGTGCTCGTGGAAGGCGCCCTCGTTGCGGAAAGATTCGAGGTAAAGCTTGAGCGACTTGGACTCCACGATCTTCCGATCGGGGACGTACTCGATGGTCAGGCTGGCGAAGTCGGGCTGGCCGGTGACGGGACAGACGCAGGTGAACTCGTCGGTCTCAAGGGTCACCGTGTAATCCCGCTTCAGGTGCCGGTTGGGGAATGTCTCCAGCTTGCGGCTCGGCTTGGCCGGGTGGCCGAGAATCGTCAAGCCGTCCGCTTTGGTTTTTTTCTTCGTGGCCATGGTGGATCCTCCTGATGTGACGCCGCCACTGTACCGCCCGCCGGTCCGGACCGTCAACGGGATTTTCAGTTGCCGCCGTCGAGGGTGACGGTCGGTACCGGATCGCGGATATTTTCCGGATCGACAGCCGGGCGGATATAATGTCCACAGGAAGTGCACCCTCATGACCCGTCAGACCCAACGCTCGCTGGCCTCCCGGATTCACCGGACACTGTTCTGGCGCTTGGCCGCCGCCGCCCTGGTGCTCGCCATCGGCCTGGGCCTGGCCGTGTGGTTCTATGAGCGGAGTCGGGTGAGTGAAGCGGCGCTGGAGCAGGGCCGCCGCGGGGCCGGACGCTTCCTCGCGCGCTACGTGCATCTGTTCGACGACCCGAACCACCTCGACGGAACGGCCATCGCCGCCGCCTTCCGCGAATATGCCGCCGGCCGGGATCCGTCAGCCGCCGGCCGCTATGTCTATCTGGCGGTGTTCAGCACCGGGGGGGACCTGGTCACCGAAGGATTCGATCGCCGCGCCGTCATCCCCGCGGGCATCCGTCGCGAGGCCGCGGCATTGCGCGGGGAGCCGGCGCCGGGCAGTGACGGTCGGCAGGAGGTCGTGATCGTCGACGGCAAACCCTGGTTGCGGGTCTTGGTTCCCGTGGTCAGCAAAGCCGGCTCCCGGGTCGCCTCCCTGAAGGGCATCTTCGCGTTCTCCGCGGACGCCATCGCCGACTTCCGGCTGCGCGGCGTGCGGACCATGGCGATCGTGATCCTGGTGGTGTTGCTGACCGCGGCCGTCACCTATCCCATTGTCCGCCGGCTGCTGGGACAGGTGACCGATTTCAGCGTCCGTCTGCTCGACGCCAACCTGGATGTGCTGGCCACACTCGGCAGCGCCATCGCCAAGCGGGACAGCGACACCCACGCGCACAACTACCGGGTGACCATATACGCCGTTCGGCTGGCGGAGGCGGTCGGCGTGCCGCCGCCGACCATCCGGAGCCTGATCAAAGGCGCCTTCCTGCACGACGTGGGCAAGATCGGCATCCCGGACGGCATCCTCCTGAAACCCGGCAAGCTGGATGATGCCGAGTACGCCCTCATGAAGACCCACGTGGAGCATGGCCGCGACATCGTGAGCCGCTCCCGGTGGCTGCAGGACGCCATGGACGTGGTGTACGCCCACCACGAGCAGGTGGAGGGCCGGGGGTACCCCCGCGGCCTGGCCGGGTCGGATATCCCGGTCACGGCCAGGATGTTCGCCATCGCCGACGTGTTCGACGCGCTGACCTCCCGCCGCCCCTACAAGGAGCCGTGGTCGTTCGAGAAGGCGATGGAGATTCTGGCCGAGGGGCGCGGCACCCATTTCGATCCCGAGTTGCTGGACGCTTTCGGTCGGATTGCCCGTCCGCTGTTTGACCGCTTCGGCTCTTCGGACGAGGTGCCGGACGCCGAGCTCAAGGCCATCGTCCGGACTTATTTCGACGATCGGATGGACAGTTTCGACTCCTGACGCCGGTTGGTCCGACGCCATCCCGCCACCGAGGTGACGTATCGACCAACGAATGAGGACGGTCAGCGGGGGGATTTCCGGCCGAACCCTCGCCAGCGGAAAAGCAGGGCCGACCAGGTGGCGTCGATGCGGCAGATCTTGTAGTCCACCCAGCCGGCGGCCAGACCGGCGGCGCGGACCGCCGCCTGGCTCAGGTCCGAGCCCTGACCGGAGGCGCGCTTGGGCCAGGCGAGCCAGACCGGCGCGTCGCCCGCCGCGGAAAAAATGTCCGGCAGGCGCCGCTCCAGTTCGGCCGCCCGGCGGAGAAACGCGATCCCGAGGTCGCAGTCGTCGATGCCATCCCTCAGGCAGACACCGGCGGGCAGCGCGCCCAGGGTGGCGGCAAAACCGGGCGGTGCACCGGCCAGCCCGACGGTCATCCCCGTCTTGATGCCGAGCTTCGCCGCCAGGGGCCGGCCGGCGTAGGCGGCGAAGGCCGACTTCGGCCGCCCCGAAGGCGGATCGGGCGGAGCGGCCGACATGGCCCCGGGCAGGGTGTTCGGGAGGTCGTCCCAGGTGGAGTAAACCGCATCGGGGAGCACCGCCTGGATTGGGGCGATCTTTTCCGGCGCGCCGCCCACCATCACGATGGGCAAACGGGCGGTGGCGCGGCGCTGGCGGACCAGGAGGGCCAGGTCGCGCCCCTGGGCGGGCAACCGGTCCAGGACGATCAGGAGCGCGTCAGGGGGGGCGGCCGCCAATTCCTGCAGAAATGCAGGTCCGGCGGGGAGTTCAGCATCCACGGTGAATCCCGATTCTCGAAGGCGGGCGGCGTGCGCTTCCGCTTCCATCCGGTGCCAGTGGACCAGCCGCAGGACAGCCATGGTGCATCCCTACTCAATGAGGGGAATCTTCTGGGCGGCATCGCAGCGGAGGAAGGCGTCCAGCTTGTTCTCGAGCTGGTAGAAGCGGGTGACCTTCGCCGTGG
>CALAMB010000331.1 GCA_937925645.1 uncultured Acidobacteriota bacterium
CGCCGCCCGGACCGGCCAGGTAGTCGGCGCCCATGTCCGTCTCCACCCAGCCGGGGGCCACCGCGTACACGAAGACGCCGTGGGGCGCCAGCGCCTTGGCCAGCGACTGGCTCATGGCGTTGAGCCCTGCCTTGCTGGCGCCGTAAGCGGGCGCGTCCGGCTCCCCGCGGAAGGCGCCCCGTGACGACACGTTGATGATGCGGCCGCCGCCGTGCGCGGCCATGTGCCGCGCCGCGGCATGGCAGAGGTTGGCCGGTCCGAAGAGGTTGGCCCCCAGGGTACGCTGCCAGGCGTCCCGCCAGGCGTCGTAGTCCGACCCGAGCGGCGGGTGTTCCTCGAACACGCCGGCGTTGTTGACCAGCACCTGCAGCCCACCCAACCCCTGCACCGCCGCCTCCACCAGGGCCGGCGGGACCGCCGGGTCGGCGACGTCGCCTCCCAGCACGAGGTGCGGGCCGCCGGGGAGCGCGGCGGCCACCGCCTTGGCGGCGGCGTGGTTGCGGTGATAGTGGACGGCGACGCGCGCGCCGGCCACGGCCAGAGCCCTGGCGATGGCCTTGCCGATGCCCCGCGAGGCGCCGGTCACCAGCGCGGACTGTCCGGAAAGATCGAGCTGCATGACTCCCTCCAATCGATGATGTGCACCGACAGTCTAGCGGAAATACCGCTGATACGGCAAGTACCTGCTTCTGCCCAGCGGGTCCGTTGGAGGCTGCGGAGCACTCCGTTCTCCAACGGCGGCTTCATCAAGCGGTTTCGCTCATGCTCGGAAGATTCAGGGTTGCGATTCCTCGAGCTTGGCAAGCCGCGACAGCAGCGCATCAAGACGCCGGATTTCCGATTCAATGGAACGCGTCCCCTGGGCCTGAATCGCCCGGGCCTGTTCCCGGGCGCGCTCGGCCGTGGTGACCGTTTCGCTCAGGATCGCGTGAATTTCCGCCTGCAGTTTTCGGCGGCTTTCCATGACGCGCTCCTCGAAATCTTTCACGATGCGATTCGCGTTGGCCAGGAGCATCAGGTCCTGGTATTCCCCCATGCGCCGCTCCAGGGCGAGAAGTTTGCGTTGCCTCGTCCGGATCAGGTTCCGCAGCCACCCCACGACGGTCTGTTGGGTGTAGTTCATCAGCGACGTGTAGTACAGGCTGCTGCGCACCCGAAAGCCGATCTCAGGCTCCACGACTTGCGGCAGCGCGGCAAGGGCGGGATCGCCTGTCATCGCCAGCTTGCTGAGAAAATCATTCGCCAGACTGACAAATCGCGCCATGGCCTCGACGTATAACGATTCCGCGGCGGGTTGTGCTTCGGCCAGCCAGAGATCGAGCCAGCGCTGGGTGATCGCGTGCACGCATTGGACCGCCCAATCGCGCGACACGGGACCGCGTTGACGATCTTCCGCGCGCAGGACGGTGCTGAGTTCTTGTCGGCTCTCCGGCTGGGCCCGCCGCAGAAACGAGTCCTTCTGCTCGGCGAACAATCGGCTGAGGCGATCCTGCTCGGCAGTGAACAGATACCCCAAGTCGCTCAACGAAACCGCGGCCTCGGCCACCAGCGCGTGCAACTTTTCCACCCGGAGCTGTGATGCTTCGACGGGCCGAAGCAGCGCGTCCCGCTGTTCCGCCAACGCATGCCGCAGCCGTCGCGCCAGCATGGCGAAGCCGCGCGCCTCTGCCTGCCGAACCAGTTCCCCCTTGGAATGATACGCCAGCCGGTGCATCGCCGCCACCAGGTCGGGCCAGCCCCTGGGCTCGTCGGCTCCGGCGAGCCGTTCCGCCGCGCTCACCTCGATGAGCGGCGGGATGTCCCGTCCCAGCCGCTCGCGGAGAATGCGGCGGGTGAACGCCGCCGCCGCGGCTCGGTCGGCGTCGGTCTGCTTGTCGGCTTTGCCGAGGACAAAAACCAGCTCGGGACACTGCCGGGCGATCTCCTCGATCAGAACCAGCTCCTCGGCCGAAATCGGCGGATCCGTTCCCAGAACCACGAGTGCGGCGTCGATGTGGGGCACGAACGCCCGCGTGGCTTCGGTGTTGTCGATGAACACCGAGCCAATCCCCGGCGTGTCCACCAGGCACAGACCGCCTTCGAGCAACGGGCTTGGCGTGAGCACTTCGACTACCGCCACCCCCCGGCCGTTTTCCGGGTTTTTCTCCTCGGTGACGTATTCGGCGATCGCGCCGGGCTCGATGTCGGCCCACGAGCCGTCGGCGAACTGGACGCGGGCGGCACACGACTTCCCGTACCGGATGATGGTGACCACCACCGTCAAGGGAACGACGCCGACCGGCAGGACCCGCTCCCCCATCAGCGCGTTGAGCAGCGTGGATTTGCCGCGCTTGTACTGCCCCACGCAGACCACGTAGAACCGACCGGCCCGAACGCGCCCGGCCAGCGAGCGGGCGTCGGCGGCCATCGGTTCGCAGCCGGCCTCAACAGCCAGGCGCTGAAAGCTGTCGAGCCGGGAATCGTCGGATTGGCTGGAGCGTAATTCCGTCATGCGTCGTCCCGCCGCTGGATACGTATGGCGCGGCAGGAGTCATCAGCCCGTGGGGCGGTTAGGCGGGGGACTCCATCCCCAAATCAGACGGAGAAACTAACATTATTGCCGATTGAAATCAAGGCGAGTTTGACCGGTGCGATGAGTCCGCTCATCCGTCAATCCCATAACCTGTCGGCATCCAGCCGAATCATCCTGACCCGATCATTCAGGATTCCGTCCGGTGACGACACCGGAGATCCGGCGGATGCGCGATTCGATCTCCTTCACCAGTGGGTCGAGATACGCGGCCGCAGTCGGGTCCACCGGCCCGTACCGCTTCATGTAGCGGCTTTCCAGTTCGATGATCCACTGTCGCGCCACGGCGCATGTCGCCCAGATGATTTGGGATGTGCTTTGATGCATCGGCTTCAGGCTCAACCGTTCCTGCATGTCGGACATGATCCGGTATAGTTCCCGAACTTCACTCCTGATCGCCTGTTTCTGCTCCTCCGTGAGCGGATTGATCTCCTGGTACATCGGCGCTTCGTATGCCCGTCCATCCGCCCAATCCGAAAATTCACACAGATACTGGGCCAGTTTGCCCAGCGTCACTGAAAGCCCCCGCAGATGGTTCTCGGTGAGTCCCAGCGTATCTTCAACCATTTTTTGCTCCTGCGTTGTCGATATTCAGATCCCGTCAACGATAGTGTTCAGAGCGCTGCCGGTCCGAACAGGAGCAATATACGTCTGACGGATAAAATTGTATTGATCTTTCAGCCCTCCTGGAATGATAATTCACGCATACAGGGATGGAGTTCCCTGAAAACGCCTTCGGGCTGATAACTCCTACCAGCTTGGCGGTGGGGTCATCGGACCGATTAATCACCCACCAGCCCGGTGGGTTTTTGTTTGAAATCCGATGCCTTGAATTCGGTTTCCAAGGAGGCTGCCGATGCACACCGCGATTCGATCCGTCCATGGCCGCGAGATTCTGGATTCCCGCGGCAATCCCACCGTTGAAGTCACCGTCGGGCTGGCCGGCGGCGCATGCGGCCGAGCCGCCGTTCCTTCCGGCGCGTCGACAGGCGTCCACGAGGCCGTGGAGCTGCGGGACGACGACAAAACTCGCTTCGGCGGCAAAGGGACGCTGCAGGCCGTGGCCAACGTCAACACGACGATCGCCGCGGCCCTGGAAGGCCATGACTCGTTGGATCAAGCCGGCATCGACCGGCTGATGATCGACCTCGACGGCACGCCGAACAAGCAGCGACTGGGTGCCAATGCCATTCTGGGAGTCAGCCTCGCCGTGGCTCGCGCTGCCGCAGCCGCCTGCGGGCTGCCGCTCTACCGATACCTGGGCGGCGCACCAGCCCGGCTGTTGCCGGTCCCCATGTTCAACATCCTCAACGGTGGCGTGCACGCCAACTGGCAGGGCACCGATTTCCAGGAATTCATGATCGCGCCGGTGGGCGCGTCCAGTTTTCGGGAAGCCCTGCGTTGGGGCAGCGAGACTTACCACGCGTTGAAACGCGTGCTCAAGGAAGCCGGACACTCCACCGCCGTCGGCGATGAGGGCGGTTTCGCCCCCGCCCTGAAGCAGAACGCCGACGCCGTGGAGTTGATCCTGAAGGCCATCGACAAGGCCGGCTACCAACCGGGCCAGCAGATCATGATCGCGCTGGATCCCGCCGCCAGCGGGTTTTACGAAGACGGCGCGTATCACCTGCGCACGGAGAAGCGGAAGGCCTCCGCGGAGGAGATGGTCGCTGTTTGGGCGAACTGGGTGGCCAAATACCCGATCGTGGTGCTGGAGGACGGTTTGGCCGAAGACGACTGGGCGGGCTGGAAGTTACTCAACGAGAAACTCGGGAATACCGTCGAACTCGTCGGCGACGATCTATTCGTCACCAACGTGGCACGCATCAACCGGGGCATCCGGGAACAGGTGGCCAACGCCGTCCTGATCAAGCTCAACCAGATCGGCACGCTGACCGAGACCGTCAGTGCCATTCAAACCGCCTACAAAGCGGGCTGGGGCGCCATGGTCTCCCACCGCAGCGGCGAAACGGTGGACAGCTTCATCGCCGATTTCACCGTTGCCATGGGTACCGGGCATTTGAAAACCGGCGCGCCCTGCCGCGGTGAACGAGTGGAGAAATACAACCAGTTGCTCCGGATCGAGGAAGAACTGGGCGCCGCCGCCGAGTATGCCGGTCGCAAGGCGTTTGTCAGGTAACGCGGCTCCCGCGGCGGGCCGCTATCGGGTCGGCATCTTGCGCACGGGTGGCGGCAGCGATGGAATTCAGCTGTTTTGTGGGCCGTGAACGGGAACTCCGTCAGCTCAAACAGGCGATCGCGGGCGGTGCCGACGTGATCCTCAGCGGGCGGTTTGGAATCGGCCGCACGAGTCTGGCACAGCAGGTCGCCACCCGGCTGGAAGGACGCTATCGATTTGTTTTTCTTGACGGACAGCAGACCCCGGCCCTGCTCTGCCGTCAGATCATGACGGCACTCAATCCGGCGCAGGATGGTCCGATCAGCTACAAGACCGGGCGCGTCCGGCTTCGCATGCTGCTGCAATCGGCCGCCCCGCCGTCCGTGTTCATCCTGGACAACATCTCCAGATTGTCAGCACCCAAGATCGAATTCCTGCGCCTGCTGTCCCGGGAGCGGCACAACCGCTTTATCCTCATTGTGGAGCCCTTTCTTCCCTCCGCCGACCTGGCCCGACTGCGCTCCATGTTCACCCCGATGTCGGAAACTCGCCTGGGTTATCTATCTCTGCGCAGTTCCATGGAATTTTTTCGCCGGCATGCCGCAGCTTACTCGTTAGGCTGGAGCGAGGCGGAGATCGACGCACGGGCCCGCGCCTGGGGCGGCTATCCGTTGAACATGCGCGCCAGCATCGAAATGGAATTAAAACGGTTGGCCACGCTGAAGTCTTCCTGAGCGTACACGAATACCGCTTCAGCGCACGCACGGTTCGGGTCATGACGGGTATTTTCATCCCGGCATGGACCCGCTGCCTAGAGTCTGTTAGACTGGGTGGCCGGTTGCAGCCGGATTTGCGGCCGGGCCATCATCCGGTTTTTGGGAGATGACATCATGGGCGAGCTGTTCGCCCTCACCTGCGCCATCATCTGGGCCTGCGCCGTGATCCTGCTGAAACGCTCCGGCGAGACGGTCTCGCCGTTCGCGCTGAACTTTTACCGCGTGTCCGTGTCCAGCACGCTGCTGCTGGTCACCCTGCTGTTCATGGGGGAGCCGCTGCTCCGCGCCGACGTGACGCTGTCCGACTACCTCATCCTCATCCTGAGCGGCATCATCGCCATCGGCATCTCCGACACGCTGTTCCACCTGAGCCTCAACATGATCGGGGCGGGCATCTCGGCTATCGTGGACTGCCTCTATTCCCCCTTCACCGTCGGCCTGGCCTGGCTGTTGCTCGGCGAGCACCTCACGGCGTTGCAGCTCCTGGGCATGGCGCTGGTGATGGCGGGCATGCTCGCCGCCGCCGGCCACGCGCCGCCGGCCGGCGCCAGCCGTCGCCAGATCGTCATCGGCGCCGCCTGGGGCGTGCTGGCGATGTTCACTCTGGCGCTGGGGATCGTCATCGCCAAGCCGGTGCTGGAACACACGCCGGTGATCTGGGCCACGACGGTGCGTCAGATCGGCTGCCTGGCGGCGCTGCTGCCCATCGCGGTGGTTTCGCCGAAGCGGCGGGAGCACCTGGCCGTGATCCGCCCCAACCGCGACTGGCGGTTCATGCTCCCCGGCGCCATCCTCGGCTCCTACCTGTCGCTGATCTTCTGGATCGCCGGCATGAAATACGTCGAGGTGGGCGTGGCGGCCATCCTCAACCAGTCCAGCACCATCTACGTGCTCATCCTGGCCGCGATCTTCCTGCGGGAGCCCTTCACCCGTCGCAAGGCGATCGCCTCGCTGGTGGCGCTGGCGGGCATCCTGCTGGTCACCGTCGGTTGACACAGGAGGCCGCCGGATGCACCGCACGCTCTGGATCCTCATCATCATCGCCGCGGGCCTGCTCGCGGCCGCCATCGCGATGCTGTCGACCTACCCCGGCGGCGTCCAGCGTACGGGCCACCGCGCCCGAACCGCTGACGGCGTTTCCATCGCCTACGACCTGTACCGGCCGTCGTCCGGCGCCACACCCCCACCGGTGGTCATCATCGGTCACGGCGTGGTCGTCAACAAGGAGATGATGGCCTCGCTGGCGCTGGAGCTGGCCGCCGGCGGATGCACCGTGGCGGCCCTCGACTGGCGGGGTCACGGCGCCAGCGGCGGCCGGCTGGGCCAGCGCGACGGGCTGGCTCGGGACCTCGCCGCCGTGGCCGCCGACCTGCCGCGGCGCGCGCCGGAGTCTGACATGGGCCGCCTCGCCCTGGTGGGTTTCTCTATGGGCGGACCGCCCACCTTCCGGTTCGCCGTCGAGCACGATACCGTCCGGGCCTGGGTGGGCCTCGGCACCTTCGCCCCGTCCGGCGCGGGCGGTCCGCGAAGCCCGCGCAACGCGCTGCTGCTCATCGGCACCCTCGACGAGGCGTTCCGGCCGGAGCGCGTCCGCGCGTCCTTGGACCATTTGCTGACCGAAGGTCCGGCGGAGTACGGCCGCCGGTACGGCTCGATCGCCGACGGCACTGCCCGGGAGGTGGTGCTCCTGCCGGGCGTGGATCACCTGTTGATCCCTTACCACGGCGGCGTGCTGCGCCGGACCCGGAACTGGATTCTCGAATCGTTCGGCCTGTCCACTGGCGCGGCCTTCGTGCTGGGACTGCGACTGGGCTGGCTGGCGCTGGGGCTCCTCGGATTGGCCGTCCTCGTCTACGCGGTGGCGGCGCTGCCGCTGTTCGGACCGAAGTCTCCGGCCTCCGGCGCCCCGTCCCAACCCATTCCCGCTCGAACCATCGTCAGCCGCACGGCGATCAGTATGCTGGGTTGGCCGTTGGCGCTGCTATTCCTGCCGCTGGCGTTCACCGGGCTGGCCTTCAGCGCCCTGGCCACCGCCATCCTGGGCAGTTGCGCCGCGAGCCTGGCGCTGGCCCTGCGGCGGCCCGCCCGCGCCGCTGGTTGTCCGCTCGGCCGGCTGTTCCGCGAAGCGCTCGGTGGCGGCTGCACGGCGTGGCTGCGCGCCGCGGCGCTGGCCGCGGTGCTGTGCACCGGCTGCCTGCTCCTGGTGGGGCGCCACTGGATCGGACTGCTGCCGGGCCCGGAACGCTGGCTCTTCCTCCCGCTGTTCTTCGCGCCCCTGTTCGCCATCACCCTTTGGTTCGCCATCTTCATCCAGAAACTGGCGGGACCGTCCCTCGCCGCGTGGCTGGGCCGCTGCTCCGGTCGCGCCCATCCGGCCGCCGGGACGTGGCTGGCTACGGGGTTGCTGTTCGGCTGGTTCGCTACGCTGATTCTCGGCTCCGGCTTGCTGCTGGGCAATTACTTCTTCACCATGGACCTCTTCCCGCTGGCGCCCATGCTGGCGGGTCTGGCCCTGGCGGGCGCCGCGTCCGAGCGGTCCACCGGTTCGGCATTGCCCGCTGCGTTCGCCAGCGCGCTGCTCTGGACGCTGGCCATCGTCACGCTCTCACCGGCGGTGGATTTTAGTGTGTTGTTTTAGCCGCAACCTTCTCTTATCATCGTGTTGATGGTTTATGGGATGTGGGATGCCCCCAATTTCCAGACACTCGATGTGTTTGGCCGATCCACTGTGATCCAGGATTCAGGTCCCAGCTACCAGCTCCCAGGTCCCAGATCCCATGCCCGATGTCCGAATGGCGGTACCGGATATTCAAACGCCCGATCCAAAACAATCGCCGCATGGGTGCATGACATCTCCGGCAAGGAGCGAACGCCATGGCAAACCGCAAGGGTGAGAAAATCGGCTGGACTTTCGGCTGGCTGGGCGGCTTCATCTGGGTGGCCGTGCTGGCGGTTGTCTTCATGTTTCAACATCAATGGCCCGCCGCCTTGGCGGGACTGGGACTGGTGGCCCTTGCCGTGGTCGCCATCGTGCTGAGCGCGCCGTGGCGACACCCCACGACCCGTTACTGGAAGCTCATGCTGATTCCCTACGCTCTGTTTATTCTCGCGGTGGTATGGGCTGTGTGGGCGTTCGGCCTGATGGGCGATCCCGGCCTCGCCTGGTGGCAGTTCGCCTGGGTCCTGACCACCCTCACCCCGCTGGTGATCATCGGTCGGTGGCGATGGAACGACTTTGCGCAGAAAACAGAGAATTGCAAACAGTAAACAGCTTGCAGAAAACAGCAGGCGATTGACATCGGATGCGATTGGGATTTGTCGAGTGGATACCAGCGGCCTAACCCATCACGAGTCTTGAAAGTGGGGCATTCCCTGGTGCAGCTCCAGTGGAATCCCAAAAATTTCCAACCTCCCTTCAGCCATCAACTATAAACTCATCAACCGTTTTCTAACTGGCGACTGTGCGCATCGACCTCACCGGCTCACGGGCAGCGTCGGGATCAACCCGTCCAGGTGCGCCATCAGTATGGCCAGGTCGGTCACGGTGATCCGGCCGTCGCCGTCCAGATCGGCCATGTCCGGTGACGCGACGAACGGCGCCTCCCCCGCCAGCAGCGAGCCGGCCAGATAGCCCGCCATGATCTGCGCGTCGAAGAGCGCGACCTCGCCGTCGAGGTCCAGGTCGCCGTAGCCGTTGTAGGGCGGCGCCGATGGCTCCATCACCGCCAGCGTCGCCGAGCGCGCCGGCAGCTCCAGCGCCAGCGCCCCGCCCGGCGCCGCCGCCGTCCCGGCCGGGCCCAGCCGGTGCGTGGCGTCAAAGCGGTACAGTGCGGCCGCGTAGGAATCGCCGCCGGCCACGCTAACCGCCGCGGTGTGCGGCACCGTGTCCTTGTTGAAGAGGAGCACGTAGAGCCGCCCGTCGCCGCGCACCTGCGCGTAGGCGCCCACCTGGTCCACGTTGGCGCTTTCAGCCCGTACCGATTCGCCCGTCACTTGCGCCCCGCCCCCGTCGTAATCCAGGTAGAGGCGGAACGCGTCCTCCACCAGGCTGTCGGCGTCGGGCGCCACCCAACGCGTGGCCAGGTCCACGCCCTCACGGGCAAAAATGGAGAGGACCTCCGCCTGCGCCAGGGCGTTGCTGACCGACGCATCGTTCGTCCCCCACGAGTACTCGGTGATGGCCAGCTTCACCGCCGGGGCGCGCGCGGCGATCCATTCCTTCATCCGCGGGATGAGGCGGACCGCCTGGCCGATCCACGACTCGTCGACATACGCCGGGTCGTACAGGCTCTTGACGGAGCGCAACCGCTGCTCCGCGATCGCTTCGCTCGTCGAGTAAATTCCGCCCTGCGGGTAATAGTGGATGTCCAGGTAATCCACGAGCCGGATCCCGTGCGCCTGCTCGTACGCGGTCATCTGCTGGAGGTACCACTCGAGAAACGGCAGTCCGCCGTGGGCCTGGCGGTCGGGCCCGTCGGGACAACCGTCGGCGGCCGATGTGAAGTACGCGCACCAGCCCCACACCACCGGCCCCAACACCTCGGCGGACGGGTCCGCCGCCTTGACCGCCGCGGCGTAATCCACAGTGCGCTGCCAGACCTCGTCGTAGGTGGCCGGCGCCGGATGGACGTCGCGATGGGTGCTGTTCCAGAGCATGGGCTCGTTGTCCAGGGCGTAGAACCGGATCCCGCCCTGGGCCGCGGTGCCGTTCCGGGCGACGAGGTGATCGATCCAGTCGGCGACGAAATCGGAGCCGATAGCGACGGAGGTGTCCGCAGGATCGTTGCCCGTCACGTCGGCACCGCCCACCAGGATGCCGTTGCCGGCGTCGGGGCGGCACCAGGCGGGGTAGCCGGTGGCGCTGCACTCGGTCTCGGTCTGGGCGCCGTACTTCTGCACCGAGAAGCCCCAACGGACCGAGCGGTCCCGGGGCGTCCAGCCGATGAGCGGCACCGTCAGAAGCACCTCGCGGCCGGCGTCCAGCGCCTCGTCGGCGAACACGTCGGCGGACGAGTCGTCGGGCAGCCGCTCCGGGTGTGGGTTGTCTTCGGGGATGTTCAGGAAGAACCAGTCCATGGCCCGGTTGCCCGTATCGGCGAGCCACGAGTAGCGCGTGGTGTGGTTGCCGCCCCAGCGGCGCACCGTGAAACCGGGCGCGTCGAGCTGGGCGGCCGCGCCGAAGCTGACCCCGTAGATCAGCGGGGAAACGGGCCGGCGGTCGGCGGCCGGATTGACGCTGACCGTCACGGTCGTGGGCTCAGGGGGCGGGCCGGCGCGCTCGGCGACGAGGATGTCGTCGACGTATACCGTCGCCTGGTCGCCGCCGGACCGGTCCTGCAGGCAGAAGCCGTTCATCACGCCGGCCGCCAGGCCCAGGTCCGCGAACGGCACCCGCACGCGCACCCACCCCCCGCCCGGCAGGACGCCGCCCGGCAGGTAGTTGGCCAGGGGCGCCGAACCCGCCAGCGACGTGCCGGTGTACAGGGCCACGGTGAGCGCCTGGCCGCCGGCGGCGCCGCCGTGGATCCAGAAGTCGAACGCCTCGTACGCGTCGGTGCTCAAGCCGGAATCCACGTGGAAGTAGATGCCCGCCCAGCCGTCGGGCTCGAACGATACGGCCGCGGTGCCGGTATGGACCACCGCCGACTGGGTCAGATTGCGGGTGGCCCAGCTCCAGTCCTGGAAGCCGTTGCGGAGCCCGTCGTCGTAGATGACGCGGTCTGCCGCATGCACGGTCGGTGGCGCGATGAAACAGAGGATCAGTCCGCAAATTCCGATCGCGCTGAGCCAAAATGCGCCGCGGTGTTCGTTTCGATGCAGCATTGCCTTCCCTCTTTGAGTAGTTGCGTGGGTGACAATCCCGGCAGCAGTCGCTGGAAATCCGATAAATTCAGAAGCCAATTGAATTATCGCACATGTGTGATTTTTATGTCACGCATAGACAATATTTTGTGATTTTTAAATCAGGATAGCTGATTCAAAAGAACAATCCCTACCACGACCTTCAGTCCAGCCGCCACTTGATGCGGGTGTAGGCGATGCGGAAGCCGTGGCGTTCGGCGTTGCGCTGGGAGGCGCTCCCCGGCGCCGCGCCCATCAGGGCGATGGCGCAGCCCTGCTCCCCCGCCGCGCGGAGGCGCGCCTCCAGAAGCGCCAGCTGCGCGCCCTGCCGGCGGGCGGCCGGAACGGTGGACGCGCCGGCCAGCAGCGCCACGTCGCCCGCCACGATGAGCATGCCCGTGGCGATCCACTGACCGTTCAGTTCAGCCAAATACGGGTGCGCCCCATCGCTCGCTGCGGAAATCCGGCCGAACTCCAGGAGGAAATCCGACAACTCGGGATGTTCGCTCCAACCGGCAGCCGACGTCCGGGCCCACCCCGCCGCCTCGTCGGGAGCAGTCCGCCGCACGGTGATCCCCCTGGCGGGCTGCGATCCAAGGCGGGCGTCCCGCCCGACGGGGCGGAACATCACGCTGGTGAACTCCACGGGCCGGTAGCCGCGATCCGGCAACAGCGTCAGGAGCGCCGGATCGGCCAGCGGGCTCACCTCGTGGCAGACCGGCGCTCCACGCTCGCGAAAAAACGCTTCGATGGCCGCCAGCGTCTCGGCGGCGGCCGGCTGGAACAATCCCAGGCCGAATGTCTGGCTCAGGGGTGAATCCGCCCCGTCGAACATGGCATACGTTCCCGCCACGTCGATCCAGAGGGCGCCGCTGTCCGGCTGCAGCCGGGCCCGAGCCTCGACGAACCGGGCGCTGGCCGTCCCCTCCGCCCGCTCCAGGCGCCGGGCCAGTTCATCGTCAATGACGGGATAATCCATTGTCTGATCCATCATCATTTTGATTCCCTCGGCCTGTCTTCATCCAGATCGCGATGATTACATCGCACCGCGTCTCACCAGCCCGCGCCCCTCGTCTGGATGCGGCCACGCTACGCCTCGGGCGCGGCTGCCGCCAGAGTGTCCACCACGCGTGCCTTGCCGGCGGCGGTGGGCGGTTCCTGGACGGTGAGTGAGGCGACCGCCCTTTCAGCACCAGCACCCGCTGCCGCTTCCGGGGCACGGGCACCCCGGCCTTCACCGTCGCGAGGTGGCGCTCTTCGAATTCCAGCCCCGTCAGTTCAACCCACGCCAGGCGATGCCGGCCGCGGATTGCTTTCGTACCGCGCGTTCGACGAACGCGCGCTCGAAGTGCCTCGCGGCCTACGGCAAGCACCTCACGCGCTCCGCGCAGTACCTCGCGGCCTCCGGCCGCGAGCTCGGCCACGGCAGGATTTCAAGAATACCTCGCACTACTGCCGCGCGCGAGTTCGCTTGGCACCCCCCTGGAGACGCGTCTTCTTCTGCAGTTCGGCGGCACAACGCCGCTCTGGATGGGCGCGCGACGCTCAGGGCGCAACCGCGGCGTACGGTTAGTCGCGGAAAGCCAGATCCCGGCGCCTGCTCCGCAGGGAACCAGAGCGCAGACTTGTCTGCGCACTCCAAACCAGGTGTCCCGGAGCATCCGATTGCCCGCCGCCCCGATCGCGAAGCGATCGAGGGGGACAGCCTGGGGTTTCAACCCCAG
>CALAMB010000332.1 GCA_937925645.1 uncultured Acidobacteriota bacterium
CGCGGAACAGCCCCTGGCGCATCTGCTCCGCCAGGTCCCGGTTGGTGGCGACGATGACGCGGACGTCGGCGCTTTCGGACCGGGTCCCGCCCAGCGGCTCGAAAACCCGCTCCTGAAGCACCCGCAGCAGCCGCACCTGCAGCGCCGGGCTGATCTCGGCGATCTCGTCCAGGAACAGCGTGCCGCCCCGGGCCAGGGCGAAGCGGCCGGGCTTGTCCTTGACCGCGCCGGTGAAGGCGCCCGCCTTGTAACCGAACAGCTCCGACTCGAGCAGCGTGTCGGGAAGCGCCCCGCAGTTGACGGCGACGAACGGGCCGTCCGCCCGAGGGCTCAGGGCGTGGATGGTCCGGGCCAGCAGTTCCTTGCCGGTGCCGGTCTCGCCGAGGATCAGCACCGTGCTGGGGCTGGCGGCGACGGCCGGCAGGATGTCGAACACGCGTTGCATGAGCGGACTGTGACTCATGAGTTCGCCCACCCGCGCGCCGCCGGCCAGCTCGCGGCGCAGCGCCTCGATCTCGCTCAGGTCGCGGAACGTTTCCGCCCCGCCCACGACGCGTCCGGCGGCGTCGCGCAGGACCGCCGTGGAGAGGCTGATGGGCACGCGGCCGCCGTCGGCCCGGATGATGTAGCCGGTGCGGCCGATGATGGGCCGGCCGGATTTGAGCGTCCGGCGCAGGGCGCAGTCGGTCTCGCACATGCTGGAGCGGAACACCTCGCAGCAGGACCGGCCGATCGCCTCCTCGCGGGAAACTCCGGTGATCGTCTCGGCCGCCCGGTTGAACGAGGTGATGCGCCACTCGTGGTCCACGGTGAACACCCCGTCGGAGATGCTCTCCAGGATCGCCTCAGTGGACGCGGGCGGCGCGGGGGATCCGGTCTTGTCGGATTGCTGTTTTCGGCTCATGAATCCGTTCCGGCTCAATACCGGTATATCGCCGCGAGGCCGGTCCGGGACGGCATCGCCGCCGCTTCGATCACCACCACCTGGCCGTTCCGGCGCAGCACCATCTCACCGAGGTCGTCCAGCAAATCGTCGATCTCCGGGTGCGCCAGTTGGCCGGCGACAATCTCCCCGGATGCGGCATCGATCCTGCCGGGCGCCTGGCGCTCGGCTTCGAGCAGCAGGGTGGCCACCCGCCCGGCGGCGGCGGCCCGGGCCACCTCCGCCAGGTCGTCAGTCCCCCGCCCTTGGGCCTGAACCCGCTGGAACTCACTGCAGTGATCCGCCAGCCGCGCCCGATAGCGCGGCTCAATCACGCGCCAGGCGCGCTCCCGCAGCGCCTCGAGGCCCAGATCGTCCGGATGAATTTCCAGCGCCTCTTCCAGCAGGAACGGATTGCGACTCACCCGCCGGAACAGGTGGTGATGCTCCGGCAGCGCCGCCAGCAGCAACGGCAGGCCCGACGGCTTGGAATGGTGCTCCAGAACCGCCTGGTCCGCCGCCCGGAAAAAACGTTCGGCGTCGACGTCCACCTCGTCTTTCCTGGAACCGTGTCCGTGATGCATGGCGGGTCCGGCGGCGCCCTGGCCATAGGAGGCGACAGTGAGGTGCGGCTCGGATTTCTCCTCGCCCAGTGTCGCAACTAGCGTGCGGGGGACACTCGGCAGCGGATCCACTTCGTCCAAAGCGTCGCGGTTTCCTTCGAACAGCTTCCATTCCCGCCGGTTCAGGCCCAGCACCTGGTACCGGTCGGCCGACTGAACCAGGCGGAGCAGCGGCTTGACGTGAAAGCTGTCGGCCACCAGCGCCAGTTCGGGCACCGGCCGCTGGAGCCGGTTCACGCGGAAGCCGTCCGGGGCGCCGAACACCGCCAGGCCGTCACGGGTGTGGTTCCAGAAGTCGCGGTCCTCGGCCAACGTCCCGAAGGGCTGCAATAGTCGCCGGACCTCATCCGGCGCGTACTTCTGCTTGAGCGAGGTTTCGAGCTCCTTCAGCAGGTTCCGGAACCGGATGGGATCCTGGAGATTGTCCGGGTGGTGCCGGTGGGTGGGCTGGTAGAGCGACAGACACGGTGGTTCCGCCCTGCCCGGTAGCATGGCCATAATGTGTTCCCACATGGTTCATCTCCTTCGGCAGCCGGGATACCGCCTATTCAGTATACCACCCGGCCGGACGGGACCGATCGCCCGGCGGGAACAGTACCCGCCTTATTTGGTCGGGTTCGCCACGATGGCGGCCTTGACGATGTAGTCGAGCTTGGGGAAGCGGGAATTCAGATACGCGTTCCCCAACGCCTGGATCCGGCCCTGGTCGGGTCCGCGGCCGCGGGGCGCGCCCTCGCCGTAGCCCGAGAAGAGGGCGTCGACGACCTCCATCCCCTGCACCACCCGGCCGAACGGGGCGAAGCCCATGCCGTCCAGGTTGGCGTTGCGGTCGTCGTAATTGATGAACACCTGGGTGGTGCGGGAATTGGGTCCGCTCATGGCGAACGACACGTAACCGCGCCGGTTGGACTTGACCACCGGGTCGTCGGTGAGGGTGGCGCCGTTCCAGGCGGCGTTCACTTCCGGATCGCCGTTGATGCCGAACTGCGCCATGAATCCGGCGATGACCCGGAAGAAGCGGCAGTCGTCGTAGTAGCCGCTTTTGACCAGCTTGTGGAACCGGTCGGCGCCCCGGGGCGCCCAGGCGCGGGTGACCTCGATGACGAACGCGCCCTTGGACGTCTCAAACCGGGCCTGGTAGACGGCCGGCGCCTGGTCCTTCTTCTGGGCGGCTGTCTTCGTCTGGGCGGTTGTCTTCGGCGGGGCAGACGACTTGGGCTTGGCCGCGGTCTGCTGGGCGGGGGCCGCCGCGGCCGCCAGCAGCAGCACCAGCGCGAGTGCGAGGCATCGGGTCAGTCGTTGCATGGGCCATTCTCCTGTGGCGATGAGATTGGACATGTGTCGCGGAGTCCGACGCGGAACCCGCCGATCCATGATAACAAAAAAGCCGCGATTTTCCCCCTGGCTAAAAAAGGCCCCGAGGCTGACCGCGAACCGGCGACCCGCCGGCGGTTGATTGGCGATTTGGTTTCGGCTCAGCCGGATTGGGCAAATTCG
>CALAMB010000333.1 GCA_937925645.1 uncultured Acidobacteriota bacterium
GAGATCGCCAAACAGCAGGCCGAGCTCCAGACCATGAAGAAGCAGCTGGCGCAGAAGAAGGCCGCGGCGGCCAAGCCCGCCGGCGATCAGCCGGTCGCGGACGTCGGCACTCCGCCGGCGACTCCGGCGCCGCCGCCAGTCACCGACCAGCCCGCGATGGCGGGGCAGCCGGCGGGCGCGACGCCCATCACCGAAGCGGCCCAGCCCGCGCAGCCCGTCGAGCCGCCGAAGCCGAAGACCCGGACGGTGGAGATTCCCGCCGGCACCTCCCTGGTGGGCCTGCTGCAGGGGTCGCTCAGCACCAAGACCAACGCCGGCGGCGACAGCTTCGAGATGTTCCTGGCGCAACCGGTGGACCTGAACGGCGCGGTCATCCTGCCCGCCAACACCCGCCTGGCGGGCCGGGTGCTCGAAAGCGCCCAGTCCGGCAAGGTCAGGGGGAAGGCATTCATGAGCCTGACCGTGGAGAGCGTCGAGATCCGCGGCGAGATGGTGGGCGTGCAGACCAACTCGCTGCAGTTCGAGGCGGAGGGTTCCACCACCCGTGACGCGGCGGTCATCGGCGGCGGCGCCGGCGTGGGCGCCATCATCGGCGGGATTGCCGGCGGGAAGAAGGGCGCGGCCATCGGCGCGGTCATCGGCGGCGGCGCCGGCACGGCCGGCGTGCTGGTCACCCGGGGCAAGGAAGTGGAGTTCCCGCCCGAGACGAAGTTCCAGTTCCAGCTCGCCCAGCCGGTCAAGATCACCGAGAAGGTGAAGTGACAAGTTCCGCCGGTCGCTGACCGGCGGCGACGCATTCACGGACACACTGCCCCTCCGCCCCTCGAGGCGGACCGGAACCAAGTAGCCCCGGGTGAATCCCCGGGGCTTTTTCAGGTCCATTCAAACAGCCGGAATGTGGCAGATCCCGCGGGCGGGAGCGAATAACCCGTCGTCCCCATTCGAGGGGAACGCCCGATCACCTCGTTACTCCGATAGGAAGACGTCCGCCCTACGCCACCGGCGACCGAGCCTCACGGGCGCACGGACGTCCCCGGCGCATGATCCACCCGAACCAGCACGGTCTGCGTGTCCGGGTAAACCGCCAGCCGGGTGTGACCGGCACCCCCGAGCGCCCGCACCTCCGGCTCGAACGCGTAGATGTAATCGGGATCGCCGCCGATGCCTGTCCGGGTCACCGGCGCCAGCCAGCCGTACCCGCGCGTCACGCGGTAAAAATTCAGCGAGGGCTCCATCATCCAGTTGTTGCCCAGCCGCACGGTCCGGACCGGGCAGCGGATCCGCCGGTCCCGGTCGATGCGTTCGAGCACCTCGTCGTTGTGCGCGTCGTACCGCCAGGTGTAGCATGTGTGCGGATCGAAGCCGCGGACGAATTGCCATCCCAGGACCGCGGCGAATCCGGCGGTTAGCGTCAGGGCCAGCGCGCACGGCCAGCGGCGGTCCGGCCGTCGGGTGAGCCAGTCGGCCGCGCCGACCAGGGCGGTTGCGAAGAGCGGCAGGTAGAACAGCGCGGTGCGTTCCTTGGGATACAGCGTCTGGAACACGAGGTGCTGCAGGACGGGCAGCAACGCCGCCGCCGCCAGCATCGCAACGAACGGGACGAACGGCGGGACCTCCCGCCGCCGGAAGACCCGGTGAGCGCCCAGCAGACCCAGCGCGACCGTCGTCCCGACGATCAGCGCGGCGGCCGCCGTCTCGATCGCCGGCGAACCGGTGTACGCATAGCGCGCGCTCCGCACCAGGCCGATGACCGTGTCCTGGAAGAAGCTGGTCGTCCCGCCGAAATACAGCTCCCCGTGCCGCTGGAGCTGGATCATCCGGAACAGGACGGCGGCGACGAACACCCCGCTCGCGCCCAACAAAGCCGCGGCCGCCGGAAGCCCGTCGCGCCGGAACCGGCGGTGCGAGGCGTCCGTGAGCAGCAGCCACCCGCCCGCCAGCAGGAGCGGCAGGTAGTAATTCAGAAAGGCGAAATTGGCCAGCACCGCCAGCGAACCGGCCAGCACCGCGAGGCCGACGTCAGTTCGGAACGTCCGCTGCCGCTCGAAGGCGCGCACCAGCAAGAGGAGGCTCGCCATCTGGAACGCCAGCGCCAGTCCGTAGCCCCGCGCCAGGCAGAAAAAGTCCAGCGCCAGCAAATTGAGATTGAGGATGACGAAGCCCGCCAGCCGCAGGACCACGGACCGGCAGCGTCGCAGCAGGGCCAGCGTGCAGAGCAGAAACATCACGTGCGCCAGCACGTTGGGAAGGCGCAGCGCGAACTCCGAATGGCCGAACAGCCGCGCGCACCCCTGCATCAGCAGCGTGTTGAGGAGGTGGTTGTTGGCGGTGGCGCCCTGGCCCGGGTCCCAGTTGAAGATGGCGAAACTCAGGCTCTCGTCGTGGGTGAAGGGAAAGGTGGCCGCCCGGTAGGCCGAGGCGGCCAGCAGCGCCGCGGCGCCGGCCAGCAGGAGCGCCCACGCGAGGCGGCGGACAGCCGGCGGTTGGCCGGGGGAGTCCGTCGGTTGTCCGTGGTTCCGTTCAGGTTTGTCGTCAGCACATCGATCGGTCATCACGGTCTGCGCGAGTGACGAACATTGCCAGCGGCCGCGCGAGACGCGGAATCGCGCGCCGGCGCTCGCGATCCGTTGGTCGCCGCGGCTCGAGACGTCCATCGTAAGCGGCTCCCGCCGCCTTGTCAACGTCCGCGGCCTGCGACCCAGCCGTCCGCATCCCGCGTGATTGCGGGGCGCAGCCATGACCGTGCACTCCGGGCTTGCATCGCGTGTTCATGGAATCGCGCCAAGTCTTGAATCCACCGATTCCGTGCCAGTGGAGCGCGCCGACGGCGGCGTCGCGGCGCCATACCATCACGGTGGCGGCCGCACATCGTCTGCATCGCGGCGGGTCGTTTTTGATCGCGGGCGATGCTTTGATCGTTGACCGGACGGGCATTCAAGCGGCACAGGCAGAGTGATTGGGCGCCCGGAGTCAGGCGTGCCGATTGGGCTTTCGCGCCGCTCGCTGCCGCTCGCGGTACTTCAGGCGCGCCAACCGGTGGATCGTGCCACAGGCAGGGGAACGGTGAATCGGTGA
>CALAMB010000334.1 GCA_937925645.1 uncultured Acidobacteriota bacterium
ACCCGCCCCAGGTAGCCGCCCGGGCTGATCTCGGCGATGTAGAGGCCCGGCTGCAGGTAGGCCGCGGTGCGGAGCCGCAGCGGCGAGAGTCGCTCCAGCAGCTCCGCCGCCCGCCACTGGCCGTCGCCGTCCTGCAACAGGACCGGGTCGCCTGCCGCCTGCATCTTTTCCAAAATATCCTTGAGGCTCATGGTCTTCTCCCTGTGGGCCGATCTCATTCGTACCGCAGCGCGTCCACCACCCGGGATCGGGCGGCTCGCAGCGCCTGCCCACTGACGGCCAGGATGGCGGTGCACACTGCGAGTAAAACGGTGGCGACGAACATTCCGGCGTCGATTTCGGTGCGGAAGGCGAACTGCTCCAGCCAGCGGTTCATCAGGAAGTACCCGCCCGCCAGCGCCACGGCGCTCGCGAGCAGAACCCACCGGAAATATTCGGACACCAGCAGCCAGACGGTGCCCGCCGCGGTGGCGCCCAGCACCTTGCGGACGCCGATCTCCTTCGTCCGCACCTCCGCCGAGTAGGTCGACAGGCCCACCAGGCCCAGGCAGGCGATGACGACGCCCAGGCCGGCGAACAGCGCGAACAGCCGCCCGATGCGGTCCTCAGACAAGTAGAGGCGGTTGAGGTTCTCGTCGAGCAGGGCGTAGTCGAACAGTTGGCCGGGGGCCAGCTCGGCGATCTTCCTCCGGATGGCCGCCAGGGCCGCCGACATCCGCCCCGCCTCCACCTTCACCAGCAGAAAGCGGGCCTGGGAGGGCTCGTAGTGCAGCACCAGCGGCTCCACCGGATGGTGCAGGGAGTCGAAGTGGAAATCCCCGACCACTCCGATGATTTCGGCTTTGGCGCGCGGCGAGACGACCCGAACGCCGACGGGATCGTCCAGTCCGAGCATCCGCGCCGCGGTCTCGTTGACGATGAGGGCCGTCGCTCCGGGGGCCATCCGCCGGAACGGCCGTCCGGCCACCACGCGAATCCCCAAGGTGGAAAGGAAATCCTCGTCCACGCGCATCCACCGGAACGAGGGCCGGCGGACATTCTCCGGTTCGGACTCCAGTCGGACCGGCTCCAGACTGAAACTGCCGCCCTCCCCGGGCAGCTCGTTGGTCAACCCTACCTGACGAACGGCGGCGAGCTTCTCCAATTCGTCCTTGATGGTCGCGGCATTGGCGGTGATCCGCTGCCGGAACTGGCCATCCAGCGGCACCGCGGCCACATCGACCTTGTCGAATCCCAACTCCTTGCTCTGGAAGAAATCCATCTGCCGGTGAATGACCAGGGCGCCGAAGATCATGAACACCGAGATCACGAACTGGACCACCACCAGACTTTTCCTCAGGACGGCGGCCGAAGAGCGCGGCAGCCGGACCCCCTTGAGGGTGTCCACCGTCTGGAACCGGGCCAGGACGAAGGCCGGGTAACCGCCGGCCAGCAGGGTGGCCAGTCCGACGGCCAACCAGACCCAGGCTAGCGGCCCGATCCTCACCAGATGGTCCGGGGCGAGCGGCTTTCCCGCCAGCTCGGCGTACAGCGGCGCCGCCAACCACAGCAACCCGGCGGCCAGCAGGCCGGCCGCCAGGATGAAACCGAACGCCTCGCCCAGATACTGGCCGATCAATTGGCCACGCCGGGCGCCGATGGCCTTTTTGATCCCCACCTCTTTCATCCGCTTGAACGCCAGGGCCGTGGTGATGTTGATGAAATTGGCCACCGCGATGAGCATGATCAGCCCGGCGACGGCGGAAAAAATCCAGACGTAGGCGATGTCGCTGTTGGGACCCATCTCCTGGATCAGCTTCGAGCGCAGGTGGATGTCGGTGATGGGTTGCAGACGGTACTGCGTGCCGGCCAGGATCTGCTCCCGGGTCCGTCCGCTGCCCATGAAATTCTCCACGGTGAGGTCCGGCAGCCGGGCCTCGAGCCGGCTGCGGTCGGCGCCCGGCGAGCGCAGCACATACAGGTACATGCCGTCCCAGAAGCGGTTTTCCTCCAGGCCGTCTTCTCCCATCCGGGCCAGCAGGGCAAACAGGGTTTGCATGGGCATCAGGTACGTGAAGCGCAGGTGGGTGGCGGCGGGCAGGTCTTCTAAGATGCCGGTGACGGTGAAGGCGGTGTCCGTGTCGTCGTCCACGATCACTTCACCCACCGGATTGCGTCCGGGGAAGTGCTTCCGGGCCAGCGCGGCGGTGAGCACGATGGCGTCCGGCCGCGCCAGGGCCGTGGCCGGGTCCCCGGCGATGAAATTCAGGTCGAACATCGCGATGGCCGCCGGATCGGCGAAAAAGCCCCCGGTTTCCCGGAAGCGCGAAACGGCGCCGTCCGGGCGCTGCCACCGCCAGACCCGCTCTTCCAGGGGGTGGAACCGGGCGAAGAGCTCCACCTCCGGCATGAGCCGTTGCATGGCCTGCCCCAGCGGCGGGCACACTTTGGCCACCGCGCCGGGCGGATCGTAGAACTCCCGGATCACCCGATCGATGCGGTCAGCCTTGGGAAAGCCCTGCTCGTAGCTCAGTTCTTCGCTGACATGCGCCAGGATCAACAGGCTGGCGGCCATGGCCAGAGCCAGCCCTCCCACGATGATCAGGCTGTAACCCTTGTGGCGGATGGCGTG
>CALAMB010000335.1 GCA_937925645.1 uncultured Acidobacteriota bacterium
GAAGGTCACCTGGCGGCTCCGGACGCGGTCCAGGCTGTCCAGCTCCACCTGCTCGTCCAGCCGAGCCAGCGGATTGCCGATTTCCTCCACCAGCCGCGTCCGGAGCTGGCCGCCGGGATAGTAGCTGGTCGTTTCCAGATAGTCGGGTGTCGACGCCCCGCCCAGGCCGTCGGTCACGCGCACGGCCACCGGCCGGTGGTACGCGTCGAAGCGCCGGTGCTCCTCCCGGCCCTGGGGGCCGCGCTCGTACGCGCACTCGCCCCAGTCGTTCCACTCGCGCCGGGTCACCCGGCCCGCCGGATCCACCATCCGGGCGGGGCGCCCGTGCCGGTCGTGGTTTTCGAAGCGGGTGGCGCCGCCGCGGGGATCCACGGTTTCCACCAGGTTGCCGGTGGCGTCCCAGTGGAACCGGGTCTGCAGGTCCAGGCAGTCGTCGCCGCGCCGGAACGTGTGGGCCAGCCGGCTGAACGACCGGAGCCCCGCGGGGAGCCCCTTCCCCAGCCCCTGGGCCGCCTCGGCCGGGACGTCCTCATGCACGGCCGTCACCCGGCCGCGCTCGTCCAGGAGCCACCGATGGATGGCGCCGGCGGGGGTGATCTCCAGGATCTTGCGGTTGAACGCCTCGTCGTAGAGGAATTCCCGCACGAGCGGCTCGGCGCCGGCGCCGGCCGGATGCTCGGTGACCCGGATCTCGTTGCCGCCGGCGTCGTACTCGTGGCGCACCGTCCGCCCGTCGGGCAGCTCCTCAGACTCCTTCAGCAGCTCGCGCGCGCCGGTCCGCCAGGTCATGCGGGTGACGCTGACGACCGGCTCGGTCGCCCCCGGCTCGGACGGGTCCATCGTCACCGTCCGGCGGATCGACTCCGGCGCCCCGAAGTCGTTGAACGCGTAATCGGTCGGGTGGCCTTCCGGATCCTGCACGGTGGTGCGCCGGCTGCGCCGGAGACTGTCGTCACCCCACAACTCGTAGGCGTAGGCGTACGCCACCGCCCCGTCCACGCCGAGGCGGAGGCGGGCCACCCGCTGGCCGTCGGAGTGGAAGAGCGCGTCCGGCAGGTATTCGATCTGCACGCGGTTGTCCGGATTGGGACCGAGAATCTCCAGCAGTTGGTGCCGCCGCCGGGCGTCCGCGTCGTCGCCGTACCGGTACTCGGTCACGATCGGTTCGGCCTCCCCCCCGGCGCCCGTCAGCCGGACCTCGGCCAGGCGCCGGCAGGGCTCGTCGTAGGCGTAGGCCGCCGTCACCCCGATCTGTCCGTCCCGGTTCACCAGGCGGGCTTCCCGCAGGCGATGGCCCAGGAACACGTCTTCCTCGTCGTAGGCGAACTCGATCCGGTTGCCGGAGCTGTGCTCGATCCGCCGCACCAGGCCGGGCTCCACGGCGTCGTAGATCCAGGTGAGCCGGTTCCCGTCCAGGTCCTCGATGAAGTGGATGTTGGTGGTGCCCGCCAGATAGCCGCTCTCCAGCGGCGAGAACGGATCCCGGAAGTGGTACCGGACCCTGGTCTTGGTGTAAAAATCAAAGCTGCCGTCCGGATTGGGCGTCAACTGGCAATGGAATCCCCGCTGGGGCACCAGCCGGCCGTTGATCCGCCGGAAGCGGATCCCGGAGGCGTCCCCCCCGCAGATGATGTAGTTCTCGGAGTCCTCCCGGACCAGGGCGATCCGGCTGGACATCTCCCAACCCGGGCCGGCGGTCCCCTTCGGATTGAAGGCGCCGCTGGCCCAGGTGCGCTGGAGCGCCAGATCCAGGCCCTTGTCCTCCAGAAACAGGTCCTGCCGAGCGTGCATCAGGAAACCTTCCGACAGATCGACACCCTGGACGAAGGTCTTGCCCACGCTCAGGGACCGGGCCGAGTGATAGCCCACCCGCAGGACACCGCTGAAGGTGTCCGTGACGG
>CALAMB010000336.1 GCA_937925645.1 uncultured Acidobacteriota bacterium
CGCCTGCACCACACGACGCCTGCGCCACACGACGCCTGCGCCACACCGGCGCGTGCCCGATTCCCCGAATCCGGCGGTGTCCAGCGGCACTCTAAGGTGGACAAGTGAGCCGAGGCTCGACGACACCGCCAATCGGAGTATTCCATGAAATATGTGATGACCGCCCTGACTGCTTGTGTCCTGTGGGGCATGGTGCCCGCCGCTTTGGCCCGGACCGAGACGTTCGACCTGGTGACCTTCGTCACGCCGGCCGGTCAACGCAGCAGCGGGAGCGACCACGTGGGTTTCACCGAAACCGCCGGCAACGCGTTCCTCCAGCTGGCGGTCTACCGCAGCGCGCTCGGCAGCGGCGATGCAGCCCGCGATTTTGCCGCCGAGTGGGATGAACTCGTGGCCAAGCGCTACCGCGTCATCGGCGATCTCAGCACCGAGACCGCGGACCACGGCGGCGGGTGGACGCTGACCATGGGCAGTGCGCCCGTCCACACCGAGAGCGCACAGGGCTTCGTGTCCATGCTGGCGGTGTTCAGCGGCCACGGCATCAAGGTGTCCGTGCTGATCAATCTCAACGACCAGCGCTTCCAGCCGAACGTGGACCGGTTCCTCGACAGCATCCGGCTGCGCGAACCGCCGCCCCAGACCGCCCCCGCGGCGGCTGTCGCCACCATGCCAACAACCACCGGCGGCACGCCTTCGCTCGTGGGGCGGGAGTGGTACAAGTCGGTGGCCAACTACTCCAACTGGGGCTACAACCCCTCCGGCATGGAGATCGCCAAGATCGGCAACCAGGGCTACACGCGCTGGTCCTACGTGTTCCATCCGGACGGCACCTATGCCTTCAACCGCGAGTTCTGGTCCATGAACAAGCACCTCGAATACTGGTTCCACGAGGAGACGGGCGCCTACCGCGTCGCCGGCGACACCCTCACCGTCACGCCCCGCACCGCCCGGCGCATCCTGCGCAACAAGGCCGGCCAGCAGCAGGGCGACGCCGTGCCCGCGGAGCTGGAGCCGGCTACCTACCGCATCCAGTTCCACTATTTCGAGGGGCTGGGCGAGTGGAACCTGGTGCTCACGCCGACGACAGGCCAGCCTAGTCAACGTGACGGCTCCTTCGCGAGCAACAACCTGTTCCCGCAGTCGTACCTCTTCGGCCCGCGGCCGGCTCCGCGCTGATTCGCCCGACCGCATCTTGATAACCATCGGACGGCCATCCGCCAACGGGTGGCCGTCTGCCGTTTTCTTAACGGGATTTTAACCGTCCCCACATTGTTTCCTTTTCCCAATCTGATTCAATCCACATTTGAAATTAACGGTCCGGGGCCAGAATGCGCGCGTCTGAGCAGAGTGTGCCTGAACGCACAAATCCCTTTCAAGGAGTTATCACTATGAGACTGCTGCGTGTCATTCTGGCGGCGGCGCTGCTGGCCCTGGCGGCCGCGCCTGCCTGGGCTCGGCCCGACTCGGACGAAATGGCCGAGAAAATCCGGAAGATGGAGGAACAGATCGCCGCCCAGCAGGCCATGCTGGAGGAGATGAAGCAGGCGATGGAAGCACAGAAAAAGGAGACCTCGGCGGAGATCAAGAAGACCGCCCTGGAAACCGCCCAGAAGGAAATCGGCAAGGAAACCAAGAGCCATGGGCTCACCGGCTGGAAGTTCGGCGGTGACATCCGGCTGCGGTACGAAGGAACGTACTTTGACAGTGACAGCACCTTCCAGGACCGCAATCGCGAGCGCATGCGACTGCGCTTCAAGGTCAGCAAGAACATCGGCTGGGGCGTCACCGGATTCTTCCAGCTGGCCTCCGGCATGGGCCTGGATCCCACTTCCACCAATCAAACCCTCACCGACAGCTTCGACCGGAAGGACGTCTGGATCGACCAGGCCTACCTCACCTGGACGCCCGACATCGAGGGCCACTTCTTCACCTTCGGCGGCGGCAAGTTCGCCAACTGCTGGGTGTCTTCCCCTATGATCTGGGACACCGACGTGAACCCCGAAGGCTTTTATGAGCGCATCTCCCACCAGTGGGGCGCCTTCGAACCGTATGTCACTTTCGGCCAGATGATGATCAAGGAAAACTCGAGCAAGCAGGACGCGTACGTGCTGGCCTACCAGGGCGGCGCTAAAATCAAGGCGGACAAGCTGACCGTCGGACTCAACCTGGCTTACTACGACTACATCCGCTACGACATCAACTACAAGTATCCGAATGGCAACACCGTCACCGGCAGCGGCACGAGCTCGGCTTACTTGAACGCGGGCGACTTCGACATCCTGAACTTCCTCGCCCAGGTCAAGTACGAAGGGTGGCGCTATCCGCTGGAATTTTTCGTGGACTACGCCCAGAACCTTGACGCCTCGGGCCCGTACGGCGACCAGGACACCGCCTGGAGCGTGGGCGGCGGCATCGGCAAGAACAAGGCCCAGAAGGACTGGTCCATCATGTACCGCTATGCCCATATCGAACCCAACGCGGTGGTGGGCGCCTTCACCGACAGCGACTTCGGGTTCGGCAACCGGAAGGGCTCCGAGCTGAAGTTCAAGTACAACATCTACAACCCGCTGACTCTCGGCGTGGCCTGCTGGTCCACTGACCCGGTGCTGGAGCAGGTCCGGGATCCCTGGACGCGCCTGCAGGTCGACCTGGAATACAAGTTTTGATGAAATCCGGGCGGGCTGCCCGGCCCGCCCGGATCTCATGATCAAGAAATCAAACAGGAGGAATCATGAAAATATCGGCGACGATCCTGACCATCCTGGCGGTCCTGTGCCTCGGCGGCGCGGCCCTGGCGGCCGAGGAGCTGCTGGGGGCCGGGGCCACCTTCCCCGAGCCGCTCTACTCCAAGATGTTCGATGTCTACTACAGCCAGACCGGCAACAAGGTGAACTACCAGGGCATCGGCTCCGGCGGCGGCATCCAGCAGATCCTGGGCAAAACCGTCGACTTCGGCGGCACCGACGCCTTCCTGACCCCCGAGCAACTGGCCAAGTCCCCCGACAACCCGCTGCTCCACATCCCCACCGCCATGGGCGCCGTGGTGGTCACCTACAACCTGCCGGGCAAGCCTCAGCTCAAGATGACCCCTGACGTGATCGCCGGCATCTTCCTCGGCCAGATCAAGAGCTGGAACGACTCCCGGATCACCGGGCTGAACCCCGGCGTGCAGCTCCCGGGCGATCCCATTGTCGTGGTGCACCGCTCCGACGGCAGCGGCACCACGTTCGTCTTCACCGACTACCTGAGCAAGGTCAGCCCCGACTGGAAGGAAAAAGTCGGTGCCGGCACCGCGGTCAAGTGGCCGCTGGGCCTCGGCGGCAAGGGCAATCCCGGCGTGGCGGGCCTGGTGCAGCAGATGAAGGGTGCCGTGGGCTACGTGGAACTTTCCTACGCCAAGAAGAACAACCTGCCGTACGCCGTCGTCAAGAACCGCGCCGGCAACTTCATCGTCCCGTCCATCAAGAGCGTGTCGCTGGCGGCCGGGGCCTCGATGCCCGACGACTCCCGCGTCTCCATCACCGACACCGACACCAAGGACGGCTACCCCATCAGCGCCTTCACCTGGATCCTGGTCTACAAAGAGCAGGCGTACGGCAACCGCAAGGCGAGCAAGGCCAAGGCGCTGGCCAAGCTGCTCTGGTGGATGACTCACGAGGGGCAGAAGTACAACGCCGACCTGCTGTACGCCCCCCTGGCCGGTGACGTCAAGGCCAAGGCCGAGAAGATCATCAAGTCCATGACCTTCAACGGCCAGCCCATCCTGAAGTAAGCGGCGGAGCGCGCATGAGGCGGGAGAGGCTGTTCCGGAACCTGTTGCAGCTCGCGGCCTGGCTGGTCGGGCTGAACGTGCTGGTGATCTCCATCACCCTGTTCTGGGGCGCCTCCCCCACTCTGCGCCATTTCGGTCCCGGGTTCCTGTGGAGCAGCCATTGGAACCCGGTGACCGACGAGTTCGGCGCCCTGCCGTTCCTGGCCGGCACGCTGGCCACCTCGTTCCTGGCGCTGGCGCTGTCGCTGCCGCTGTCGTTGTCCATGGCCATCCTGCTCGGCGAGTTCCTGCGGGGCCGGTGGCTGTCCAACGTGTTCAAGAGCCTGGTGGACCTCATCGCCGCCGTCCCCTCGGTCATCTTCGGCTACTGGGGCCTGATGGTGCTGGTGCCGTGGGTCCGCGAGGTGGAGATGCAACTGATGCCCCTCGGCCAGCGTCTGGGCATCGAGATCATGCCCTACGGCGTGGGCGTGCTCACCGCCTCACTGGTGCTCGCGGTGATGATTATCCCCAACACCGCCTCCATCGCCAGGGAGGTCCTCGAACTGGTTCCGCGGGACCTCAAGGAGGCGGCTTACTCATTCGGGGCCACCCGCTACGAGGTGGTCCGCTCCGTCATCGTGCCGTACGCCCGGTCGGGGATCTTCGCCGGCGTGCTGCTCTCGCTGGGCCGGGCGCTGGGCGAGACCATGGCCGTCACCATGGTCATCGGCAACACGAACGAGATGCCCGCCAATCTCTTCGCACCGGCCAACACCATGGCCAGCGTCATCGCCAACGAGCTGGCCGAGGCCACTACCGCCATCCATTATTCGTCGCTCGTGGCCGTCGGCCTGGTGCTGTTTCTGGTGACCACCGTGATCAATTTCATCGGCACTTATATCATCAAGAAAATGACGGTGCAGGCCTGACATGCGCGAACCGAAATTGAGACGCCGGCTCTTCTTGAACGGGCTCTTCCGCACCGGGATCTACGGCCTGGCCTTCGGCGCGCTGCTGCCGCTGTTTCTCATCCTCATCGACGTGTTCGTCAAGGGCCTGCCGGTGATCAGTTGGAATTTCCTCGTGAACACGCCCAAGGCCACCGGCGAGACGGGTGGCGGCATTGCCAACGCCATCGTCGGGTCGCTGATGCTCGTCACACTGGCGACGGCGATGGCGTTGCCCATCGGCGTGGCGGCCGGGGTGTACCTGTCGGAGGCGCGCAAGTCCCGCCTGGCCTACTTCACCCGCCTCGCCGTGGACGTGCTGCAGGGCATGCCCTCGGTGGTCATCGGCATCATCGCCTACCTGTGGCTCGTTCGGGTGATGGGCAAGTTCACCGCCCTGTCGGGCGGCCTGGCGCTGGCGCTCATGATGCTGCCGCTGGTGGTCCGCGGCACCGAGGAGGTGCTCAAGCTGGTGCCGGCCCACATCAAGGAAGCGTCGCTCGCCCTCGGCGTGCCCCACTACCGCACCGTGCTGCGCGTCGTTATCCCGTGCGGCCTGCCGGGCATCATCTCGGCGGTGTTGCTGGGCGTGTCACGCATCGCCGGGGAGACGGCGCCGCTGCTCTTCACCGCCTTCGGCAACCGCTTTCTGGAATTCAGCCCGCTCAAGCCGGTGGGCTCGCTGCCGCTGACCATCTTCACCTACGCCATGAGTCCGTACCAGGATCTCCAGGCCCAGGCCTGGGGCGCCTCGGTGGTGCTGATCGTGCTGGTGCTCGCCACCAACATCATTTCAAGGGTCGTGATCACGCGATGGAAAATCCAATTCTGAGAACGGAAAACCTCAACGCCTACTACGGCGGCCAGCTCGCGCTCAAGGGCGTCACCATGGCCGTTCCGGAAAAGCGGCTCACCGCCATCATGGGGCCGTCGGGCTGCGGCAAGAGCACCCTGATCCGCTGCCTGAACCGGATGCACGAGCTGATCCCCGGCGCCCGGGTGGAGAACACGGTGTTTCTCAAGGACAAGGACCTCTACGCCATGGAGCCCACGGAGGTCCGGCGCATGATCGGCATGGTCTTCCAGCGCCCCAACCCGTTCCCCACCATGAGCATCTTCGCGAACGTCATCGCCGGCTACACGCTGAACAGCATCCGGCTGAAGCGGGGTGAAGCGGACCGGATCGTGGAGGAGTCCCTCCGGAAGGCCGCCCTGTGGGAGGAGGTCAAGGACCACCTCCACAAGAAGGGCACTTTCCTCTCGGGCGGGCAACAGCAGCGCCTGTGTATCGCCCGGGCGCTGGCCCTGAACCCGGAGATCATCCTGCTGGACGAACCCACGTCGGCCCTGGACCCGAAGGCCACCGCCTTTATCGAGGAGCTGATGGAGGAGCTCAAGAAGAGCGTGTCCATCTGCCTGGTCACCCACAACATCGCCCAGGCCAGCCGCGTATCCGACTACACGGCGTTTATGTACCTGGGTGAGTTGGTGGAGTACAATACCACCGAAAAAATTTTCACCGTGCCGCAGGACAAGCGCACCGAAGAGTATTTGGTGGGCAAATTCGGTTAGGGAGAGACAAACGGATGTTGGCTGAGAAAATGCTGGAAATGCGCGAGCGCCTCATGGAGATGGCCGGGCTGGCCGAGGAGATGATCGACCAGAGCATCCGCGGCCTGGAACAGAAGGACGGCCGGCTGCTCCGGGAGCTGATCCAGGAGAGCGAAACCCGCGTCAACGCCCTGGAGAACGAGATCGACGAGCAGTGCGCCACCATCATCGCCCTGCACGAGCCCCGGGCCCGGGACCTGCGGCTGGTGATCCTGGCTCTGCGCATGGCCACCGACCTGGAGCGGATCGGCGACCACGCCGTGAACCTCGCCCAGAGCGCCCTGTTCCTCATCGAGCGGCCGCCGGTCAAGCCGCTGGTGGACATCCCGAACATGGCCGGCGAGACCCGGGCGATGCTCCGGGACAGCATCACCGCCTTTGTGCGCGAAGACGCGGAGCTGGCCCGGTCGATCCTGGCCCGCGACGATCGGATCGACGAGTACCGCGACCAGATCCACCGGGAGCTCATCACCTACATGGTCTCCGATGCCACCACCATCGAGCGGGCGCTGCACCTGATGCGCGTCACCGCCAACCTGGAGCGGGCGGCGGACCTGTCCACGAACATCGCCGAAAACGTGATCTACCTGGTGCACGGCCAGGTGGTGAAACACAGCCGTCCGGACGACGCGTGATCGTCGCCGGAAAAGGAGCCGACGTGAGTCCAAGAGAAACGGTAGCCGTGGTCGAAGACGATCCCGATATCCTCCAGTTGGTCAGCGACACGCTGGAGAAAGGCGGGCTGGATGTGCTCCGGTTCAGCCGGGGCGACGACTTTCTCCGCCACGTCAAGCGCCGGGTGCCCGACACCGTGGTGCTGGACCTGATGCTCCCCGACACCGACGGCCTGGCCATCTGCCGCAAGCTCCGCGCCGCGCCGGAGACGGCCCAGTTGCCGGTGCTGATCCTCACCGCCAAAGGCGAGGAAACCGACAAGGTGCTGGGCCTGGAGCTCGGCGCCGACGATTACGTGACCAAGCCGTTCTCGCCGCGCGAGCTGCTGGCGCGGGTGCGCGCGCTGCTGCGCCGCAAGAAGCCGCCCATCACCGCCGGCGCCGTGCTGGAGCTGGCCGGCGTGCTGGAGCTGAACCCGGAGGCGTTCACCGTCACCGTGAACGGCCGCCGGGTGGAGCTGACATCCACCGAGTTCCGCCTGCTGCGTGTCATGCTGGAGGGGAAGGGGCGGGCGTTCTCGCGCGACCAGCTCCTGGACCAGCTCTGGGGAAACGAGAAGTACGTCGTGGACCGCACCATCGACGTTCACATCAAGAACCTGCGCGACAAGCTGGGCGCGGCAGGCAAGTTTATCAAGAGCATACGCAGCGTGGGGTACAAGATCGAGGAATGAAGAAGATTCCGTTTTCCGTCAAGCTGTTCCTCAGTTACGTCCTGGTGGTGGCCGTGGTCGCGTTGGGCGGCTGGTATTTCATGAACCACCGCATCACGGAATACAACCTGGAGAGCGTGTCCGTCCGACTGCGGTCGCTCGGCCAGACCATCGGCCGGGAACTGGGCCCGCTCGCGGAATCGGGCGACCGGGTCCGACTGGACCGGGAGGTCAAGGCCCTGGGGAGCCGGCTGCTGGTCCGCGTCACCTTCGTGGACACCAACGGCATCGTTCTGGCCGACTCCTCGGCCGACCCGGCCCGGATGGACAACCACGCCAGCCGCCCGGAGATCGTCGGCGCCTACACTCTGGGCGAGGGGCGCGCTATCCGTCACAGCGCCACCTTGAGGGAAGACCTGCTGTATATCGCCCGGACCTACCCGGAGGGCGGCCCAGTGCACGGCGTGATCCGGGTGAGCCAGCCGCTGCAGAGCGTCGTCGCCCTCCGGCAGCAGCTTTCGGGCTCGATGCTCCGCATCACCGGCGTCAGCCTGCTGCTGGCGCTGTTGCTGGCCGTGGTGTTCGCCCGGCTGCTGACCCGGCCGGTGCGCCGGCTGGCCGGGGCGGCCGAGCGCGTGGCGCAGGGCGACTTCGACACCCGCGTCTTTCTGGACCGTCGGGACGAGCTGAAAGACCTCGCCGACGCGTTCAACCGCATGGCCGCCGAGGTCAGCCGGCTCTTCCGCGAGATGGCCCGCCGGAGCGAGGAGTCGCGCGTCATCCTCGCCTCGATCCGCGAGGGCCTGGTGGTGGTGGACGCCGACGCGAAGATCGTCCACGCCAACGACGCATTCTGGAAAATCGCCGGCGCGCCGGCCGTCGCCGGCACCCCCTACTGGGAGGTGCTGCGGGCGCCGAAGTTCGCCGAGGGGCTGCGCGCGGTCAAGGCCACCGGCGCCGGCGCCAGCGAGGAGATCGTCCTCGGCGACCGAACCTACCTGTGCGGATTCAACCCGTTGCCCGAGAGCGCCGCCGTCGTGGCGCTGTTCTTCGACGTCACCGAGCGCCAGCGGCTCGAGGCGATCAAGCGCGAGCTGGCGGTGAACATCTCGCACGAGTTCAAAACTCCCCTGACCGCCATCCGGGGCTTCGCCGAAGCGCTGGAGGAGGAGCCGACCGTGAACCGGGAGTACGTGGGTATCATCCGCCGCAACGCCGAGCGGCTGGCCCGCATCACCGATGACCTGCTCCTGCTGGCCCGGCTGGAACAGCCGGCCAAGGCGCTGGACCTGGAGCCGGTGAGCCTGAGCGAAGTGGTCCAAAGCACGGGCCGGCTGTTCCAGGCGCTGCTGGCCCAGAAGGGTCTCGCGTTCGCCATCGAGGCGGCGCTGGACCTGCCCCGGGTGCGCGGCGACCGGTTCATGCTGGAGCAGGTCTTCGTCAACCTGCTGGAAAACGCCGCCCGCTATACCGAGCGGGGCGGGGTCACCGTTCGGCTGCGGGGCGAGAGGGAGCGGGCTGTGGTCGAAGTGGCCGACACCGGCATCGGCATCGCCGCCGAGCACCTGCCGCGGATCTTCGAACGCTTCTACGTCGTGGACAAGTCCCGCTCCCGGGCGACGGGCGGCACCGGGCTGGGGCTGTCCATCGTCAAGAACATCGTCCTGCAGCACGGCGGGGCCATCGACATCCGGAGCGCGCCCGGCGCCGGCACCACCGTCACCGTGACGCTGCCGGCCCTGCCGTAGCCTCGCCGAGACACGATTGCCGCTGGAGTTATCAGGATTCGATCAGTCCGGCCGGTCCGCATCGAGCACGTCTGTTGCCCGCGGATACCCGTGCCAGGCCACCGCGTACCCGCCTACCAACAGGTAGT
>CALAMB010000337.1 GCA_937925645.1 uncultured Acidobacteriota bacterium
TCGGCACCGGAACGGACCCGGAGGAGGGCGCGGCGGTGGCCATGGCCGTGCTGGATCATTTCCAGCGCTTGCGGGCGCCCCTCATCGCCACCACCCACACCCAGGCGCTCAAGGAATACGCGCTGACCACCCCCGGCGTGGTCACAGCCGCGGTGGAGATCCATCCCGACACGCTGGAGCCCACGTACCACCTGCGTCTGGGCGCTCTCGGGAGCAGCCGCGGCCTCTTCATCGCCCGCAAGCTGGGGCTGTCAGAGCCGGTGGTGGCGGCCGCCAACCAGCGCCTGTCCGGCGGCCGGCAGCTCAGCGAGGAAGTGATGGCCCGTCTCAACGAGCTGGTCCGGAAGCGGGAAGCCGAGCTGGCCGACATCACCCGGCTCAAGCACGAGCAGATTCTCCGCAAGATCCACCTGGAACGTCAAGCCGAGGAACGCAAGCGGTCCGTGGTGAGCGAGCTCCGGCAGGAATTCGAAACCGTCCGCCGGCAATTCGAGGCGGAGAAAAAAGCGCTCTTCGAAGAGGTCAAACGTCAGTCCGCCAGCGCCCTGACGGCCGACCGGATGCAACGCAAGGCGGAGCGGCTGCTGGATGCCGTGGAAAGCAGGCTGGAACCGGTGATCCGGGACGCGCCCGCGGCCAGGCGGCTGTCGCTGCAGCCGCTGTCGGCCGGCGATGTGGTCGCCGGGATGACGGTCTTTGTGGAACCGCTGCGATCCGAGGCCGCTGTGATCGAATCGGGGCGCGACGGTGTGCTCGTTCTGGCCGGAGACAAGCGCGTGCGCGTCCCGGTCGCCTGGCTGTTCCGGCGGGAAGACGCCGCGGCGACACCGCCGCCGGCGGAAACCGCACCGCCGCGTGCGGCAGCCGGCGCCGCAACCGAAGCTGCGGATGACGCGCCTGCTGCCACTGAACTGAAGGTGATCGGCCGGAGCGCCGAGGACGCCCTGGACGAGTTGGACCGGTTTCTGGACCAGATGTTCCGCCTGGAGCAGCGGAAGATCTCGGTGGTCCATGGCATGGGGCGGGGGATCCTGCGGGCGGCCATCCACCGCCGGTTGCGTGAGACACCGTTCGTCCGCCATTTTTACCACCCGCCGTATGCCGAGGGCGGGGAGGGGAAGACTGTCGTCGAGTTGGATGTCTGATCCAATTTTCTCTTTACTTATTGGCTTGATTTTTATAAAATTCCTGATCTTTTGCCCGGCGGGCGGAGCCAGGCGTCACCCATGCGAATTTCGTCCCAGTTTGTCCAGCAGTTGAAGCATACCCTCAACATTGTCGAGGTGGCGGGCAATTTCCTGAAATTGACCCGCAAGGGCAAGAATTATTTCGCCCTGTGCCCGTTCCACACTGAAAAAACGCCCAGTTTTTCCATCAATGAACAGCTCCAGAGCTACCACTGCTTTGGCTGTGGCAAAGGTGGGGACGTAATCCAGCTGGTCATGGAGCTGGAGAATCTCACCTACGTCGAGGCCATCCATTATCTCGCGGACCTGGCCCATCTCCGGGTGCCGGCGCTGGACGCGGCCGAAGAGAAGCGATACCGCGACCGGGAACACCTGCAGACGGTGATGGCGGAAGCGGCCAAATTTTACCAGCGTTGCCTGAAAGATCCTGAGGGCTCCGGGGCGCGCGATTACATCGACGGGCGCAAGATCGAGCCCGGCACGGTCCAGCGATTCATGTTCGGGTTCGCGCCCGGCGACGGCCAGCGGCTGGTGAGCTACCTGCGCGGCCTGGGCATCCGGGAGGCGCTGGCCCAGCAGGCCGGCCTGTCCCGCGTTTCCGAGGTCACGCAGCGCAGCTACGACCTGTTCCGCAGCCGGCTGATCATCCCCATCCAGGATATGCACGGCCGCGTCGTCGCTTTCGGCGGACGGATCCTCGGCGAGGGCGAGCCCAAGTACCTGAATTCCCCGGAGACCCCGCTCTACCAGAAGGGCTATCACTTGTTCGGCCTGGGACACGCCCTCAAGGCGATCCGCCAGGCGGATCGGGCCATCCTGGTGGAGGGGTACTTCGACATGATCGTGCCTTTCCAGGCCGGGGTCGAGAACGTGGTCGCCTCGCTGGGCACCGGCCTGACCCCTGCCCAGGTGAAACTGCTGGGCCGGTTCACCCGCAACATCGTGATCTGCTTCGATCCCGACACCGCCGGGGCCAACGCCGCCTTTCGCTCGGTGGAGCTCTTTCTGGAGAACGAGTTCGACTGCCGGGTGGCCACCCTGCCCGGCGGGCACGACCCCGACACGTTCGTTCTGGAGCATGGGGCCGATCGATTTCGGGAAGCGGTGGACCGCTCGCTTCCCTTTTTGGATTTCCAGCTCCAGCACAAGCTGCAGGCCGCGGGCGCCGACCTGTCGGTGGAGCGGAAAGTGAAGATCCTGGAGAGCATGTTTCCCTTTTTGACGCGCATCCAGCAGGAACCGGTCCGCTCGAATTACCTGGCGGGCTGGGCGGACCGGCTGGGCATCCACCGGGACTCGCTCTTCAACCAGTACAACACCTTCGCCCGCTCGCGGAAAGTGGACAAATCCGTGGTGGCCCAATACAGCCAGTCTCCCCTGATCGCCGCCGAAGCCGAACTCATTATTTTCGTGCTGAATTTCCCCGAGATCGCGCCGAAGATTTTTTCAGGCGCTGATGTAACTTTTGAAGGCTTGGCGACATCCAACATTCTGACCTGTATTGCGCAACAGGTGCAAGAGGGGGAATCCTTCAATTTGGCTGCTATCGAAGACACGCTCACCGAAGCCGACCGCACCCTGTTGCACCAGGTGATGTCGCGCACAACGTCCGTGATCTCGGAAACCGAGGCCGTCAATTGCCTGTTGTCCCTGCGCCGGAGATCCATGGAAAAGGAGCTCGAGCGTCTGACCGCGGAGTGCCAGCAGGCGGAGCAGTCCGGCGATCTGGACCGCTGCCGCGGCATTCTGGAGCGACGGAAACGAATCATCATGCAGATCAATAAATGACGGAGGAGGCGCACTTGTCTCTCGAGGATAAATTTGATGAAGTTCGACAGCTCATCTCCCGCGGCAAGGAGAAGGGATTCCTTAGCTACGAGGAAGTCAACGACCTGCTGCCCAGCGAGCTCAGCTCGTCCGAGGACCTGGACGACCTGTTCGATCTGTTCGGATCCAACGGCATCGAACTGATCGAAGGTGGCAAGGCTTTTGCGGACGGCATGATGGCGGACGGGAAGGGATACGGCGGCGGCGACGATGCCGATGGCGCCGCCGAAGCCGTGGAGAAGACCAACGACCCGGTCCGGATGTACCTGCGCGAGATGGGCACCGTCCCCCTGCTCAAGCGTGAGGGCGAGATCGAGATCGCCAAGCAGATCGAGCGGGGTCAGAAGATGGTGCTCAAGGCGCTGTCGCGCTCGTCCATCGTCGTGCACGAGATGATGGCCCTCCAGGAGGTCCTGCAGGGCAATCCGGGCAAGCTCAAGGATATCGTCAACCTCAACGATGACGAGTACTCGGACGAGCTGCTGGCCGATAAATACCGCGAGACCATCACCCGGATCGAAGAGGTGGGCGAACTCGAGTCGAAGGCCAACAAGATCCTGGCCCAGCTCAAGAAGCCCGGGCTCACCCCCCGCCGCGGGCGGCTCCTCGCCCTGAAGCTGGCCCGCTACAAGATCCCCATTGCCCGGATCATCCGCGAGCTCGACTTTGCCAACATGCAAAAGGAGAGCTTCCGCACCAGCGTGCTCAGCGTCAAACTGCAGATCGACGAGCTGGAGCGGGAGATCGAGGTGTACAAGCGCCGGCTCAGCCGGACGGAGAAGGAGCATATCAAGGCCGACCTCCGCCGGAACATCAAGCGCGTCCAGAAAAAGATGCGCACCATCGAGCTGAAATACAACACCGGCCGCGAAGAGATCAAGCGGACCCTCGACAGCATCCACCAGGGCGAGATCATGGCCAACGACGCCAAGAGCCGCCTCGTGGAGGCCAACCTGCGCCTGGTCGTGTCCATTGCCAAGAAGTACACCAACCGCGGCCTCCAGTTCCTCGACCTGATCCAGGAGGGGAACATGGGCCTCATGAAGGCCGTGGACAAATTCGAGTACCGGCGCGGCTACAAGTTCTCGACCTACGCCACGTGGTGGATCCGTCAGGCCATCACCCGCGCCATCGCGGACCAGGCCCGTACCATCCGCATCCCCGTCCACATGATCGAAACGATCAACAAGCTGATCCGCACCAGCCGCACCCTGGTGCAGGAATACGGGCGTGAGCCCACCTGCGAGGAAATCGCCAAAAAGATGAACATGCCGGTGCAGAAGGTGCGCAAAGTCCTCAAGATCGCCCAGGAACCCATCTCCCTCGAGACCCCCATCGGCGAGGAGGAGGATTCTCATCTGGGTGATTTCATCGAGGACAACGCCGTGATGAGCCCGTCCGAGGCGGTGATCAACCTGAACCTCAAGGAACAGACGATGACGGTGCTCCGGACGCTGACCCCGCGCGAGTCCGAAGTCATCAAAATGCGCTTCGGCCTCGGAGACGGCAGCGAGCACACCCTGGAAGAAGTCGGCAAGAAGTTCAATGTCACCCGCGAGCGCATCCGGCAGATCGAGGCCAAGGCGCTGCGGAAGCTCCGCCATCCGTCGCGGAGCAAAAAGCTGCGGCCGTTCCTCAACTCCTGATCGCCGACCGGAGGAGTTGACATCGGTTCCGATTTGGGGCATAACGGACGCGGTTTCCGGGGCCCATAGCTCAGTTGGTCAGAGCTACCGGCTCATAACCGGTTGGTCCCAGGTTCGAATCCTGGTGGGCCCACTCATTCTTCACTTACGGGGTTGTTTTGCATCGCGACATCAGCCGATTATGGGATCTTCAGACCATTGACCTGAAGATCATGGAATTGCAGCACGAGGTGGAGCGCATCCCCATCCGGCGGGCCGAGGTGGACGGCGAGGTCGCCAAGCTCGGCGAGCAGTCGGCGCGAGCCGATGAGGGGGTGAAGGAGCTGGAGCGCCGCATCCGGACGGAGGAAGGGGAGGTCGAGGCGTTGCGGGCCCGCCAGACCCGGTTGAAGCAGCAGCAGATGGAAGTCAAGAAAAACGAGGAATACCGGGCCATTCTGGAAGAGATCGGGTATGTGGACAAACAGATCGGCGAGAAGGAAGACTTCATCCTCGATCTAATGGAACAGGTCGAAGCGGCGCGCCGGGAGGCCGCCGAAACCGCCCGCCGTCTGCGGGAGGACAGCGTCCGGCTGGCGCAGGAGAGCGAGCGGCTGGCCGACGCGGCCCGTTTTCTCCAGGACGAGACGGAGGGGTTGAAACTGCGCCGGGAGGAAACGTTGAACAGCGTGCCCGCCGACATGCTGAGGATATACACCAAACTGGCCAACGGGCTGGGCGGCATCGCCGTCGCGGAAGTCCGTGAGGAGATCTGCCAGGTCTGTCACGTCCGGCTCCGGCCCCAGGCCTACCAGGAGCTGCGCAGCACGGACAAATTCATGCAATGCGAGAGCTGCTCGCGCATCCTGTTCTATCAAAACAGCTGATCATCCGCGCCCGGGGCGGGCGACCCGCCGGCGCAATCTTCGCAATACGGCTAAATTCATCCGGTCGGCGTCGCCGTCGTCGGTTTTCTCCGTTTCGATCACTCCCGGCAGGGCCCGCAGCCGGGGATCGTTGAGGAGCAGGCGGAAGGCACCCTTGCCGATCACTCCCTGGCCGATGTGCGCGTGACGATCCACCCGGGCGCCCAACTCCCGTTTCGAATCGTTCAGGTGCAGCGCCCGCAGGAACGGGAAGCCCACCGTCCGCTCGAAGGCGGCCATGGTGGCGGCGTAGGATTCGGCAGTCCGGATATCGTAACCCGCCGCGAACAGGTGGCTGGTGTCGAGGCAGACACCGAGCCGCTCCGGCCGGTCCACGCCCGCCAGGATGTCGTGCAGGTGCTCAAACCGGTGTCCCAGCGAGGTCCCCTGGCCGGCCGTGTTCTCCAGCACCAGGCCGATGCCGGTGCCGGCGGTGTGCCGGATGATCGCCCGAAGGCCCTGGACGATGCGGCGAATCCCCGTCCGCTCCCCGTCGCCGCCATGGGCGCCCGGGTGCAGAATCACGAAAGGAAGTTCCAGCTCCGTGCATCGCTCCACTTCCCGGATCATGGCTGAGACGGACTGGCGCCGGATCGCGGTGTCGGCCGAGGCCAGGTTGACCAGATAGCAATTGTGGGCGAAAACCGGGTCGATGCGGGTGGCGCGCCGTAGTGCCCGAAACTCCTTCACGGCTTCGGGCGACGGCTGTTTGCCCACCCACCGGTTGTTGTTCTGGGTGAAGATCTGGACGGTTTCGCAGCCCACCGCGGCGCCGCGGGTCAGGGCCAGTCCGATTCTTCCGGCAATGGACATGTGGGCGCCCAGCTTCATCGCCACTCCCGTCAACCGGCGCGAATCTCGACGACCCGGCCGTCGGCGCGGACCACCCCGCCGATGGACGCGTGGAACGGCGTGTGCCGGCCCCGCCCGATGACTTCCCCGGGGAGCACCCGCTGCCCGGTTGTCACCGCCGCCTCGGCAACGCCGCCGCCGAATTCGGCCAGGTCGATCCGGACATGATCCACGCCAGACGCCGGGCCGTGGAAGGCGTTCTTCGTGTCGTAGCGCAAGAGGTCCAGCCGTGCCATCACGTATCGGATGGGCAATCCCTTGCGATGGTAGTCGGGGTGAAGCGTGTAAGCCGTTTTGCTGCGCTTGGCCGACGGGGCGAGTTTTCGCTTCATGGCGCCGATCAGCCGCCGCGGCGTGATCCGGAGCGGGCAGGCGATGAGCGAGCAGACGCCGCACTCGCAGCAGTACCAGCCGATGTGGTCGGCGTCCGCCGGCTGCTCGAGCACCTGCGGGGCCCGGCGCATCAGCAGGTGTGGCTGAATGTCGTGGCCCAGCAGGTAGCGGGGGCACAGTTCGGTGCAGGCGAAGCACTGGTCGCAGACCGACATGGACACCCGCGCGGCGCGTTCCAGCGACTGGACGCGCTCTTCGACCGCAGGGTTCTCTTCCGGCAGGACCAGGACGCCGCTGGTGGTTTTGCGGATGCAGAAATCAGTCTCAACCAGCTCGCCCATCATCGCGCCGCCGGCCAGGAACCGGGGTTCGGGGCAGGTGGCGCCACCGGACTGTTCCAGCAGACGGGCCAGGGGAGTGCCGATGGGCGCCTCGAACGTCGACGGCCTGGCTACGGCGCCGGCGATGGTGATGAACCGGTGCGTCACGGGGCGGCCGTTCAGCGCGTCATGGATATGCGCGAGCGTCTGGACGTTCTGGACCAGGCAGCCCACCACCGGAGGGATGCCGCCCTGCGGCACGATGCGCCCCGTGGCCGAATGGACCAGCAGGTGCTCGTCTCCCGACGGATAAGTGTCGGGGAGATCCAGTAAACGAAAACACGGATAGCCCGCCACCAGCGACGCCAGGTGTTCCCGCAGGCGCCGCCGTTTTTTCTTCACGGCCACGATGACATCGCGGATGCCGAGTCGTGCCCGGATCACGTCCGCGGCGGCCAGCACCTTATCGCCGGAGTGGAGGAGGCAGAAGTAGTCCGCGTAGAGCAGGGGCTCGCACTCCGCGCCGTTGAGGATCAGCGTGTCCGCGCCCGGCGCGCCCTCCAGCTTGCGCCACGCCGGGAAGCCCGCGCCGCCGGCGCCCACCACCCCGGCTTCCCGGACGCGCGTCACCAGCTCGCGCAGTTGCTCGTCGTCAGTCTTTCTGGATGATATCGAGAAAGTATTTGGCTTCATACATGTTGGCGACGAATTTACGAGGGGGCACCAGCATGGCCGCTGAGGTATCCTCCTTCAGGCACTCCTTGTCCACCAGGATGTAGTCTTTGTTCAGGAAGGGCATCCGCAGCGTCGGGGAGAGACTGAGAAAATTCTGGATGTGCTTGCCTTGAACCTGGGGATAGACGAGGTTGATGATCTCGCGGTCATCGGTCATGGGGGAGGTGTCGATGAAATTCTTCACCATCATGTTGATCCACTTGGTGTTGGTGCACAACTCCAGCGTGTTGATCACGTGCGGTTTTTCCACGATCAGATAGGTGGCCGACTCGATGTCCTTGTTGTTGTATGACGTGTGGCCGATCAGGTAATGGCCGCGCAGGGAATAGATCTTGCTCTTCTGGAACGCGACCTCGTCCAGCGACGCCACCGAGTACTTTTTCAGATCGACTTTGATGATGTGCTTCTTCATCTCGGGGTCTTCTTTGACCGCCTGGATGGCCTTGTCCTCGGGGATGACAATGTTGTTCAGGCGGTCGAAGATCGTGTACACCTTTTCGAAATGGAAAATCTGGAAACCCACGTCCAGGTTGGTCTTCATGCGATCGGCCAGGCCGGCGTCGGTCTGCGCGGGGTTCTCGCGGATGAATTGCGTGTTGGACATGGTGCCGCCGAGAAATGACGGATCCCGGAGCGGGGTGCGCTCCAACGGCCGGGTCTTGCCCTTGTCGTCGGGATAGAGAATATCGTAGAAAAACTCCTCCACGGAGGAAAACGCGTGGATCAGCTTGGTCTTGTCCAGCACCAGCATGTCGTAACGGGTGGGCTTGAGGTAGTTGTAAAACGAGTTGATCAACACTTTGATGTTCTTCTTGGCCAATACATCCTTGATGATCATCCCGCTGAGGATCAGGTAGGGGTTCAGGTACGCCTGGTAAATCCGCGCGTCGATATTGCCGGGCATCGGGTCGACTTTTTTCGCGAAGAGAGCGATCTTGGTCTGCGGCAGCAGGTCGTGATTGGAGTCGGAGTTGTCGTAGAAAATGATGTGGTACTCCGCCCTGGAATCCGCTTCTTGAACCATGAATTCCCCGTAAACCGCGAAATTGCCAAGATTATACTCAATTCACCGATTCAGTCCAACAGATTTTCCCGAGTCGGCGCCGGATGTCCTTCAAAATTATATGGCCTTGGCCCGCGACGATGGTATAATGACCAGCCTGCTATTGATGCGAACGGCGGTCGGTGTGGTTATGGGCCGGGATCCTATCCCGGCCGGGTCTGGTTTGGCGGATAACTTATCGATTAGCACGAGTGGGCATGTCGCTGAAAAAGCTCTTCCAGGTCAAATCCCTCGACCAGATCCTGGTTGACGCCGAAAAACCGGAATACCGGCTGCATCGGGCGCTGGGTCCCGTCCACCTGGTCATGCTCGGGATCGGCGCCATCATCGGCGCCGGCATCTTCGCCACCATCGGCACCGCCGCCGCGGGTGACGCCTACCGGCCGGGGGCGGGTCCCGCCCTGATGGTCTCGTTCATCATCACCGCGGTCGTCTGCGGTTTCACCGCCCTCTGCTACGCCGAGTTCGCATCGATGGTTCCCATCTCCGGCTCCGCCTACACCTACTCCTACGTCACGCTGGGTGAGATCGTGGCCTGGATCATCGGCTGGGACCTCATCATCGAGTACGCGGTGGGCAATATCGCCGTGGCCATCAGTTGGGCGAACTATTTCAAGACGCTGCTGCGCGGACTCGG
>CALAMB010000338.1 GCA_937925645.1 uncultured Acidobacteriota bacterium
TTCTTCATCTGCCGATTCACCGATTCACCGATTCACCGATTCACCCATTCACCCAACAACATTCCCACCGGCTCCTGCAGCGACGCCATGACGTCGCCCAGGAACCGCGTGGTGGCGCCGCCGTCCACGATCCGGTGGTCCACCGACAGCGACAGCGGCATGACGCGGCCCACGGCGAGCTGGCCGTCGCGGACCACCGGCCGCTCCACGATGCGGCCGATGCCGAGGATGGCCGCCTGCGGGTAGTTGATCACCGGCACGCCGAACAGCCCGCCGATGGCGCCGTAGTTGGTCACGGTGAAGGTGCCGTCCTTGAAATCGTCCAGGGTCAGCTTGCGCTCGCGAGCGCGGGCGGCGAACTCCTGGATCCGCGCCGCCAGCTCCACGATGGTGAGCCGGTCGGCGTGCCGGATCACCGGCACCACCAGGCCGTCGTCGGTGTCCACGGCGATGCCGATGTTCACGTCGAGCTTGTAGATCATCCGGTTGTTCTCGAGATCGAGCTGGGAGTTGAGACTCCGGTGGCGCTTCAACGCGCCGGCCACGGCCTTGAGCACGAACGGCAGGTAGGTCAGGTTCACCCCCAGGGCCTGGAGGCGGTCCTTCTGGTTCCGGCGCAGCGCCACGAGCTCGGAGACCTCCACCTCGTCGATCACGGTCATGTGCGCGGCGGTCCCCTTGGACACGGCCATGTTGCGGGCGATGGCTTTCCGGATCATGGAGAGCGGCTCGTACTCCACGCGCAACACGTCCGGCGCCTGGGCGGCCGCCGCGGCGGCGCCCGCCGCGGGCGCGGGGACGGTGGTGCGCTGCGCGTCGAGGTGGGCCTGGATGTCGGACTTCATCACCCGGCCGCCGGGGCCGGTGCCCGCCACCTGGTCGATGTCGACGCCGAGCTCCCGCGCCATGGCCCGCGACACCGGCGTGGCCAGAGCCTTGCGGCGCGGCGCGGCCTCCGGCGCGGCGGGCGCGGCGGGGAGCCCCTCGCTGCCGGCGGGGAGCACGGCGGCGTCGCCGGCCACTTCGATGGTGCCCACCACGCCGAAGCCCACCTCGTCCACCGGCTCCTGGGTCCTGGGCTTCGGCTTTTCGGCGGCGATGGCCTGGGCCTCGGCGCCGGTGACGCCCTCGATCTCGAGTTCGATCAGCGCGTCGCCCACGTTGATGATCTCGCCCACGGCGCCGAAGCGGTCCACCACGGCGCCGTCGCGCGGAGCGGGGATGTCGGCCACCACCTTGTCGGTCTCCACCTGGACCACCGGGTCGCCCATGGCCACCCGCTGGCCCTTCTCGACGTGCCACTTCAGGATCTTGCCCTCGTGGACGCCCTCGCCGATGTCGGGGAACTTGAAGATGTAACGCATGACGCTGTCCTCCAGGTGCCGGGTGGCGGCTCAGTAATCGACCACTTTTTTGAGCTCGTAATGGATCCGCTCGGGGGAGTGGAAGTAGAAGTGCTCGCCCCGGGCGTACGGCGGCGCCGTGTCGAAGCCGGCCAGCCGGGCCGGGGGCGCGGCCAGATTGAGGAACGCCTCCTCGTTGACGATGGTGACGAGTTCGGCGGCCACGCCGCAGGTGGCGGGCCCCTCGGTCACGGCGAGGAAGCGGCCGGTCTTGCGCACGGAGGCGGCGATGGTGGCGCGGTCGACGGGGTAGATGGTGCGCAGGTCGATCAGCTCCGCCGAGATCCCGTCCTTTTTGGCCAGGGCCAGCGCCTTCTGCGTCTCGCGCACGTTGGCGCCGTAGGTGACCACCGTGATGTCGGTCCCCTCAGCGAGCACCTTGGCCTTGCCGATGGGCAGGGTGTACTTCTGGAGCGGCACCTCCTGCTTCACGGCGCGGTAGATGCGCTTCGGCTCCATGAAGATGACCGGGTCGTCCGACTCGATGGCGGCGATGAGCAGGCCCTTGGCGTCGTACGGCGTCGAGGGGATGACCACCTTGAGCCCCGGCGTGTGCGCCAGCAGCGCCTCCGGGCTTTCGGAGTGCTGCTCCAGCGCGCGGATGTTGCCGCCGTACGGGAACCGGACCACCAGGCGCATGGGATACTTGCCGCGGGTGCGGTTGCGCATGCGGGCCACGTGGCACACGAGTTGGTTGAAGGCGGGATAGAGGAAGCCGCAGAACTGGATCTCGACCACAGGGCGGAGTCCCGCGGCGGCCATGCCCACGGCCGTGCCCATGATCCCCGACTCGGCCAGGGGGCTGTCGAAGACGCGGGCCTCGCCGTGCCGGGCCTGCAGCCCCTCGGTGGCGCGGAAGACGCCGCCCTCGAGGCCCACGTCCTCGCCGTAGACGACGATCGCCGGGTCTTCGGCCAGCTTGAGGTCCAGGGCGTGGTTGACCGCCTGGACGAGGGTCATGACCTGGGTGCTCATCGGTGCGACTCCTTCCAGTTCTCGAACTTCTGGTACGCGACCATCTGGTGCTTGAGGTCGTCGGGCATCTCGGCGTAGTGGTGCACGAAGACGTCCTCGAGGGGGTACGGCTCGTTCTCCTGGGCGAGGAACTGGGCGTCGATGTCCTTGCGGAACTGGGCGACAAGCGCCTCCTCGTCCTCGGCCCGCCACAGGCCCCGGTCGGCCAGGTGCGCCCGCAGCCGCTTCACCGGCTCGCGTTCGGCCCAGAGGGCCTCCTCCTCGGCGGAGCGGTAGCGGCCGGGGTCATCCGAGGTGGTGTGGGCGCCCAGGCGGTAGGTCACCGCCTCGAGGAGCACCGGGCCGTTCCCGCCGCGGGCGTGCTCGGCCGCGGCGGCGGCCGCGGCGTAGACGGCGAAGAAGTCGTTGCCGTCCACCTGGATGCCGGCGATGCCGTAGCCCAGCGCCTTGACGGCGATGGATGGCGCCGCGGTCTGCTTCGACAGGTGGCAGGAGATGGCGTACTGGTTGTTCTGGCACACGAACACCACCGGCGCCCGCCAGACCCCGGCGAAGTTGAGCGCCTCGTGGAAGTCGCCCTGCGAGGTGCCGCCCTCGCCGAAGAAGGTGAACGCGGCGCCGGGCTTCCCCTGGTACTTGAGGGCGTAGCCGATGCCGGCGGCGTGCAGGAGCTGCGAGGCGATGGGCACCGCCCACGGCAGCATGTTTTTGGCCTCGGGCAGGTGGCAGCCCCGCTCGTGGCCGCCGAAGTAGAGGAAGATGTCCTTCATCCGGGCGCCCTTGGCCAGCCAGGCCCCCAGCTCGCGGTAGGCGGGCGCCAGCCAGTCCTCGTCGCGCATCACCATGCCCACGGCGACGCTGATGGCCTCCTGGCCGTAGTTGGGCGGATAGGTGTACATGCGGCCCTGGCGCTGGTACGACACGGCCATGGCGTCGGCGGTGCGGACGTAGAGCATCCGCCGCAGCGCCTCGACGGCCTGCTCGTCCGCCAGCGCCGGCATCCACTCGGGGTGGATGACCCGGCCCTCGTCGTCCATGATCTGCAGCCGCCCGCCGGCGGCGGGACTGAACGCCTCGAACAGTGGGTGGGACATGCGACACTCCCTGCGCGGTTTTGATTTCCGAAGCAGCGCCTCCGCGGCGGGAGGCGGCCGGCAGCCGGATTCCATTAATAATAATCGTTCGCTGAACCGCCGCCCCGGCCGGCGCGACCCCACGCCGCGGCCGCCGGACGGACTCCGGGTGAGATGCCGCCGGCCGGCGGGGCGATTCACCCCCGCGGGAGAAGATTGCCGTCCCGATTCGCCAAACTGTTTGACACGGCGACCGGGTCCGGGTGTATCCTCGGCGACTGGCCGCCGGCGCCGCCGGCAGGGAGAGTGCACATGAACGCGGACGACATCCAGGCCCTGCTCGAGTGGTACCGCGCCACGCGGCGCGAACTGCCGTGGCGCCGCACCCGGAACATCTACCGGATCTGGGTCTCGGAGGTCATGCTCCAGCAGACCCAGGTGGCCACGGCCACGCCCTACTACCGGCGGTTCCTGGCGCGCTTCCCCACGGTGGCGGCGCTCGCGGCGGCGCCGCTGGACGACGTGCTCAAGGCGTGGGAGGGGCTCGGGTACTACGGCCGCGCCCGCAACCTGCACGCGGCCGCGCGGCAGGTCGTGACGGCGCACGGCGGCCGCGTCCCGCGCACGCCCGCGGCATTCCGCCGCCTGCCCGGCGTGGGCGACTACATCGCCGCCGCGGTGCTCAGCATCGCCGCCGGGGAGCCGCTGCCGGTGGTGGACGGCAACGTGCTGCGGGTGTGGGCCCGCTGGCGCCGCCTCCGCGAGGACGTCCGGACGGCCCGCGCCCGGAACCGGATCCGCCGCGAGCTGGCCGCCGTGATCCCGCCGGCGGCGCCCGGCGACTTCAACCAGGCGCTCATGGAGCTGGGCGCCCGGGTGTGCGTGCCGCGCGCGCCGCGGTGCGCGGTGTGTCCGCTGGCCGCCCGGTGCGAGGCCCGGCGGGCGGGTGTGGCCGCGGCGCTGCCCGTGCGCGCGGCCCGGCGGGCGGCGCCGCTCCGGCGCGTCGTGGTGGCGGTGATCGTCCGGCGGGGACGGATGTTCATCCAGCAGCGCCCCGCCGACGGCTTCCTCGGCGGCCTCTGGGAGTTCCCCGGCGGCAAGATCGAGCCGGGCGAGACGCCCGAGGCGGCGCTGGCGCGCGAGTGCCGCGAGGAGATCGGCGTGGCGCCGGCGGCGGTCGCGCCGCTGGCGGAGGTGCGGCACGCGTACAGCCACTTTCGGGCGCACCTGCACGTGTTCGCCTGCCGGCTGGAGCGCGGCGCCAAGCCCCGCCCGGCGGGGCCCGGCCGCTGGGTCACGGCGGCGGAACTGGACGACTACGCCTTCCCCGGGGCGAACCGGAAGTTCTTCCCGCGGCTGCGGGAGTGGCTCCGGTCTGAATCCCGCCCCGGGGGTGGATGAATCTGAGAGTATACCGCCGCCTGCGGGGCGGCGCGGTTTTGGGGGTGGCCATGATTGAAGAACGATCGTTAGCGGTGCCGGAGACGGACGCTCCGGCCGACCTCAACGCGGTGGTCGAGGCGCTGTGCCGGCCCGAATCGTATGCGCCGCTGCTCCACGAGAGCGCCTACCACGTGCCCATGCCGTCTCTGGACGCCCTGGCCGAGCTGATGGCCTGCCTGCGCGCGGCGCTGTTCCCCGGCTATTTCGGCCACACCGACATCCATCCGGAGAACATGCCCTTCTACATGGGCACGCTGCTGGACCGGGCCCAATCCATCCTGGCCGAGCAGGTGAAGCGGGGCCTCTGCTTCACCTGCGTCGGGCTCACCCGCCGGCAGTGCGTCGCCTGCGAGCGCCGCTCCGCCGAGGTGGCCGCCGCGTTGCTCGGCGCGCTGCCGGAACTGCGCCGGTTGCTGGCTTCCGACGTCGCCGCGGCCTTCGACGGCGACCCCGCGGCGCTGAGCACCGGCGAGGTCATCTGCTGCTACCCGAGCATTCACGCGGTGACCAACTACCGGGTGGCCCACACGCTGCACCGCCTCGGCGTGCCGCTCATCCCGCGGATCCTCACCGAGCGCGCCCACTCCGACACCGGCATCGACATCCACCCGGGCGCCGAGATCGGCGAGCGCTTCTTCATCGACCACGGCACCGGCGTGGTCATCGGCGAGACGTGCGTCATCGGGCGGGGCGTCCGCCTGTACCAGGGGGTGACCCTGGGCGCCAAGAGCTTCCCGCTGGACGCGGACGGCAAGCCCATCAAAGGCGTCCCGCGCCACCCCATCGTCGAGGACGACGTGATCATCTACTCCGGCGCCACGGTGCTGGGGCGGATCACCATCGGCCGCGGCTCGGTGATCGGCGGCAACGTCTGGCTCACCCACAGCGTCCCGCCCCGCAGCCGCGTCCAGCAGGGCCGGCTGCAGGAGTCCAGCTACGAAAACGGCGGCGGCATCTGACCCGTCGCGCGAGGAGGACACACACCATGACGATCGAATCCACGCGGCGGCACCGGCCCGCCATCGCCGGCAGCATGCTGGAGCTGGTGGGCAACACGCCGCTGGTGCGCCTGCCCAAGCTCTCGGCCGGGCTGCCCGGCGAGGTGGTGGCCAAGCTGGAGTTTTTCAACCCGTGCGCCAGCGTCAAGGACCGCCTCGGCCTGGCCCTCATCGAGGCGGCCGAGGCCGAGGGGCGGCTCCGGCCCGGGATGACCGTCGTCGAGCCCACCAGCGGCAACACCGGGATCGGCCTGGCGTTCGTCGCCGCGGTGAAGGGCTACCGGGTGATCCTCACCATGCCCGAGACCATGAGCGTGGAGCGCCGCAAGCTGCTCGCCGCCTTCGGCGCGGAGATCCGCCTCACCCCCGGCACCGCCGGCATGCGCGGGGCGGTGGAGGCGGCCGAACGGCTCGCTGCTGAAAACGCGGATTTCTACATGCCCCAGCAGTTCACGAATCCCGCCAACGCGGCGATCCACCGCCGGACCACCGCCTGGGAGATCTGGGAGGACACCGGCGGCCGGGTGGACGTCTTCGTCGCCGGCGTGGGCACGGGCGGCACCGTGACCGGCGTGGGCGAGGTGCTCAAAAAGCTGAAGCCCTCGGTCCGCATCGTGGCGGTGGAGCCGGCCGAGTCGCCGGTGCTGTCGGGCGGGCAGCCGGCGCCCCACAAGATCCAGGGGATCGGGGCCGGATTCATACCCGAGGTGCTGGACCGCGCCGTGGTGGACGAGATCGTTCCCATCAACGCCGACGAGGCCAAGGCCATGACCCTGCGCCTGGCGCGCGAGGAGGGGATCCTGGCGGGCATCTCCAGCGGGGCCATCGTGGCGGCGGCCCTGCGGATCGCGCGCCGGCCGGAGAGCGCCGGGAAGATGATCGTGGCGGTGGTCTGCGACACGGGCGAGCGCTACCTGTCGACGCCGCTGTTCGAGTGACGGAGTTCGGACATCGGATATCGGACTTCGGACATCGGACTTCATGTTTCGTGCTCGTAATTCGTAATCGTGATCGTAATCGTCATCGAGGCTCGAGGCTAGAGACTCGAGGCTCGTTCCCGTAACGCGGATTTCGGAATTCGGAAATCGGACATCGGCACAAGCGGTTCGGGGATCGGGTCTCATCTCCCGTCTCCCGACACCCCTCTCCCGTCTCTCTTCTCCCGTCTCCCGTCTCCCGATTCACCCATTCACCCATTCACCCATTCACCTTGAATCTCGATCACGATTACGAATCACGATGACGAATTACGATCACGATTACGATTACGAGCACGAGGGATCTGTGACGAGCCTCGAGCCTCGAGTCTCGAGCCTCGAGCCCCGACGTCCGACGTCCGACGTCCGAATTCCGATTGACACCATCCCGTTTTGACTTAATCTGGGGCTTTGTGAGGGAAAGGGACTCCGCTCCATGAACTGGATCGCCATCATCGGCATCGCCTTCGGCCTGGCCATGGACGCCTTCGCGGTGTCGCTGGCCGCCAGCGCCGCGCTGCGCGTGGTCTCGCCCCGGCAGTACTTCCGGCTCTCCTTCCACTTCGGACTGTTCCAGTTTCTGATGCCCGTCATCGGCTGGGGGCTGGGCTCCACCCTGGCGCGCCACGTGTCCGCGTTCGACCATTGGGTGGCCTTCGCCCTGCTGGCGGCCGTGGGCGGCAAGATGATCCGGGAGTCGTTCGGTGGCGACGAGACGGCGCGCTACCGCTCCGACCCCACCCGGGGCTGGTCGCTGGTGGCGCTGTCGCTGGCCACCAGCATCGACGCGCTGGCCGTGGGGATCAGCTTCTCCATGCTGGGCGTGGGTGTGCTCTACCCCAGCCTGGTCATCGGCGCGGTGGCCGCCGCCATGACGCTCGCCGGCATGCGCTTCGGCGGCGCGCTGGGCGCCCGCTTCGGCCGCTGGATGGAGCTGGCCGGCGGCCTGGTGCTGCTGGTCATCGGATTGACGATCCTGCACGAGCACGGCGTGTTCTGAAACCGACTTCGCGTTCCGGCGCCTTCTTCCCGGACCACTCGCCGCCGTGCCTGGCTGCAACCCGCCGGCCGGCGGGCATCGCCGCCGGCGTTTATTTCCGTTCCGAATGGTTGTAGAATGCCCGCTTGAACGGCTTCGCGTCTCGGGTCCGATGCCCTTGGCTCCAGCCGGCCGGACGCAGCGGCGGGGCCCGTTTCCGGCTCGTCGCGAATGCGGCGGCGCAGCCGGTGGGCGCGCTTTTTCGACACCTATCCTGAGTGGAGGGAATGAGGCGATGGCGACCTTCCTCTTTTCGAAAAAGAAGCGGGAAGAATGCCGGCAGGCGGAAGCGCTCCTGGCGCGCGGCGACGCCGACGCCGCGGTGAAGATCTTCCGCCAGCTCGGTCACACCGCCGGACTGCGCGCGGCGGCCGAACACTACCTCGCCCGCAACAACGTCAAGAAGGCGGCGCAGCTTTTCGAGGAAACGGCGTGCACCGCGGGGCTGCACCGGGTGGCCGGCGCCTGGCTGGAGCGCGGCAATTTCGGCGAGACCGAACGCGTCCTCAAGCTCATCCACCGGGAGGTGCCGGCGGCGGAATACTTCCGCCTGGCGCGGACCTTCCTGGAGCGCGGCGACATGGCCGCCGCCGAGAAGGCGTTCGCCGCCGCGGGCCACGAAGCGGGGCTGGACGAGCTGGCCGAGCGTTACCTGGTCCGGCACGACCTGGGCAACGCCGTGCGGCTGTTCCGGCGCCTCGGCGACCGCGACGGGCTGGCCCGCTGCGCCCGCGATTACCTGGCCGCCGGCGATTTCGACCGGGCGGACAAGCTGTTCGCGGAACTCGGCGACGAGGCGGGGCGGCGCGAGACGGCGGACCGGCGGGCGGCGGCGGCACCGCCGGACCCCGGCGGTCCACGGCCCGACGAGCGGCCCGATCCCGACGACCCCAACTTCAAGCCCTGATCCGGCGCTGCGCCGGCGGTCGCGGCCGCCGGGCGCCGGCAGCGGATGGACACCATGGTCGCTGCGTCATCACCTCCGGTCATCCAGACGGTCGAAGTGAAGTCGGTGCTGAGCCGGTCGGGCATCTCCGGGATCGACTACTCGCTGAATCCGTACCTGGGCTGCCTGTTCGGTTGCCGCTACTGCTACGCCGATTTCGTGGCCCGCTACCGCGGCCGCACCGAGCCGTGGGGCGCCTTCGTGGACATCAAGAGCAACGCGCCCGAGGTGCTGCGGCGGGAGCTCGGGCGCCGCGCCCCCGGCTGCGTCTCGCTGAGTCTGGTGACCGATCCGTACCAGGGCGTGGAGCGCGAGGCGAGGATCACCCGCCGCTGCCTCGAGGCGCTGGCCGAGGCGCCGGCGTTCGCCGTGAGCATCCTGACCCGCTCGCCCCTGGTGACCCGCGACGTGGACCTGTTCGGGCGGATGCCGGACGTCGAGGTGGGGATGTCGGTGCCCACCGGCGACGACGCCGTCCGCCGCGTCACCGAGCCGCGGGCGCCGGCCATCGAGGCGCGCCTGGCCGCACTGCGCCGGCTGAAAGCGGCCGGCGTCCGCACCTACGCCTTCGTGGGGCCCATGCTGCCCATGGACCCGCGCGACCTGGCCCGGCGGCTGCGCGGGGCGGTGGACCGGGTGCTGCTGGACCGCCTGAACTACTCATGGAAAATCCGAGACCTGCTGCGGCGGCCGGGGTGGGCGCGCGTGCTGTCGCCGGCCTGGCTCGCCGAGGTGCGCGGCGCGTTCGCCGAGGAACTGGAACCGGCCGGCATCGCGTGCCGTTACGTGGGCCGGGAGGCGCCGGCGGGCGCCGGGGGAGGGCGGCCGTGACGCGCGCCCTGCGCTCCCTCTGGATCTGGTTCGTCACCGCCGCGTGCCTGGTGATCGGCTGGCCGACCATGCTGATCGTCCGGTTGACGGAACGGGACCCCGCCCGCTACCGCACCGGCTGGACCTTCCGCCGCATCGGCCACGTCATCGGCCGCAGCAACCCGACCTGGCGGCTGCACCTGGGCGGGACGGAGCACATCGGCGATCCCCGCCGGCCGTACGTGGTGGTGAGCAACCACCAGTCGCTGGCGGACATTCCGCTGATCAGCCACGTCCCCATGGAAATGAAATGGATGGCCAAGAAGTCGCTCTTCCGAATCCCGCTGCTCGGCTGGATGATGGGGTTGGCCGGCGACATCCCCGTGGACCGCGCCGACCGCCGCTCCGGCGCCCGGGCGCTGCTCGCCGCCGGGCGCACCCTGGCCAACCGCTGCTCGGTGATCTTTTTCCCGGAGGGTACCCGTTCCCGCGACGGCCGGATCGGGGCGTTCAACGAGGGCGCTTTCCTGCTGGCCATCAAGGCCGGCGTACCCGTTCTGCCCATCGCCGTCGACGGCTCCAGCGACTGCCTCCCCAAGCACAGTTGGATGTTCGGCGACGTGCAGGACATCCGCCTCCAGTTGCTGCCGCCGGTGCCGACCGCCGGCCTCCCGCCCCGCGACGCCGGCGCCCTGCGCGACCGGGTGCGAAGCGCCATCGTGGCCCAGGTGGCCGCCTGGCGCGGCGTCCCGCCGGCAGCGGTGGACGGGTGCCGTGTGGTGAATCCGCATGATTCCGCTGATCATCGCAATGAACTATCGACGTAATCAGCCAATCATCAATTGATTGCATCGGTCATCCCCACAGTCCGGCCGAGATTTCCGGCAGATCCGGGAAAGGGCGCCGGCGCGTTCGTTTGATCAGGTGAGAGCGCCCGGGAAGGAGGTGGCCGTGCTTTGCCAGGTGATCAGCGCCGCGCTGTATGGTCTCGACGCCCATCCGGTCACGGTGGAGGTGGACATCTGTCCGGGGCCGAAGCCGCGGATGATGACGGTGGGGCTGCCCGACGCGGCGGTGAAGGAGAGCCGCGAGCGGGTGCTGGCGGCGGTGAAAAACTCCGGCTTTCTCGAGCCCGAGGACAACATCACCGTCAACCTGGCGCCCGCCGACCTGCGCAAGGAGGGCTCGGCGTTCGACCTGCCCATCGCCGTGGGGATCATGGGCTCCATGGACGACATCAAGGACCGCAAGCGGCTGGCCAGTTGCATGCTGAGCGGGGAGCTGTCGCTGGACGGGACCATCCGGCCCATCCGGGGGGCGCTCTCCATCGCCGTGGCCGCCCGCGACGCCGGCGTGCCCGACCTGATCCTGCCGGTGCAGAACGCGCGCGAGGCGGCGGTGGTGGACGGCGTGCGGGTGTTCGGCCTGAACCACCTGACGGACGTGGCGGCGTTCATCGCGGACGACTCCGGGTTCACGCCCGCCACCGTGGACTGGCAGCGGATCCTGGCCGAGACCAGCACCTACCGGGTGGACTTCGCCGACGTGCGCGGCCAGCCCCAGGCCAAGCGCGCCCTCGAGGTGGCCTCGGCGGGCGGCCACAACACTCTCATGATCGGGCCGCCCGGTTCCGGCAAGACGATGCTCGCCCGGCGGATCCCCACCATCCTGCCCACCATGACCTTCGCCGAGGCCATCGAGACGACGAAGGTGCACTCGGTGGCGGGCACGCTGTCGCGGGATGACGGGCTGGTGGGGTGCCGGCCGTTCCGGGCCCCCCACCACACCATCTCCCACGCAGGCCTCATCGGCGGCGGGATGATCCCGCGGCCGGGCGAGGCCAGCCTGGCCCACAACGGCGTCCTCTTCCTGGACGAGCTGCCGGAGTTCCAGCGCCGCGTGCTGGAGGTGCTGCGCCAGCCCATGGAGGACGGGCAGGTGACCATCGCCCGGGCCACCATGAGTCTCACCTTCCCGGCCCGGTTCATGCTCGTGGCGGCGATGAACCCTTGCCCCTGCGGCTTCTACGGCACGGAGAAATGCCAATGCCATCTCTCCCAGGTGCACACGTACATGCAGCGCATCTCCGGCCCGCTCATGGACCGCTTCGACATCCAGGTGCACGTGCCGGCCGTCTCCTTCCGCGACCTGCGCGGCCGCGGGGCGGGCGAGCCGTCGGCGGCGGTCCGCGAACGGGTTTGTGCCGCGCGGGAGCGGCAGATGACGCGCTTCGCCGGGGAGGGAATCTACTGCAACGCCGGCATGAGCTCGGCGCAGATCCGCCGGCACTGCCCGCTGGACGAGGCGGGCGAGCGGCTGCTGGAGCAGGCGATCCAGTCCATGGGCTTCTCGGCGCGCGCCCACGACCGGATCCTGAAGGTGGCCCGGACCATCGCCGACCTGGCCGGGGCGGAGGCGATCACCGCGGAGTGCCTGTCCGAGGCCATCCAGTACCGGAACCTGGACCGGGTGTTCCATTCGGAGATCCTGCTCACCCGGTCCAACGCCGGGCACGGGCTGTTCTGAGCGGCGGCAGCGGCACGGGAGGCGCGCATGGCGGGAGCGGCGAAACAGGGCGGGGCGGCCAGGTCGCGCGGCTCCGGCGACGGGCACCGGACGCGCCTCCGGGAGCGGTTCCTCGCCGGCGGTCCCGGCGCCCTCGCCGACTACGAACTGCTGGAGCTCCTGTTGCAATTCGCCGTGCCGCGCAAGGACACCAAGCCCACCGCCCGGGAGCTGCTGCGCCGGCGCGGCACGCTGGCCGGCGTCTTCCTGCAGCCCCGCGGCGAGACGACCGACATCCCGGGCCTGGGGCCGGCGTCGCGCCTGCTGCTGGCGCTGGTGCGGGCGGTGATGACCCGGGCGCTGGCCGTGGAGCTGCAGTCCGGCTGCCGCATCAGCGCCCCCGAGGACGTCGCCGACTTCGTCCGGCTCGAACTGGGACCGCAGCCCCGGGAGTGCGTGCTGGCCATTTTCCTGAACGCCGGCAACGAGCTGGTGCACCACGACCGGCTCGCCGAAGGCACGGTCAACCAGGCGCCGGTCTATCCCCGCGAGGTGGCCCGGCTGGCGCTGCTCCACGGCGCCACCGGCGTGATCCTGGCCCACAACCATCCCGGCGGGCAATGCGCGCCGTCCCGCGACGACCTGGAGTTGACCCGCACGCTGGGCGACGCCCTGGCCAAACTCGATGTCCGCCTGCTGGATCATCTCATCGTCACCTCGGGGGCCGTGTACAGCATCACCGCCGGCCGGGAGATTCATGGCGGCGCCGGCCGGCCGGATGCCGCCGCGGTTCCGGCGGTTCCTTGAAGCCACGGGCCAGGAGGCCCAAAAATGTCACGATAAAAAGTCATTCAAATAAAGCGTTTGACCCTTCGCCCGGCGACAGGTTAAAATGAGCCTGCATGATCGGGTTGGTACAGGGGGTCTGGGCGTGTCACGGTGGCATCTCGGGTTGATTCTCATCCTGGTGTTGGGCGCGGGTCTCATCACGATCTACGGCAATCTCCGCCTGAGCCATCTGCCGATCCTTCCCTTCACCGCCGAATGGCAGGGCGACTTGCTGATGGTCACCCAGGTCCCCGACGGCTCGCCGTTTCAGGTAAATGACCGGCTCGTCAGCGTGGACGGCCTCGCCCTCGCGGGGCTGGGGCACCTGTACTCGCTCAACGACTTCATCCGCGCTGAAGCGTGGCACAACATCCGGGTGGAGCGCGACGGCCGCCAGGTCCAGATCGACCTCATGCCCGATCCGGTTTTTCCCGAGTTCCTGCCGTGGGTGGCGCTGGTGGTCAGCCTGGCGGTGCTGGTGATCGCCCTGGGCACTTTCCTGATCAAGCCGGGCGCGCCCGCCATCCTGAATTTCGTGGTGGCCCAGGCGGGCCTGGCGGTGCTCATCGGGACCCTGCAGCCGACGGATTACGCCACCAGTTTGATCTACTGGTTCTTCTTCTTCATCACGCCGATGCTCTTCTTCCGCCTGCTGGCCGTCCTGCCGGAGGAGGAGGCGCTGCGTCAGCGGCTGCAGCCCCGGGTGCAGCAGATGGTGGGCCTGGGGCTGGTGCTGGCCGTCATCGCCATGCTGGTGATCAACATCCGCTACGTGCATCCCGACATCTACCGCACCCAACTCGGCGTCGTCCGGACGGTCTGGTGGATCATGATCGGCCTGAACGGCGCGGCGATCATCGCCCTGCTGGCCTACGGGCTGACGGTGCCCATGCGCTGGGTCCGCTCGCTGCGCGCCCGCCGCAAGCTGCAATGGTTCCTGTGGGGCCTGGTGGCCGGCATCGGCCCGTTCCTGGTCGCCAGCTACATCCCGTTCCAGGTGCTCCGCCTCTTTGACCTGTCGGTGCAACGGATCGTGCTGATCGTGACCACGCCGTTCATGATCCTGGTGCCGCTGTCGACGGCCGTGGCCATCCTGCGCTATCAGCTTCTGGACATCGATTTTCTCATCTGGCGCAGCGTCCGCTTCATCGCCGCCCTGCTGGCGGTGATGCTGGGGGGGACGCTGGCGACCATGGCCATTCTGCGGTGGATCTGGCCCTCGGGCTGGTCGCCGCTGTATGTCTATCTCATGATCCCGGTGATGGCGATCCTGACCTTCCCGTACACCGAACGGCTGATGGCCCGCTTCATCACCCAGCGCTACAAGGAATTCGACTACGACCTCCTCGAGACGATGGAGAAATTCTCCGCCCAGCTCTGCGACACGGTCTCCCGCGATCAGATCATGAACCTGACCGCGCGCCTGACTCTGCGGCTGCTGGCGCCCGAGTGGCTGCTGTTCGTCTTTCGCGACCGCGACGGGCGCACCGTGCCCACCCACTGGGTCAACATTCCCGACAGCTTTCTCACCCTGCTGAACCAGAAACGGTTCGACGACGTGTTCGGACCCGGCGACTCCGACGGCACCACGACGCTGGCCATCAGCCCCGTGGTGGCGGACTTCCGGCTGGCGGTGCCCATCCACGCGGCCGGCTGTGCCCGAGGCCTCCTGATGCTGGGCCGCAAGAAAGGCGAAACCGATTACACCGCCAAGGACCAGCGCTTCCTGAACATCGTGGCCGACCAGGTGGGCATCGCCCTGCGCAGCATCAACGAGATGGACAACCTGGCGAAGGAAATCCAGGCCAGCGGGCAGGAGAGTTTGAAATCGTTCTGGGACCGCCTGCAGTCGCTGCGTGTCGAGAAGGACCAACTGGAGAAAATGGCCATGACCGACCCGCTGACCGGTTGCGGCAACCGGCGGTTCTTCTACAACGCCCTGCAGCGGGAGTGCCACCGGGCGGTCCGGTTCGGCGAGACCTTCGGACTCGCCATGATGGACCTGGACCATTTCAAGCAGGTCAACGACGCCTACGGCCACGCCGCCGGCGACCACGTCCTGCGGGAGTTGGCCGAGGTGACGCGCAAGGCGATTCGAAACACGGACATCCTGTGCCGCTTCGGCGGCGAGGAGTTCGTGCTGATCCTCGCCTACGTGGACAAGGAGAGTCTCTACATCGTCTCCGAGAAGATCCGGCAGGCGATCGAGGCGACCACCTTCACCTACGGCAACTTCAAGCTGCGCGTCGCGGTCAGCATCGGCTCCACCATCGTGTCCGGCCAGCGCGGCGTGGTGGATTCCGAGCAGGTGGTCAACCGGGCCGACCGCGCCATGTACTTCGCCAAGTACCACGGCCGCAACCAGAGCGTCCTGTACGAGGACCTGCCCCAGGAGTGGAAGTTCATCGAGAACTGACCGCCCCGCCGCCTCCGCCGGGCGCTTGCCATCCGCCGGCGCCTTCGGGTACAATCGCTCTCAGTCAATCGCTTCATCCATCGGTGCGGGCATGCGCGCGGCCGGGATAACCCGCCGGCCCGCCGGCGGGTCCCGTCGCCGGATGGCGGGCGGCCGAAGCGCGACAAGGAGGGCCATCATGAGACGGATCACCGCGATCATCGGCTGGATCGCCATCGGGTGGCTGGCCGCCGGGGCGGACGGCGTCCGCGCGCAGGCGATCGTCGTCGATCACACCTGCACGGACCTGTCGGCCATCCCGGAGAGCGTCATCAACACGGCCAAGAGCCAGCGCAAGGTCCACTACGCCCACACGTCGCACGGCTCCCAGATCAACACCGGCCTGGAGCTGATCGAGACCGCTCTCTTTGACGTTGAGGTGGGATGGTGCGAGCTGCCGGCCGTGAGCGGGACGCTCTGCATCTTCGACGGCCAGGAGACGGGCGATTACATCACCCCGGATTTGTACTGGCAGACCGCCGACGGCCTGGACCTCACCCGCGACGTGCTGGACCACAACGCCGCGCTCAACGCCTCGATGTGGGCCTGGTGCACCCAGCTCGACTATTACAGCTCGACGGATGTCCAGGCGTACCTGGACGCGATGAGCCAGCTCGAGAGCGAGTACCCGGGCGTCCGGTTCGTCTACTTCACCGGCAACGCCCAGGCCACCGGCGCCGAGGGGTACAACCGCCACCAGCGCAACCAGCAGATCCGCCAGTATTGCCAGACCTATGGCAAGGCGCTGTTCGACTTCGCCGACCTGGATAGCTGGTGGTTCAACCCGGTCGCCAGCGCCTGGGAGCAGGCAACCTACAGCTACGGAGGCCAGACCATCCCGGTGGAACATCCCGAATTCCACGGCGACGAGGCGGGACACACCACCTACGACAGTTGCCGCCAGAAGGGGCGGGCGTACTGGTGGCTGATGGCCCGGCTCAGCGGTTGGTCCGGCGCGGGCGAATGCGCCGTCGCGCCGAGCGGCCTGCAGGCGGTTCCCAACCCGGTCCAGCACCGGATCGCCCTGTCCT
>CALAMB010000339.1 GCA_937925645.1 uncultured Acidobacteriota bacterium
CACCGCGGCGGCCATGGCCTGGACGCCGGCGTCCCACTTGGCCTGCTTGTCGCGCAGGATGCCGGGCAGCTTGGCTTTCTCCAACTCGGTCAGGTGCGCCCGGATCTGGGGCGACAGCTCCTTCATCAGGGCCAGGTCCTTGTTGGGCCAGGCGTTGTGCCACAGCGGGTAGATCACGTCGTGGAACGCGAACAGGGCGGGCACGTCGGACTTGACGTCCGACGGATCGGTGGGGATCGCCCACGCCGCCAGCATCAGCACGGCGACGAGGCCGAACAGCAGACGGGAACGCGTATTCATGAAGCCTCCAGAGGTTTGGTTTGCGGACCTGGATCTTGTGCGGCAGCCCTGCCGCCCGCCCATTCTAGCCGCCGCGGCCGGTTTGTCAAGGTTCCGGTCGGCGGCAGTCGCGGTTAAGATGCCCGGCCGGCGAAGAAAGACGGTCCTACTTGCGCGCCCGCTCCTCTTTTTCCCGCGCGAAGTCCTTCTCGGCGGCCCGCAGCACCCCCGGCGGGATGCCGGCTTTGCGGGCCAGTTCCTTGAAGTGCGCGAAATCGTCCTTGGCATCCCGCAAGCGCTGCATGTAGGCGTTGGATGCCAGGAGGCCCTGTTTGTTCCATTCCAGAACGCGGGTCTCCATCTCGTCGATCTGGGCCAGGTACCCCTTGAACTTCTTGAAGTAGAACTCCTCGTTGGCCGTCCGTTCCGGTCCGCCTGCAGCCGGCGTCATGGTGGTGCCGTCGTAGACGGGCGCGGCCGCAGGTTCCTTTTTGACCGATTTGAGGTGGTCGTTGGTGATGACCACCGTCGCCTTCTTCTCCTTCGAGTTTTTGCTCTTCCGGGCCACGTCGGCCACGCTCTGGCCGGACGCGCCGGCCGCCAGCAGCAGGACCAGCGCGGTCAGCGCCGTCGCCCGAAGGCGGGATCTGTTCATCGCGGACCTCCTGGTTGCAGCCGTCGCCTCGGCGGACCGGGCACGCCGCCCCGTCACCGCGGCAGGGCCGGTTGCCGCTTCAATCGCACCCGGATGTCGAGTCGGGCGCCCTGGCGCGACACAACGCCGAACTTTCCCGAATAGTCGGCGAACACCAGCGCCCTGTCCGACCCCTTCAGCACCTTCAGATACGGGTCGAGCTGGGCGACCAGCTTGCGGAACGCCTCCCGCGCCGCCGCCTCCGACGGGTAGTCGACGCGCATTCGGGTGTAGTCACCGCCCTCGCCGTCGTCGTACCGCGCCACCGCGGCGGTGGCCGTCCGGCCCAGGCTGAGGATGTTGCCGTCACCGAAGGTGAAGATGGGGCTCATGCCGTACGGGCCCCGGACCAGCCGCAGCGTGTCGGGGAGCTGCCCCTCGGCCGGCAGCCGCCTCAGCAGGGGCACGGTGGCGTCCGGCGGGAGCCGCCGGGCGATGGCCTGCCCGATCGCGGTCAGCACGGGCCGCAGTTCGCTGCCGCCGGCCAGGTTGTTGACGATCACCAGGTAGCGGTTCTGCTGGAGCATGAGCTGGTAGGCGTCCACGGTGTGCCGGGCCGGGATGCCGGGATCGCGCTGCTCCCGCCCGCACTTGGCCAGGTAGATGCCGGCGCCCGCGGCCGGATCGGTCATCCGGTACACCTCCACCGCCAGCTCCGCTGCGTCCTTGTGGAAATGCTGCAGGGTCAGGGCCTCGAAGCCGAACTCGAGGAACAGCTCGGCGCCCCCGTCGATGTAGTTGTACAACTCGCCGGGGCCGTACACCCGCTGGGTCCCGGCGCGGGTCCAGCCCGGCGCCGCGCCGTCAGGGGGGATCAGTCCGGGATCGCCGACGGCGCCGGCGGCCGCGGCCGCCAGCCAGAGGAGCGCGATGAGCGCGCCGACGGCCCGGCCGGAGCCGGGTCGTCGCTCGGTGCAGGTGCGCATGGGTTCCACCTCCCGCGGACGCTGCCGCGGCTCAGAGTTTCACGTACTGGATCCGGGCCGGATCGGCCACGCCCAGCCCCAGTTTCTCCGCGTAGTGGAGATACTCCGTGTACCGGGGATGTTCGTTGACCGCCACGCCGGCCGCCTTCCGCTTCTCCACCATGTGCCGGTGCCCGATCATGTCCAGGGCGAAGGGATCGGTGGCGAAGTAGAGCGAGTGCCACGGGTAGACGAACTTGGCGTTCATCATGGGCCCGTCGTCGTACTGGCCCCGGATGCCGTCGATGATTGAGAGCACCATCTTGTCCCGCACCCACGGCGCGGCGCACACCTCGGTGTTCACCCGGAAGAAGAGCGGGGCGTGCAGCCGGCCGGTGTTGCAGACGGCGCCGTAGCCGATGTTCTTGGTGACCATGGAGACGCCGTTGCCGGTGTTCTTGAACACGGCGATGTTGATGATCTTGGTGAGCTTTTCGGTGAGCAGCTTGCCGAAGTAGCTGTACTCGCCGGCGAAGACGTGCTGGTTGAGGTAGAACTCGTCGTCCTTGTAGCCGCGCACCGCCTTCCCCTCGACCCCCCTGGCGAAGTAGAACGCCTTCGGGTCGAAGTTGGCCTCGCTGACATGGTGGCCCGCCGCGTCGCGCCACTTGGTCCCTTCTTCGTCCATGGTCTGCAGGCCCACGATGCCGATGCCGGGGAAGCGTTCGGGGGTGTACCGGGCCTCCGTCAGCATGAGATCGAAGCGGTCCCAGATGACGATCCGTTCCCGCGGCAGTCCGTTGGCGGTGAGCCACTCGATCACGGCGTCCACCACCTCGTGGCGGGTGTTGATGAGGGGATAGCCCACCGGGTTGATCTTGATGCCCACGACGTCATCGGGATTGAAGAGCAGCTTGAAGCTGGCCGGCATGTCCTGGCCGGTGAGCCCGGTGATGCCTCGCTGCACCATCTGCCTGACCACCTCGGCCACCGGCTGGTCGTTGGCCAGGCAGGCGGGATCGGTCACATGGACCACCTTGCCGGGGAAGGGCCCGGGCAACGACCACGGCTTTTTGGGCACGGCCATGAACTCGGCGATGTTCGTCTCGACTTCCGCCGGCGGCGGCGTCCCCTGGCCGAATGACGGCCGGCCCAGCACCAGCCCGCCGGCGGCCGCCGAACCGACGCCCAGCGCCTTGACGAATGTCCGCCGCGACAGGCCGCGGTCCGTCGCCCGTCCGTTGTCACGTCCGCTCATGATTGGATGTCCTCCTCGAAATGAATGCGCGCCCGGTCCGTGACCGGCTCAATCTTTGTACGCAGAAATTCGCGGCCGGGTTCGCGCCGCCGTCCGCGCTCAGGCGGGTGGCGCCGCGGCCGGCGGTCCGCCGGCCGGCGGCGCGGCCAGGTCCTGCCGGCACGACGGGCAGACCACCGCCCCCGACCGGATGAGCTCACCGCACTTGGGGCACGGCACCCGCCACTCGGTCCCGCGCACGGCCAGCCAGACGCCGGCCAGGACGACCCCGAGGAGCAGCAGGGCCGCGGCCACCGGCACCAGCACGGCCGCCAGCCCCACCACGCCCGAAAAGCCCGCCTCGCCCAAACTGAACACCTTGCCCAGCCCGTCGTGGACGCCGCCGGTGAGCTCCCGCACCGGCCGGCGGATCCGGTTGCGCAGGTAGTGCACGCCGGTGGCAGTGGCTCCGCCCAACAGCCCCGAGGCGCCGAGTTCCACCAGGCTCTGGTCCAGCGAGCCCACCACGGCGGCGAACGCGATGAAGCCGGCGATGAGCTTCGGCAGGTAGGCGGCCAGGTCGGAGTACTCGCCCAGGTCGGGGTGGGCGTCGATCCAGATTTCGAACACGATGAGGACGCCCAGGATCACCAGGACCGTGGGGTCGGCCATCCAGCGGAAGGCGGCCGAGAGCTCGAAGTATTTCGTGTGGTGGAGCAGGCCCAGCAGGAAGACGGGCACGAATGCCTTGGCGCCCGCGCCGCCGGCCACTCCGAACGCGGTCAGGTATTCCAGCACGTTGGTCACGGCGTCACCTCCCGGGCCAGGATGCTGCCGGCATGGTTTGGCGCGGATCCATTATATAACCGCAAGCGGGGATCGTGATTGTAAACGTGATCGTAATCGCAATCGTGATCGTAATCGCAATCGTGATCGCAATCGTGATCGCAATCGCAATCGAGGCTCGAGACTCGAGGCTCGTTCCTGGAACGCGGACATCGGACGTCGGAAATCGGAAATCGGAAATCGGACCTGGGACCTGGGTTCTGGGCCCTGGATCACAGAACCCAGATCCACGTACCCATTCACCCATTTACCCATTCACCCATTCACCCATTCACAATTCGAAATGCTCAATGACAAATGAAAAATGAAAGATGATCAATGTAAGACTCCTCTCCCGATTCACCTATTCACCTATTCACCCATTCACCTATTCACCAGATCTTAATCCTATAGCTCACCCCCGCGCTGAGCGATGTCTCGGAGACAAACATGCCCTGCACGGCGAACGACCAGCCGTCGCCGAGGTCCACCTCCACGCCCGGCAGCACGGCGAGGTTCTTCTCGCGGGTGGTCCTGCCGTCGTAAGCGACGGTGATTTCCGGATACGGGGCGTACACCCAGAGGCCGTCCAGGTCGAAGTGGGAGTGGCAGTAGCCCAGGCCGACATACGGCGCGAACCGTCCGACGGGCCAGACCAGGATTCCTGACGCGCTGGCCTGCCAGTACGTGACTGTGTCATCGGTCGCCCAACCGAGTGATTCGGCGGAGCTGCCGTCGGGCGCGTAGACCCAGTCCCCGACATCGCGCGACGTGTAGCGGAGGTATTTCACCGCGGCGATGAGCTCGGGCCCCGCCGCATGCTTCCACAGCAGGGCCTTGCCGCCCACGTACCAGAGGAACCGACGCCCGACGGTTCCATCCCAGTCGTTGACGCCCGCCTCTTCGCTGAGCCATCGACCACGGCCCGTCAGGCCGAGGCCGGCGTTGACGTTGACGCGGTCGTGGAGTCCCAGCGCCAGGGTTACGAGGAATTGTTCATCGTCCTCGAATTTGGCATCCTTCACATCGGTGGCCGAGGAATCGTCCCAGTAGGTCCGGGCCAGTTCGTAGTGCTCGAAATCCTGGAGGAAAATAAATCCGGCCTGCAGCCCCACCCCCAGATGCCCCTTGGGCACCAGACGGACGGGATTGCCGACGTCCTGGGCGGCGGCGGCAGTCAGGCAGGCGGCACCGATCAGCAGCAACAGCAGGTGGTGTTTCACGGTCATTCTCCTCTCGCGGATCCTCAATGGTGCGGGGGCAGGACGGTTTTCACGGCGTAGCCGTGCTTCGGCACCGTCAGCGCCTCATCCAGCAGGCCGTCCTGGGAGGTGGTCTGGCCCACCCGCCACCAGTTCACGGTGCAATCCGCGTCGTTGGGATTGCAGGCGACGACGGTGTAAAGTTTCTTGTCCGGATGGTAGAACACCGCCGCGGCCGGCTGGACCACCGCCTTCCCCTGGGCTTGAGAGGCGGCCACGGTCTTGGAGTAGCCGAAGTAAACGGGATCGGGGGATCCGTACTGGTCCAGCGCCCAGAAGAAGTTGATGAGCTCCACCGGCGTCTGGCGGTCGTCCAGGAAGTTGTTGGCCAGGTTGTTGCGCGACGCCTGCGTGCCGTCGCAGGTCATGGACCAGATCCACTGCCAGGGCGACAAGCCGTTCTGGCCCTTGAAATCCGGCCGGGGATCTTTGTAAATGGTGGACAGGCCCAGCAAAGCGCGCATCTGGTTCACCGAGGCCACGTAGGTCTTCAGGCCTGGGTTGCGCGAGTAGTCCCAGCCCTGGGAGGGGATGTCCTTCGTGTTCAGGATCTCCAGGGCCGCCTTCTGGAAGGCGCTCCCCCGGACGAAATCGAGCGTATGGGCCGACTGCGGGATCCACCCGTTGTCGCGGGCGCCGAGCGGCATGGCGTCGCCGTACATCGACTGCTGGATCACCGCCGCCTGGTGAATCTTCATGCTCCAGGCCGTGTAGTTCGCCTTCGTCGCCGTCTCCGGCGTCACGCCCCAGTACCACCAGCCGGACCAGAAGGTGGTCCCGCGCGTCCAGTAGTTGCCGGCGCTGGGCCCGTCGCAGTTGGCGCTGGGCACCCAGTCGCCGCGGGCTGACCAGCGGGCTTCACCGGGGGTATAGGTCGGCGTGGAGTACATCTCCTCAGGCACCCGGATCTGGAGGTGGTCCGCCCAGTAGGCCTGGTAGTTGTAAAGCATGGTGGTGGCCAGGTACAGCCCGAGGTCCGCCACCGCCTGCCGCCCGGTGGCCTGGCCCCACAGGACCATGGCGGCGAACATCTGGTACGCCTCGCCGAAGGCGTTGTCGTTCTTCCCCTCCCAGTCGGCGACACCCTGGGTGCCGCTGGCGGAGGGAACGCCGTCGGTCCACGGCTGCCCCAGCCACTGGTCGAAGTAGTTGAACTTGGTGTAAGTGAAGCCGTCCACGGTCCAGAACTTCTGCGTCGCCGGGATCTGCGCGCTGGCCTGCAGCCCGGGATCGTGGGCCACGGTCATGACGAGCTGGTCGATCAGGGTGCCGAAGTGATCCTGGTGGAACATGTCGGTGTACGGATCGTCGGCCAGCGGGGCCTGCCAGGCCGCCTGGCTGGCGGCCATGGTGAGCCAGCCGTAGTTGTAGTGGTAGTCGGCGAAATGCGAGTTCAACTCGAAGGTGTCCTCCACCAGCCCGGCCAGGTCCGTCGGCTGGGCGATGTAGGCCAGCCCGCCCCCGGGACCCGCGCCGGTGTTCGCGCAGCCGCTGGGACACACCAGGGCGGTGTTGCCGGGGTAGTAGAGCACGGCGCCGAGATCGGCGTCGTACATGAAGAACACGGGACAATCCGGGTTCGCCTGGCCCGCCTGGGGGTTGCCGCCGGAGCCCCAGCGCATGGTCGCGCTCTCCCGGGTGGCCAGGTCGAAAAAGTCATGGATCCCCTGCATGGCGAATCCGAACATCTCCTTCCCGTCATAGGACGGCTTCGACGTGTAACCCCACTGCGGCCGGATGGCGCTGAAGGCGATGTCCGACGCGGGTTTGCCCACGTCCGCGGACGGCTGCTCGGCCAGCGCCTTCAGGATGGGCAGCGTGGCGGCGATCTTGCGCAGTTGCCCGCCCGACTTGTACAGCCCGGCCTGGCCGCCGCCGTCCAGCTCGGTGAAGAGCGGCGGGTACATTTGCAATGCCGCGGTCCAGTCCCAGCAACTCATCCAGTTGATCACTTCCCAGACGTGCTTCTTCGTCGTGCTCCCGGGCAGCGTTTCCTGTTCCCCTTCGGCGACGGGCGGCATGTACGGCAGGATGTGGGCCAGAACGTAGTTGGTTCCGAAGCTCTGGCCGTGAATGGCCTTGAGCGCACCGTGGGCGGTCCAGTACGGGTAGAAGCCATTGTGGACGGTGGGCATCCGCCCCCAGAAGGGGCCATGCTCGGCTGCCGGATTCACGGGTTTGATCTCCGCCGTGGCCATGTTGCCGGCGAACACCGCCCGGCCCTGGCCGTCGTTGAAATCGTCGTAGTGGTGGGGCATGAGGCAGAAGACTGTCTCGCTGCCGGCCGCTTCGCCCACGGGGCCGCGGTTGGCGGTGGCGGCGGTGTAGGTCGTGGCCAGAAGGCCCCGATCGTGATGAATCGCGTAGGCCACCTGGGTATCCGTGACCGCGTTGAAGGCGAACGGAGCCAGCGCCACCGCCCAGGCGGCGGCGTTGGCGCGCGCCTCGTCGCGGGTGGGCGCGCGGGCATCGTCGTACGGGTACTCCACCAGGGGCAGGGCGGCGACGACGTAGTGCCACGCCGCTCCGGCCGGCAGGTCCGCCGCCGGCGACAGGAACACGCCCTGGCTCTCCGAAGTGCCCACCGTCTTGATCTGCGCGGGCACCGCCGTGGTGGTGCCCTTGTCGTAGAACACCGCCATGTACCGGTAGACGGTGATTTTCGGGTTGGTGCCCAGCGCGTCGGCACCGGCCAGCAGCATCTCCCGGATCTCGAGCAGGTAGCAGCCGAGACCGGCGTTCACCGCCGCCGTGCGGTCCCCCAGGTCGATGGCGGCGAGCTGCCGGGCCGCCAGGTTGTCGCCGCGCTTGACCACGAACTGCATGCCGTTGCCCGCCGTCCAGCCGGTGTGGGCGAACCAGGCGAAGGGCGAGCCCTGGGCCATGGTGAGCCGGATCGTCTCCGCGGTCTGTTTTGCCGCGGGCGCCCGCATCTTGGCGGACCGGCGGGCCTCGATCACCCGCCCGGCGCCGGGGGGCGGGGCCGGCCGTTCGAGGACCATCTCGATGTCCCAGTCGCCCATCCGGTCGGTCACGGCGTTGTCGGCGAGCCAGGCCGGCTCGGCGTCGGTGTTCGCGGTCGCGGGATACACCCGCATCAGCGGATAGAACGCGCCCCGGTGGACCATGCCGCGGGTGTGCTTCGTGTTGGGCCAGTGGTTGTAGGCGGGATTCTCCCAGGTCCCCAAGGTCCCCACCGGCGCGCCGAACTGGAGCCCGGGCCACTCGCCGTACGTCTGGGCCGTGGGACGGGTGGTGTTGATGTATTTCAGACCGATGGGTCCGGCCAGCAGGGCGCCCTGGACGAGCTTGTCGGTGGCGTTGTGGTCCCCGTTGTTGTCCACCTTCTGGTAGTCGGTGACGTTGTTGCCCCACAGCATCCAGCCCGCCCACGAGTGCAGGCGGTCCACCCGCGTGCCGAAGTCGCCCGCCTCCTTCATGTTATCGGTGACGGTCGCCGTGTCCACGAAGAACGGCTGCGGATTGATGTTGCGGCTCTTCTCCGGTTTAGTGTGGATGTAGGCGGAACCCGCTTTCACCGGATCCGCCGCGCGGGGGCCGCCGGCGAGCAGCGCGCACAGCACACCCAGGACGGCGGCTGCCTCCGAAACGCTCCGCAACGAATGACGGTTCATGGATGTCTCCCGGACCGAGCGTTAACTGACTGAAACAGCACCTGCTCAACATAGTGACTCGATCCCGGCCGGGATGTCAATTGGATTCCAAAAGGCGGGTGTGAGCGGGATCACGTAATTCGCCGAATCACCGGTGGGGGATGCCGGTCCGGGGAAAATCGAGGCTCAAGTATGGTGACGATTACGATTACGAATGACGATTACGAGCACGACACTCGATATCCGAATTCCGATGTCCGATGTCCGATGTCCACGTTACGGGACGAGTATCGAGCCTCGATTACGATCACGATTACGATTACGATTACGATTACGAATTACGAGCACGAATCACGCCCCCGCCGCCCCCCTCCTCACTCCTATCTCCTAACTCCTCACTGTTTACTATTTACTGTTCACTGTTCACTCCCACAGGCGGGACGCCTGCGCTACAGCCAGCGCCAGTCGTGGTGGGTGAAGAGGTACCAGATGACGTAGATCCAGCCCAGCAGCCCGTGCAGCAGCACCCACAGGATCGACTTGTTCGCCGTCCACGACATCACCATGGCCAGCGCCGCCCCGAATCCCAGCCCCGATCCGGCCAGGGCGCAGCCCCGCCCTTCTCGTTCCGCCATCGCGCCTACCTCCTGATCTGAATGGACCGGCATTCGCCGCGCGGTGACACCGGTGTCAGTCCCCCTGTTTGCCCTTCGCGGGGGGGATATCGGGCGCGCGCCGCCAACGGGCACATTTCCCGCCGGCGGCGCGCCCTTCGGCATCTATTCGGGCTTGGAGCCGCAACCGCTCCGGCTGGGGCACTGGCTGCAGTCCGGCTTGGCGGCGGTCTTCCCCTCGGCGGGAACCACCTTCTCCAGCTTCGCGGCGGGGGTCACCGGGGCCAGAGCTTTCAGGATCTCGTCGGGATTGGTCTTGGCCGTTTCGAAGGTGACCGCGTACTGGCTCTTTTCCTTGTCCACCTTGGCGGCGACGATACCGGTCTTCTCGGCCAGCGCCTTGGACAGCGCCTTCACCGTGGCCACCTGGTCCAGACCGGGCACCGCGAACACGGCGGTTTCCTGGGCGACCGCCGGCTTGGCGGCGGGCGTGGCCGTCGTGTCGGCAGCCAGCAGGCCGCCGGCGACTGCGCCTACCAGAACGGCAAGCACCATGAGTCTAGTCAGCTTCATCATGTCCGCAATCCTCCACATGTATGGTTTATGGGTCTCAATCACTTGCCTGTCGCCGGAATCTGATCCCGGGGGATTCCATCCACTTCGACCACACGGTAGACGCCAAACGCCACTTCGCCGGTCTCTTCGTTGTACACCGGGCTCTCGATGGCCTGGATAATCGCGGCCGGGTCGGTCCGAGTTGGGTCATAGGTCACCTCGGCCCGGTTGCGCGAGGCGAACGCTTCGAATCGTATGATGCCGGGCGCGCCTTCAAGTTGCACGGCGGCACGCTCGGCGGTATCCACGCAGCGGAGCCCCTCGACCAGCAGGACGGTGGTCCGTTGCCCGGCGGCGCCCGCCGCCGCGGCGGCGGGCTGAAAATCGCGGGTATAGCTGGGCACGGCCACGAGGCTCGCCGAACCGATTCCGAACAGCGCCAGCACGAGCACAGCCGTGGGGATCCACCAGGGCGACACTCTCATCGCCGCACCCCCTCGAGGCGCAGCTCCAGGGCTCCGGCGGCCGGGCAGGCGTGCACGCACTCCAGGCACAGGGTGCACTCGCCCGAGCGTACCTGGTCCACTCCGGACACGTCCAGCGAGTGGGGACAGGCCCGGTCGCACGCTCCGCAGCGGGTGCAGGCCGCCTCGGACCGCGCCAGGCGCATCCGGCCCACCGCCGCCAGCGGCCAGAGCGCCGCGCCGAGCGGGCACAGGTAGCGGCACCAGGCCATGGGCACCAGCAGCGCCGCCGCCAGCAGCCCCGCCAGCACGGCGTAGCTCCACGGCATCACGTCGTGGCCGTGGAAGCTGAACAGGATGTAGTAGGGGTCATACCCCCGGAAGATCAGCTCCCCGGTCCGATAGGTGAAGTACAGGATCAGGAGGAGGACCGGCACCCGCAGGAGGCGGAGCCAGCGGTCCGCCGCGCGGGGAGGCTCCAGGCACTGCCGGTACCCGCCGCCGGGAGAGCGCCCGCTCCGCCGGAAGATGCGCCGGCCCAGGGCGGCCAGACCCTCGCTGACGGTGCCGAACGGGCACACCCAGGCGCAGAATGACTTGCGCGCCAGCAAGGTCAATCCCAACAGGGCCAGGAACAGGGTCAGGTTCAGCTCGCCCGCGGCGCAGCTGAACCGCTGGTTGGTGAGGAAGGCGTACAGCGTTTCGAGTCCGCCAAAGGGGCAGTATTTTTCCACGCTCGTCAGGGACCAGCCCATGGCGAAACGCCAACCGGTCACGACGGCGGCCACGACGATCGCGATCTGGAAAACACGGCGGGTCAGTTTCAGCATTTTCGGTCCACTGAACCGGCTGTCAGGCACCGGCGAAATGAACCGAAACCGTACCATCCGGCATTCACTTCGTCAAGTGATTTCGGGCGTTTCCAGCGGCACTTCCCGAATCCCGCCTGCCGCGTCCAGCTCGAACACCGCCAGGGCGCCGGGACCGTCCCCCACCTTGTTCAGAGCCGCGAACAGCGTCCCGCCACCGTCGCCGATCGCGTCATCGCCGGCCGTGCGGACGGTGGTCCGATAGGAGTGGTGCATGTGGCCGGCGATGACCAGGGCCGGCTGCAGGTGCTCCACCAGCAACTGCGCCCACTCGTTGCCCACCGCGTCGTAGCGCAGGCTCCTTCGGAGCCGTTCGAACTCGTCGGCATCGCTCGCGGCGACGACGCCGGCCGGCCATTCATGGAGCACCAGCACGTCCGCTCCCGGCTGGTCCAGCAGGAACTCCACGTGGGCCTCCCGGAAGTACGAGTACTCCCTGGGCGAGAGCTGGCGTTTCCGGTCCGGCACGGGAAGCGGCAAGGTGAATTTCTCCGGATGGAAGATGCCCGACAGGGCACAGACCCTTACCCCGTGGATGGTGCCGGCGAAGGCCCGGCCCAGATAGGTGCAGTTGGCACAGAGCGTAAATCCCTCCGGCCGCTCGTTGAGGAAGATCACCGGCTCGTGGTTGCCGCCGATGAAATAGACCGGCCGCGGGAAGTCCCGCTCGCCGGCCCAGTAGGCGGGGAAGTCGCCCAGTTGCCGGTACCGGGCGGGCGCGGCCATGGTCCGCAGGTCGTCCGCGTGCCGGATGGGTTCGAAATCGCCCGCCTGCAGGACGAAATCCACCGGCCGGCCCAGCCGCTCCTCGGCTGTCCGCACGAGCGCCACCAGCTCGTCCATCCGGCCGTGCACGTCGCCGGCGCAGGCGACCGTCACCCGCCGTCCGGAGGCGCCGGGCACGGGCGTAGGCGTCGGATCCGGGCGGCGCGCGCTCATGGTATTACCTCCCCCAGTGGTCGAACACCAGACCCTGTTTCCGGATAGTAGCGGGAATAACAGCGGATTTCCACCCAAGACCGATAAATATCTGCGACAATAGACGCAACTTTTCCTTTCGGACTCCGATAAGTGAGGCAGTTCATCATCGAGGAGGACGTGGGTGTGCGACACCGAATAGCCGATCTGGCATTCGTGCTGTGCAGTCTGGTGCTTGCCTGCGCCTCCCACAACGGGAGGGATCCCATGAACGGATCGGCAAAGTCCGCCGGCGGTGTCTCCGGCGCCGTCATCACGGTGGCCGCGCCCGGCGGTTACGTGTCCGCGGATGCGGCGTTTGTCGTGTCGGTCCCCTACCTGGTCGTCCAGGAGGACGGCCGGATCATCCGTCTGGCCCAGGGCCCCGGCGGACACTGGAACGTCTGGAAAACCGGTCAGTTGACCACGCCGTCGCTGCCGGAGCTGCTGCAGCGGCTGGATGCCCTGGGATTCTGGGAATGGGACAGCCGGGCGGTGGAGCAGGAGGTCCGCGCCGCGGCCCTCATCACGGATTTGCCTACCACCGCGATCACGGTCCGAGCCGGCGGGCGGGAGAAGACCTTCGCCTGTTACGGTCTCCGCCAGTACTGGAACCACCAGGCCCTGCCCGTTCTGGAGCGGCCCGTGCAGGCGCTGGATCTGCTGGAGGGATTGCCGGCGCCCGACCTCTACTACCCGCCCGCGGGCGAAGTGCTGCTCATCCCCCTCGATGAGCCGCTGCCCCGCAACGCGACGCCGGGCGCCTGGCCACTGCCGGCGCTGCCGCTCCGTGTTTCGAGCGGCGTCCACCGCGGCAGCCTGCTGGGCGCCTACGACGGACCGGAGTTCCGCCAGATCGTCGAGGTGCTGTCCCGGCACAGCCTGGTCCGGTTCGACGGGAAATACTATTCGGCGGCGTACCGCCCTTCGTTCAACGCCGGCAAATAATTCCCGGCGCACGCGCCGGGCGGGATATTGATTCGATATCTTATCACCTGTCGGCCGGGAGCCGGGCTTCCGAATCCGGCAGAAGGAGGGGACCATGTCCGATGTGGGGGGCGTGGGCGGCGCCGGCGGAGTTCAGGGAGGCGCCTCTCCGTCCGATCAAACCTGGAGCGTAGACCAGGACGGCAACACCATCACCCTGGACAACGGCTACTCCATCACCTTCGAAAACGACGACCAGGCGTGGCACATCCGGGACGCCGACGGCAACGACGTCCGGATCTGGGGCGATCCCCACGTGCACGAGGGTGACGGCGGCAAGTGGGACTTCAAGGCCCAGATGACCTTCGAGCTGGAAGACGGCACGAAGATCACCGTCAAGACCAAGCCCATCGGCGACGGCTCGGTGACCGTCTCCGACGAGCTCATCATCACCAAGGGCGACCAGGCCATCCATGTCACCGGCATCGCCGACAACAACGTCCAGATCGGCGACGTGACCATGGACGGCGCCGCGGTGGACGCGGCCACCGACGACGGCTACGTGGCCACCGAAACCGGCGGAGTGGACGACTGGAGCTTCCGCGGCACCGAGATCACCCGCAACCTCCCGTTCGTGGACTACGAGACGTACGTCGCCGCCATGGGCCTGTTCGAAAACCCGCCGCCCTTGAACCTGCTGGACCTGACCGCGCTCCACGCCGCCGCCCTGGCCGCCGGCCAGACCGACGAGGAGTACATCCAAGACCAGCTCAACCAGCTCGAGGCGGACATGCAGGCCCAGTTGGACGCCGCCCGCCAGAAAATGAACCAGGCCGACAACTTCTACGAGCGGAAGTATTATGAAGACCTGGTCAACGCCCTTTCGACGGACATCAGCGAGCTCCAGGCCGGCGAGGGCTCCGGTTCCGTCGAGGATAAGATGAACCTCTACAACCGCCTCGCCTACGAGTTTCACCTGGAGGTGGAGTACAACATCAACATCACCGGTGTGGGCACCACCTGGACCCAGGCGGAACTGCAGGAGCTGGAGGGTCAGCTCGAGATGCTCCCGGAGGATTTCACCGTCTTCAACCACAACCTGCGCGAGATCCGACGCGAGGCCATGCAGCCCGGCGTCGGCGGCTATAACACCGGCTCCGGCCTCATCGCCCTGGGCGGCGGGCAGATCACCCACGCCATCATCCACGAAATCGGGCACGATTTCGACAACGAGAACCCGCGGTGGGACGACTTCCAGGCCGCCAGCGGCTGGGTGAACCATACCTCCGAATTCTCGGACATCAGCGATGACTTCGTCGGCGGCGTCTATACGCCGCTCGGCGGATCCGCCCGTTTCAGCGACGGACAGGTGTATCACGACGGCGATCCCATCGACCTCGACGGTGACGGCACCGATGACGGCATCGTGCAGGTGCACTACGGCAAGGTGTACGTCTGCGACCCCGACGCCGATTTCATCACCGGTTACGCCTCCACCAACCCGAAGGACGACTTCGCCGAGTGCTTCAAGTACTTCTTCCAGGATCCGCAACAGCTGAAAAACGACTGTCCCGACAAGTACCAGTTCATGGTGGAGTACATGGGCTACGATCCGCTGGCGGCGCCTTAGGCCGGGCGGATGCATGGCCGGACCGTCCGTCTGAGATCGCGAGCGACAAGGAGGTTCTCACATGTTTGAGCCGAGAAAATGGAAGCGCGCGGAACTGGAGATGGTCAACGCGTTGCTGCGCCATCTCCCCGAGCGCCACATTCGATACAACGAGGGGTTCGCCGAGCTGGTGCGCGAGGACTACCTCACGGGCAAGGACAAGACCAGCCTGTCGGCCGCCGGGGTTTACCGGACCCGCGGCGGGTCCATGATCCTGTTCCATCCCGCCTTCTGGGACCCGGTGGCGCTGGGCGCCACCGAAATCCCGGCGATCCACTTCACCCTGCTGGCCCTGGTGGGCTATTCGCTCTTCACCACGCTGGAGGTGAAAAAGGGCTGGCCGCCCATCATGTACCCGCGATACGACCGCGGCCCGGGCGCCCGGGCGCTGGTCAAGATCGTGGATCGAGAGCTGCTGCCGCAGGAGCTGCAGTTGCGCGGCGGCGAGCTGTACATGGATCCCAAGCTGGTCTCGCTGGACCGGAGCTTCGCTTACTGTTACGCCTGCTACGTCCTGGCCCCGGAAAATCTGCTGCGCTCGTTCCCCGAGGCGTACCAATACCTGAAGACCCGGATCTTCGCCGGCCGGGAGTACCGGGCACAGCAGGCCATGTCGGGCAAGCACCGGATCCGGGTCTGAGCGCAACGAGGCTCGGGACTCGAGGCTTGAGGCTCGTTCCCGCCCCTCCGCGTGGTGCACGAAGATTGATGGTTGATAAGAGTTGAGGATGGGTTCCCGGCGGGACGGACCGATCAATCGATCCGGCAGCGCCGGTTCACCCTTCGCCGGCCCGCCGGTTCGTTCAGTCGCAGGCGGGACGCCTGCACTACGCGGGACGCCTGAGCTACCCCGCCAGCCACGCGTACAGCTTGGTCAGAGTGAAACCCAGGAGCAGCGTCAGCACCGCCACGGCGGTGAGTGCGACGACGGTGCCCAACACCAGGGCGATGAGCAGGAATTTCTCCCAGCCGGTGAGACGCTGGCGGTCCTTTTCGCGGCCCAGGCTCCAGAGCGTGTAGTAATGCGTGCCGGCGGTCAGGCCGGCGAACACCGCTGCCCCGGCCAGCGCGCCGGCCACGGGAATGGCGGTGAGCGCGTAGCCGGGCAGTCCGATCCACAGCATGGCCAGGCGGGTCAGCCACCGGTGAAAGAACCGCCGGCGCCGGCCCAGCAGGGGGCGGGATTCGCAGACCAGATACAGGCGGAGCACCAGCATGTGCCCCACCGCGAGCAGCGGCACGCTGATGAGCACCAGCCCGCCCCAGTGCGCCAGCGGCGCCAGCAGCGACACGAGCGCCGCCACCGGCGTCCCCACCTGCATCAGCCGGAGAAATCGGCGGCGCTGCTCGACGACCACCGCGTCGTGGCGGACGTCCAGGGGCCGCATCACGCCGCCGTTGCCGTCGCCCAGCGGCCGGCCGCACCGCGGGCATTCGGCGCCCTGGCGCTCGGCGCGTTTCAGCGGTTCCAGGCACCACGGACATGGATGAGTCATGGGCGCACCGAAGAGCTCATTTCATTAACCCATTTGTCATCGGACATTGATCATTTTTCATTTGTCATTGACCGGTCGTGTTATTCGTTATTGATTATTGCTTATATATCA
>CALAMB010000340.1 GCA_937925645.1 uncultured Acidobacteriota bacterium
ACCTGCAGCAGGCCACGCCGGACAAGGGCGGCCACCGGAACAAGGCCATCGACCTTACCCGCAAAGCCATCAACCAGACGGAGCAGGGCATCGCCTACGACAACCAGCACTGAAGAAAGTGAACGGTGAGCAGTAAACAGTAAACAGTTCGGACATCAGACTTCGGACCTGGGACCTGGGTTCTGGGACCTGGGTTCTGGGTTCTGGGTCCTGGGTCCTGGGTCCTGGGTGCAGGTTCCTGATTCCGGATCCCAGACCCTAGCTCCCAGACCCTAGCTCCCAGACCGCAGGTCCCAGCCCCCAAGTCCCAGCCCCCAGGTCCCAGCCCTCCCAGGTCCCGGATCCCGGATCCCAAATCCGAGATCACAGATCCCAAGTCCTTGGTCCCAGCCCCCAGGTCCCAGAACCCAGGTCCCCGGTCCCCGGTCCCTGTCCCCATTTACTCCCTCAAAATCCTCTTCAATGAAAATTGACAGATGAAAAATGATCAGTGACACATGAGGCCCTTTGTGTCCATCGTGCCTTTGTGGTGATAGCTTCCCGCGCCACGAAATTTGTGCCGCCCCGGGGGCCGGAATCGTGTATAGTATGGTTTCGTTTTTCCAGCGGAGGTATAAATGACGAAGAAACTGTTCTCCGGCGATGAAGCCATCGCCCGAGGCGCCTGGGAGTACGGCGTCCGGTTCGCTTCGGCCTATCCCGGCACCCCGAGCACCGAGATCCTCGAGGCCGTCGCCCAGTACCCGGACATCGAGGCCCAATGGTCCACCAACGAGAAGGTCGCCTTCGAGATCGCCATGGGCGCCTCCATCGGCGGCGCCCGGACGCTCGTGGCCATGAAGCACGTGGGGGTCAACGTCGCGGCCGACCCGCTCATGACGTTCGCCTACACCGGCGTCAACGGCGGATTCGTCCTGGTCTCCGCCGACGACCCGAGCATGCACTCGTCGCAGAACGAGCAGGACAACCGGCGCTTCGCCGCTTTCGCCCGGATCCCCATGCTGGAGCCCAGCGACTCGGCCGAGGCCAAGGATTTCGTCGGCGCGGCGCTGGAGATCAGCGAGACGTTCGACACGCCGGTCATGCTCCGGATCACCACCCGCACCGCCCACGGCAAGAGCGTGGCCGAGCTCGGCGAGCGGCGGGAGCACCCCCTGCGCAACCCCGGCCGGATCGACCGGGAGAAGTTCGTCATGCTTCCCATGTACGCCCGCCGCCGCCGCGTGGTCATGGCCGAGCGCGAGGAGCGCCTGGCCGCGTTCGCCGAGGAGACGCCGCTGAACCGCATCGAGCCCGGCGACCGCCGCGTCGGCTTCGTCACCTCGGGCGGCGCCTACGCCTACGTCAAGGAGGTCTGGCCCGAGGCGTCGTTCCTGAAGCTGGGGCTGACCAACCCGATCCCCGCCGGGATGATCCGCCGGTTCGCCGCCTCGGTGGACCGCCTCATCGTGGTGGAGGAGCTGGACCCCTACCTCGAGGAGCAGATCCGGATCCTGGGGCTGCCCGTCGAAGGGAAGTCCATCTTTCCGGCCATCGGCGAGCTGACGCCGGATATCGTCCGCGCCTGCCTGGCCAAGGCCGGCCTGCTGGAAGCGGCCGCCGCGCCGGTCCACGCGGCGGTGGACGGCCTGACCCCGCGGCCGCCGGCCATGTGCCCGGGATGCCCGCACCTGGGGATGTACCTGGCGCTGGGCAAGCTGCGCGACGCCACCATCACCGGCGACATCGGCTGCTACACCCTGGGCGCCCTGCCGCCCGTCAACGCGCTGGACACCTGCATCTGCATGGGCGCGAGCATCGGCGCCGCCATCGGCATCCAGAAGGCCCGGGGTGACGGCAAGAACATCGTCGCCGTGATCGGCGACTCCACCTTCCTCCACTCGGGCATCACCGGGCTGCTGGATGCCATCTACAACCAGAGCACCATCACCATCATCATCAGCAACAACGGGATCACCGCCATGACCGGCGGGCAGGAGCACGCCGCCAGCGGCCACAACCTCCGCGGCGAGCCCACCTACAGCGTTGACCTGGTGGCCCTGTGCAAGGGACTGGGCGTGGAGCACGTCTTCGCCGCCGATCCCACCCAGCACAAGGCGTTTGCCCAGCTGGTCAAGCAGGAAACCCAGGCCGACCACCTGTCGGTGATCGTCTCCAGCCAGCCGTGCGTGCTCTATCCCCAGAAGGTGAAGCGCGGCAAGTACGCGGTCGAGCCCGAGATCTGCATCGGCTGCGGCGCCTGCCGCAAGTCGGCCTGCCCGGCGCTCCTCAAGTCCGACCAGAAGACGGAGAAGGGGCACTTCAAGACAGTGATCGACGGGGAGCTCTGCACCGGCTGCGGCCTGTGCGCGTCGGTGTGTCCCGTCAGCGCCATCCAGCCCGTCGAGAAAGGAGTCTGAGCCATGACCACCCCGACCACAAACATCCTGCTGGTGGGCGTCGGCGGCCAGGGCATCATCCTGGCCAGCGAAATCATCGCGGAGACCGCGCTCCGGAGCGGCCTCGACGCCAAGAAGAGCGAGGTGCACGGCATGAGCCAGCGCGGCGGCGTCGTGAGCAGCCACGTCCGGTTCGGTCCCGTGGTGCACTCGCCGCTCATCGAGGAGGGGCGCGCCGACGTCATCCTGTCGTTCGAGATCCTGGAGTCGTTACGCTGGCTGAATTTCCTCGCGCCGGCCGGCGCCGTGCTCGCCAACACCCAGAAGATCGTGCCGCCCATCGCCGCGGCCGGCCTGACCACGTACCTCGACGACCCGGCCGCCGAGCTGGCGGCGCGGGTGCCCGGCGCGGTGCTGGTGCCCGCCGACGCGATCGCCCGGGAGCTGGGAAACACCCGGCTGGTCAACAGCGTGATGCTGGGCGTGCTGTCCACGATGTCGCCGCTGGACGTGGACGCCTGGCGGGCGGTGGTGGCCGAGTTCGTGCCGGCCAAGGCCCGCGACGTCAACCGGACCGCTTTCGAGCGCGGCCGGGCGCTGCGCGCGGTCTGACCGGCCGGCAGCATCGATTCGGTCAGCGACGGGGAGGGAACCGTCCGTGTTCGGATTCACGCGGCGCGCCGCCCGGCGCCTGCTGCATGACCCCAAGGCCCTCGGCCGGCTGGGCGAATGGCTGGCCCACCGCCGGCTCGCGGCCGACGGTTACGACGTGGTGGCCCGCAATTGGCGCGCGCCGTTCGGCGAGGTGGATCTCGTGGCCCGGCGGGACGAGGCGATCCATTTCGTCGAGGTCAAGACGCGGCTGCGCCACGCCAAGTGGCGGCCCGAGGACGCGGTCACCGCGGAGAAGATCGAGCGCTACGGCCGCCTGGCCGCGTACTTCCTGAGGGAGCACGGCCTCCGGAACGTCCCGGTCCGCTACCACGTCGTCGCCGTCGTCTTCGATCCCGACGGCCGCCACGAGCTGGAGTTCATCGAGAACGCCTTCAAGCCGTAAGCGCTCACCACAAAGTCACAAAGAAGAAGAGTGAATGGGTTTTGGGATTTGGGACCTGGGATCTGGGTCTTGGGTGTGGGGATCTGGATCCTGGGTGAAGGGACCTGGGATCCAAAACCGTGGTCCCAAAACCCAGGTCCCAGAACCTAGATCCCAGAACCTGGGTCCCAGGTCCAATTTCCGATGTTCGATATCCGACGACCGCGAACGAGCCCCGAATACGATCACGAATCACGATTGCGAATTCCGATTGCGAATTACGATTACGAATTACGATTACGAATTACGAACACTCCTTACTCCTATCTCCTATCTCCTATCTCCAAAGAACAGTTAAAAGGTTGACTCAGCGGAGAGGTAGTCCACGATGGCGGGAGTGACGTCGGGGAGGGCGGCGATGCGGTCCACCAGGGCGGCGGCGCCCGGACCCCAGGCGAGCAGCGGCACGGGCGCGCGGGTGTGGCCGCGCGTGCCCAGATCCTCGATGTTGCCGTGGTCGCTGGTGAGCAGCACCGTGGTGCGCGTCCGGTCGATGGCCGCCAGCGCCGATTCGAGAAGCTCGTCGAGCAGGCGCAGGATCAGCCGGGCGAATTCCCGCTCTCCGCTGTGGCCGGCGTAATCGGTCATGAAATACTCGTACAGCATGAAGGGACAGCCGGCGGTGAGACCGGCCAGGATCCGGCCGGCCGCCGCGGCCGTCTGCAGCGGCATGTCGTAGCCCTGTTCCTGCAGGAACAGGTTGGTGAAATCCTGGTACAGCGACCGCCCCTCGCGCTGGTCGGAAAACGTGCGCAACTGGCGGCCGCCGGCCAGCGCCGCCCACGTGGTGACGGAGAGCCGCCGCAGCCGGTAGAACCGCATGAGCTCGGGGCTGAACGTGTTGACGAAGTCCCCGACGACGCCGCGCCGGGCCAGCTTCAGGAACAGGCTCTCCCGCTCCAGCAGGCGGCGCAGGACCCCGTTGGGAAATCCGTTGATGTGGCGGCCGGCCAGCGCGGCGGCGTTGACGCCGGTGAACAGCGTGGCCTGGCCGGTGGCGCTCTGGGGGAGTCCGTCGACGCCCAGAGTGGCATCGATGGGCCGGGCGGCGAAACCGGGCACCGCCACGGCGCCGTCGGCCAGCCGGGGCACGATCCGCAGGATCCCCAGGGCGGGATCCTGCAGCGGATTCCGGTCCGGATCGGCGCAGGCGGAGACGCCCAGACCGTCGATGAAGATCAGCAGCACGCGGGGCGGGTCGGGATGCGGGTGCGTCGGGTGCTCGGCCATGGCAAACCATTATCGCAGAAACGGACGGACCGACAAAGCGCTGCCGCAAAAACTGAAACTGGGTTACAATGGCACTACGGAGACAACCCGCCATGAACGTCCAGATGCGACAGGACGCCCGCCAGGTATTCGCAGAAGCCTTGGCGGCCGCCCAGCCTGCCGCCGCGTTCGCCGCCTGCCTGCGACTCGACGGCGACCGGTTGGCGGCGCAAGGGCGCTTCAGCCTGGACCTGGGCGGCCAGGACCGGGTCTGCGTCCTCGGTTTCGGCAAGGCCGCCTCGGCGATGGCTCGGGCCCTGGGGACGCTCGTCGCCCCGCGCGCCCTGGCGGGCTACCTGGTGACCAAAGCGGGACACGGGGAAGCCGTTCCCGGCTGCCAGGTGGTCGAGGCGTCCCACCCCGTTCCGGACGGCCGCAGCGTCGCGGCGGCCGAAGGCGCGCTCCGCTGGCTGGACCACTCGGTGCCGGCCACCGCGCCGGTGGTGGTGCTGGTGTCGGGCGGGTCGTCCGCCTTGTTCTGCCTGCCGGCCGGACACCTCACCGTCGCCGACAAGGCAGCGGTGACCGAACTGCTGCTGCGGTGCGGCGCGGACATCGGCGAGATCAACTGCATCCGGAAGCACCTGTCCGCGGTCAAGGGCGGGCAACTGGCCCGCCGGCTCGGCCGAAGACCGGCCCTGACCCTGGCCTTGTCGGACGTGGTGGGCGACCGGCTGGACATCATCGGCTCGGGGCCGACGGTCGCCGACGCGTCCTCGTTCGCCGACGCCTGGCAGGTGCTGGAACGCTACGAACTGACGTTGAAGGTGCCGGTCGCGGTTCGCCGTCACCTCGAGGCCGGCCTGGCGGGCCAGATCCCCGAAACCGTGCGCCCCGACGATCCGATTCTGGCCAACAAGAGCGCCGTGGTGGCGGGAAACAACATGGCCGCCTGCCACGCGGCCAAGGAGTGCGCCCGCCGGCTCGGCTACCGGCCCCTCCTGGTGTCCGACCACATCACCGGGGACACTGCGCACTGCTCGGCGTTCCACTCGGTGCTGGCGTACGACGTGGTCTACACCCACCGGCCGGTGCCGCCGCCGGTGTGCCTGGTCTCCGGCGGCGAAACCACCGTGCGCCTTCAGGGCGGCGGGCTGGGCGGACGCAACATGGAGTTCGTGCTCCACTGCGTCCGGCGCCTGGCGGGCTGCAACGTGCCGGCGGTGGTCCTGTCGGCGGGCACCGACGGCACCGACGGCCCCACCGACGCGGCGGGCGCCCTGGCCGACAACGCGACGCTGGCCCGAGCCCAGGCGCTGGGGCTGGACCCTGACGAATTCCTGTCCCGCAACGATTCATACCGGTTTTTCCAACCCCTCGGCGACCTGGTGGTCACGGGACCCACCGGCACCAACGTGATGGACATCCGCGTGGTGCTCATCGGCGAGCCGGTCCGGCCGGCTACCGGGGATCCCGGGGAGATACCCTGATTCCGGCCGCGAAACGGAGGTCCCGCCGCCCATGACCAAGATCCTGTACGTCGAGGACAATCCCGACAATTTCCGGCTGGTCAAAACGCTCCTGGAGACGTCGGGTTACGAGGTGGTGGGCGCCGCCGACGGGATCGAGGCCATCGTGCGGGCGCCGCAGGAAATGCCCGATCTGGTCCTGATGGACATCAACATCCCCTCGCTGAGCGGCTATGAGGTGACCACCAAGATCAAGTCGATGAAGGGGCTGGAGGAAGTGCCGGTGGTGGCCCTGACGGCCAAGACGATGAAGGGCGACAAGGACATGGCCCTGGCCGCCGGCTGCGTGGGCTTCATAGCCAAGCCCATCGATCCGTTCTCCTTCGTCCAGGACGTGGAGAGCTTCCTCAAGGGCCGCCAGGACAAAATCCCCGTGGTCGAGGAGCAGTCCGTGCTCCGCGAGTACAGCCGCACGCTGGTGACGCACCTCGAGGAGAAGGTCACCCAGTTGCAGGAGTACAACCGCAAGCTCCAGGAGTCCGAAGAGCGCTACCGGACCCTGGTGGAAAACGTCAACATCGGCATCTGGTTCCTCTCGTCCGAGCGGAACACCCTGTTCATGAACCAGCGCATGCGCGACCTGCTGGGCGTGGGCCAACTGGATCCCGCCTCCCCCGACCGGTTCCTCGACGAGGAGGCTGCGGCGACGTTCCGGAACCACCTTCAGCTCTGCGCCGAGGGCCGCCCCCAGTTGTGGGAGACGAAGATCCTGACCGTGCGCAAGGTGTCGCGCGAACTGGTGGTGTCCGGCGTGGCGCTGGGCCAGCACCAGGGCGGGACCAGCGGTTACCTGCTCTCCTTCCTCGACGTCACGGAGAAGAAGGCGCTGGAGCGGCAGCTCGAGCAGGTGCACAAGCTCGAGAGCCTGTCGACGCTCACCGCCGGCGTGGCGCACGATTTCAACAACATCCTGACCATCATCCAGAACAACGCCAAACTCCTGGTGACGCGGACCGACCTGCCGGAGGAGGACCTGCGCAAGCTGCGCAACATCGAGGGCGCGTCCGATCGCGGCTCGGCCCTCACCTCCCAGTTGCTGGCGTTCTCCCGGGAAAAGCCCACCAACCTCCAGGTGCTGGCGCCGGTGGAGGTGCTCCAGCGGTTCTGCGTCTTCTTTTCCAACTACAAGAAGCCGTCGGTCCAGCTCCGCTACCCCAATTACGCCACGGTGCCCCGGATCGTCGCCGACGCCAACCAGGTGGAGCAGATCCTGCTGAACCTGGCCACCAACGCCCAGGACGCCATGCCCGCCGGCGGCCTGCTGGAGTTCGACCTGCGGGCCGAGAGCCGCACCCGGGAGACGGTGTTGAGCGGCACGGTCGGCGGCGACTACGTCTGCTTCATCGTCCGCGACACCGGCAACGGCATCCCGGCGGATATCCGCCACCGGATCTTCGAGCCGTTCTTCACCACCAAGCCGCCGGGCAAGGGCACCGGCCTCGGCCTCAGCGCCGTGTTCGGCATTGTCAAGCGCCACGAGGGCTTCATCGAAGTGGATTCCAAGCTGGGCGCCGGGACCGAGTTCCGGGTCTATTTTCCGGTGGTGGGGGAAAAGTCGGAGATCCCCGGCGAGATCGACCTGCGGATCCTGAGCCACGGCAAGTACACCGTGCTCGTGGTCGAGGACGAGGAGACGCTCGGCGACCTGTTGTGCGAGATGCTCATGGAGCTGGGCATCAAGGTCCATTTCGCCGAGAACCTGGCCACGGCGCGACAGATTCTGGACAGCAAGTCTGCGGAGATCAACTTCATCCTGATGGATTACCAGTTGCCCGACATGGACGTGCCGGGCATCATGAAATACCTGCGCACCGCCACGCCGCACATCCGGGTCGTGTTCACCAGCGGGTACCGGCTCGAAGAGATCCGGCAGAAGGAGGGGCCCCTGGATGTCGACGGTTTCCTCAAGAAACCGTTCGACATGCGATCGCTCACCGAGCTGTTCAAGCAGATGTTGTGACGGCTAACCGCGCGCCCCGGCCCGCCGCCGCTTTCCCGTCACCCGGCGGGCGGACCGACTGGCGGAGCGAGCGTGCCGGCTCCGGGCGGCGGCCGGTCAGCGGGAAGTTCGCCGGTCGAACCGCGCGGTGGCCAGACCGATGGGCTTGATGGTCTGGTCGGCCAGGTTCACTTCCCAGATGAAGTGGGCGGCCTCCCCGGCGTCGCCTTTACGGAACGTGAAATCCAGCACGAAAGCGGAATCGTCCTTGGCTGTGGCTTTATGCTCCACGTAGCGGTACTCCGCCGATCCGCCGTTCACCAGGTCGGCGAACGCCGGCCGCTGGGCCAGCAGCAGCCGGTAGGCGTCGCCTTGGGGAGTGGCCGGCGCCGACGGGCGCGGGGTCGGCTTGGCGGCGGGCGCGGCGGGCGCCGGCGGGGCGGGGCGTTGGGCGGCCCGAAGGACCTGCGGGGCCGAGGGTGGCGGTGCCGCCCCGATGGGTGCCGTCGCCGGGGTTTGCGGGGTATCGCTGCCGATGGTGAAGCCGCCCGGGAGCACCGGTTCCCCTTCAGCGGACGAAGGCGTCGCGGGTTGCCGCTCGTTGGCGGCCAGCGCCGCCTGGTCGGTGGCGGGATTGGCGCTGGTGCCGATCTGGGCGATCCGGTCGGTCCGGTCGGCCAGCGTGGCCCGCGTGGCCGGCATCAGGACCAGGGCCAGGATGAGCACCAAACTGCCCATGGCGCCGGCGAGATAGATGTAGGTCTTGCGGGACACCTGGGTGTCGTGGTCTTCCACCATGATGATATCGGCGGTGGACAGGGCCCGGCGCAGTTGCCGCGCCTGGTTCTTGAGGTCGGCCGGGCTGGGCGCCGGCTGCCCGGCGGCGGGCGCCGGGGCGCCGGCTGTGGGCTGCGTCTCGTCTGCGTGTGTCACGTCTCGCCTCCTGGGCACTGCCATCGCGGGGATGGCGAATGGAAAACTGAATCCGGGCGCCGCGCCGCGCGGGCGTCTGTGCGCGAACGGGGCTGCTTCAACATGGATGTCACCGCCGCGCCGCAGGTTCATGCCGGCGGGCGGCCGGCTGTCCCGCAGTCTGATTATACGACGGCCGCGGATTTTGGTTAAGTTTTCGCGCGGTTCGGCCGCAACGCCCCTCCCCGCCGCGAACCGCGCGATCGGGGGCGGTTCTGGTGTACAATTGGCAGCGCCGGAATGCCGTCCGCGAGGGATATCCGCCGCATGACCGCCACGCCGCTCGTCGAAGCCGAGTGCCCCGCCGCCGCGCCGGCGCCGGCGGGCACGTCGCGGCCCGCGGTGAGCATCGTCATCCCAAGCTGGAACGGCCGCCACCTGCTGGAGCGGTACCTGCCCGCCGTGCTCGCCGAGGCGGACGCCTACCACCGGCTCACCGGGGCGGCGGCGGAAGTCCTGGTCGTGGACGACGGCAGCACGGACGACACCGCGGCATACCTGGCCCGCACCGCCGCCGCCGGGGTCCGCGTGACGGCCCGCCGGGACAACGGCGGTTTCTCCGCGGCCTGCAACACCGGATTTGCGGCGGCGGCGCACCCGGTGGTGGTGCTCCTCAACAACGACGTGGAACCGGAGGCGGGTTTCCTCCCGCCGCTCCTCGAGCACTTCCGCGATCCGGCCGTCTTCGGCGTGACCTGCCGGGTGCTGCTGCCGGGCACGCGGGTGCTGAGCACCGGCGGCAAGGTGGGGGCGTTCCGGCGCGGCTACTGGAGCGCCCAGTTCAACTACGAGCCCGTCGGCGGCGGCGCGGGGCCGTGGCCCTCGTTCACGGCCATCGGCGGGTTCGCGGCGCTGGACCGCGGGAAGGTCCTTCAGCTCGGCGGCTTCCTGGAGATCTTCAATCCGTTTTACTGGGAGGATATCGACCTGTCGTACCGCGCCTGGAAGCGGGGGTGGGAAATCCGCTACGAGCCGCGCAGCGTGGTCTACCACCAGCCCAGCGCCACCATCGGCCGCGCCTTCGAGCGGCGGCGCGTCGACGCCATCGCCGCGCGCAACCGGCTCCTCTTCCACTGGCTGGAGATCCGTGATCCCGGGATGCTGGCCCGCCACGCGGGCATGCTGGCGCTGCAGGCGGCGTCGCAGTGGGCCGGCCGGCGGCGGGAATTTTACGGGGCGCTGGCCCAGGCGCTGCGGCGCCTGCCGGAGGTCCGCCGGCTGCGGCGGCGGATTCATCGCGGAGACGTGAGATCCGACCGCGAGCTGGTTAGGATGTTCCGTGAACTGGCCCGCCGGCCGGACATCCGCGTCATCCGCAGCCACGCCGAGGCCGAAGCGCTGGCCGCCGGCGCACCGGAGTAGTCAGCGGGATCCCGCGGTGAGGGGCCGAGGATCAGAGCCCGGCACCGGGAGCCTGGACTTCCGGCGAGGCCTCCGGGATTTCGCTCGTGCCGGCGGTGGGCTTGCCGGCCGGTTGCTCCACCGTTGCCAACTCCACCTCGAGCCCCCCGATGAAGCGGGCGGCGAGGTTGTAGGCCCACGCCATCAGCGCGCCCATCAGGAAACCCATCACCGCGTAAAAGATGGGGAAACCGAAGAGGGACACGGCGCCGAGAATCAGGAACATCGCGCCTTCTTCCTCGCCCGAAGCCATGGTGACAGCCCCCGCGACGCCCATGATCACGCCATAGAGCACTCCGAAGATGAGCCCGATCACCAGGAACATGACCCCCTGGATCTTGGCCAGGGACAGCGGTCCGATGCGCTGGATCCGATGCATATATGCCTCCGTTGCCGATCCGATATGATTCCGGGCCTGCCGGGTGTGCCGCCCGGTGCCGGTTCGCCTCGACGGGTTGGCCGAGATCCCGCCGCCCGCGGCGGCGGCGGAATGTAGCCCGGACCGATCGACGACCGGCGCCGCCTCCCCGCGGGGGGGCCTCCGCGGTCCCGCCGCCTGCGGCGGCGGCGGAATGTAGCCCGGACCGATCGACGACCGGCGCCGCCTCCCCGC